>JACKCN010000006.1 GCA_020634015.1 Candidatus Delongbacteria bacterium | reverse complement strand
GCGTCCGCTTCAGAAGCTGTATCCCAGATGCATCGTGGCAAAGGGGATGATCGCTGCCGGAGTGAAGTCCTCACCACCCAGCATGGTGTCACCCGACAGTTTGGCGGACAACCCCAGGCCGGCCCACGGCATGATGTACAGCGGCCCTCCCGTGGGACGCCAGCGCACACCGGCGTAGGGCATGGCGAGAATCGTGCTGTAGTCGACCGAGCCCGCCAAGCCATCCCTGTCAAGTTCATAGTGTTGTACGGCCAGTTGCAGCCCCAGGACTGTGCGCCCCCCGGGCCGGAGGGTCCGTTCGGCGAAGACGCCAAGTCCCTGTTCCAGCCGCTGGTTCCAGCCTTTGTTGCGATTGTCCGGAAGCAATTCGACGAACAGTTCGGGGAAGTTCATGGCGTAATGCCCCACGCCGAGGGTCCAGTCCGGCAGCGCAGCGGGTGACCACCGCACGTGCAATGCGTGTCCGCCGAACGCAAAGGTGGACGGGTCAGTTTCCAGAGACCAGGTTGATTGCGTGGCCGATTCGGCACTGGCAAAGGGGCCTGCCCAGAGCAGCAGGCCAGCAATGGCCCCAAGGACCGGTTTCGAGAGTGTCATGGCTTTTCCTTTTTGTTGGTAAACAGAATCACAATTAGGTCGAGTTATGGTCACAAGAATATCAGTCCAGTGCGCGCAACAGATCGGACAGCTTGCGCGCCGCCAAAGCCTGCTTCAGTGCTTCTTCGCAGGCCTGAAGTTGTGAGTTCACCGCTTTCTGACCGATCGTGGGTTTTGTCAGGTTCAGCGGCACTTCCCAATCCTGGCGGAACAGGGGCCCATCGTGTTCCACCGCCTGCAACACATCGAGCAGGGTGATTGCATCAGCGGCCCTTGCCAGTCGGATGCCGCCTCTGGCGCCCTCCCGCGACTCAATCAGACGCGCATTCCGCAGGCTGTTGAGCAGTTTGGTCAATGTGGCCGGCGCAATGCCCAGCGCTTCGGCGATGGAACGGGCCGAAACGAACTCGAAATGTCCCTGGCGAATCTTGTCCCCGATGAACATCAGGACAAGCAGGGATTTTGACATCGACAAGGAGTAGCCCATTCTCCGACCCTTATTTTTACTCGTCATAATATATATCATGAATCTTGATTTCCAAGCAATGAACGCACACGTCTTCAGGGCAACCGATTCCTGCGGGCGGAAGGTCACCCCAGGACACGCTGACCCATTTCCCGGAATGCTGTCTGACGACAACTACATCCGGGTGGAGCTGCCCGCCTGCCCCGAACGCACGGGCGAGATCCTGCGGGTGCGGCTGGAAGCGGGTGACGAGACACTGATGGATGGCCAGCCCCTCGAGGCGGCGGTCACCGTCTGAGCCGGGGCCGTCAAGCCGCCAGCTTTCGGCAAGCGGGTTGACTCGTGCTTGTTTTCCCTGCGCATCCGGCTATATTTGCCCTTCGCCCACCTGAACTCCAGCGTCGGCCGAATCAGACAGTGATCGCTTCCCGATGGCGCAGTTCCGGGCGTGCGGGAAGCCTTTGCTCTCTCCATTGTCCAAGGAGTCTTCCATGTCCCTCAATCCGCGTCTCGCCCTTGGCGTGCTGGCCCTGGGCCTGGCCGCCCTGCCTGCGCTGGCCCTGCCCGAAGTCCCGCTTCAGCTTCCGGCCAATCCGCTCTCGCAGGACCACCCCGGCAACGCCGTCTGGCAGGAGTTCCTCAAGGCCAACCCCGGCAGTCGCATCCTGGACTGGGACCGCTTCCATCCGGCGCCTCACCGCGCCCTGCTGCAAGGTGTGAAACTGCCCGGTGGAGATCTGGTGGACGTGCGAGACCTCGAGAATCGCCTGCGCAGCTGGCTCGCGGATCATCGCGAACTGCTGCCCACCGGTGAGCTGGAACTGCTGTATGGCGGACTCCACGACCGGCTCTGGGTTGCGCGTTTCCGCGAGACCTGGGCCGGTCTGCCGGTCTTCGGCAGCGAGGTCGAATTCCGGGTGAGCCCCCAGGGCGCACTCCTGATGCTGGGCAGCGATGCCGGCCTGCTGGATGCGGTCCGGGGCGACATCCGGGGCGAAGACGCCCTGCTTGACGCTGTGCGCAACCAGGTGTCCGACCTGCATCCCGGCTCACACATCGATTCCCACGGGCTGATCTGGTTGCCCGCCTGGCAGGACAATCGCTGGATCCACCGTGCCGCACTCGAAGTGGAAGTCCAGCCCCTGGATCACGAACACAACTGGCGGGCCTGGTATTCCACCGAGGATGGCGAACTGCTCTGGTGTTACGACCAGGTGCGCCATGTGACTCTCAATGGCCAGGTGAACGTGCTGGCCCAGCCGGTCTCGCAGAATGATTCGGAAATCCTGATGCCCGCACGCCATCTGGCACTGGACGTGAGTGGCCAGTCCGTGTTCACCGACAGCCTCGGCCAGTTCACGGCGGAAGTCCAGGGCGCAGGGCCCTGGTTCATCTCGGGCGAGTTTCTGGGGCGCTGGGCCAATGTGAACCGCAGTGACGGCAGCGATGCCTTCTTCGTCTGGGAGACCGCCGACGCGCAGAACCTGGTGATGGGCAGTGAGGCCCACATCGCCGAGCGGGATGCCTACGTGCACACCAACATCGTGCACGATTTCATCAAGGGGCTGGATCCCGGCTTCACGGGCCAGGATGCGCCGATGGGCGTGAATGTCAACATTGGCCAGACCTGCAACGCCTTCTACAATCCCGGTGGCAACACGATCAACTTCTTCAGTGCCGGCGGGGGCTGCCCCAACACGGCCCAGGTGGCCGGGGTACTGTATCACGAGTACGGACACGGCATCAACCACCGTCAGTACCAGCAGGCGGGGGCCAGCCAGGGCATGATCAACGGCGCGATGCACGAAGGGCTGGCCGACGTCAACGCGGTCTTCATCCAGGACGTGAACTTCGTCTCGCCGGGCTGGAGTCTGCGCGCGGTGGAGAACAGCCGTCACTACCCCGAGAACATCACGGGCGAAGTGCACGCCGACGGCGAGATCATTGGCGGCGCGATGTGGGACCTGCGACAGGCCATTGGCCTGGAACCGGCCCAGCACCTGTATCACTTCGCCCGCTGGGGCGCTCCCGACGACGTGGACACGGGCCGGGCCTTCTTCGAGTATTTCGTGGAGGTGCTGCTGGCCGACGACGACAATGGGGACCTGGGCGACCAGACTCCTCACTGGCAGGAGATTGACGAATCCTTCAACGCCCACGGCATCGGCAGTGTGCTGACCTGGTCCATGAGCAGTTTCGTGCTGCACCAGCCGCCCCTGCAGATTCCGCCGGACGTCGAGCTGCAGATGGAGGCCTCGGGAGACCTGCCCGCATTTCTGGCCGATGCCGATGTGTTCCTGAACTTCCGGCAAGCCGGTGGTGAATGGCAGCAGCTGCCCATGCTCAGCGATGGCGGAGATGTCTGGTCGGTTCAGTTGCCCGGCTTCGAGGAAACTCCCTGGGTGGAGGTCTACGCCAGTCTGGTCAATGGGGACCAGAGCGAACTCTTCAGTCCTGTGGGCGGTGCGGAGGGTGCCTGGCACTTTGCCGTGAGCTCCCAGCCCCTGCCCTTGCTCGATTTCGAATCCGACGATGCGGGCCTGAGCGACGCTCAGGGTCTCTGGCAGCACGGAACTCCCCTCAGCGGCCCTTTCAATGCCTTCAGCGGCGAGAATGTCTGGGCCACGGGGCTCACGGGCAACTATGCCAACAGCAGCTGGGCCCGTCTGGACCTGCCCAGTCTGGTGGTCACCCGGGATGGATTCTCGGCACTGGGCCTGATGCACTGGATGCTGGGAGACGGCAGCGGAGACGGGGGCAACCTGCAGATGTCGCTCAACGGCGGCGACTGGCAGACCCGGGAACCGCGCTCGGGCTACGATTTCAATTTCTCCTCGACTCTGCCTCTCGCCGGCGAGCCGGCCCTTTCGGGCAGTGGGTCCGCCTGGCAGGCGCTCGCCTTCGAACTCAGCGACGGCCTGCAGGTTGGCGACCGGCTGGATCTTCGCTTCAACTTCGTCAGCAACGCCAGCCAGAACGGTCCGGGCTGGTATCTCGACGACCTGGAGCTCCTTGGGCTGGCACCATTGCCGGATCTGGATCACAGCCCCCTGCCGGACAGCGAGGACACACAGGCCGGTGGTTTCGAGGTGAGCGTGACCGTACAGAGCCAGCTGAATCTGCTTGGCCACCAACTTGAGTGGCGGGTCGACGGCGGCGAAGTGCAAACGCTGGAGCTTGAGGTCGGCTTCAACCCCGAGATCTGGTTCACCACCATTCCCGGCCCCTTTGCGGAGCAGGAGGTGGAGTATCGCTTCAATCTGGGCTTCGAGTATGGGCTGAACATCAGCTTGCCCGAAAGCGGCTGGTACGGATTCAGGGTGGGGGCCGACCAGATTCCGCCTGTGGCGAGCTTCGTGCGCCCGCCGCGAAACCTGATCGGTCTGAGTGGTGTCCAGCAACTGCAGGCGCTGGCCAGCGACAACCTGGGGCTGGCATCCGTGAACCTGGAAGGACGCGAAGCCGGTGGCGAGTGGCAGAGCCTGGGCGCGCTTCAGCCCGATGCGCAGACCACCGGACTGTGGAACCTGACTCTGGAGTACACGGCCGCCAACGCCGGGATGCACGAGATGCGCCTCAGGGCCATCGATGAAAGCCAGGCGGCGCTCGAAGGCTTCAGCGAAGTTGCCGAATTCACCATGGGCGAAGACGAGGCGCTGGACGACTTCGAGACCCTGGACACGGCAGGCAACTGGAACCTGAGCGGCGAATGGGCCTTCCAGAGCGGGCGTACCTATGGAGGCAGCAGCCGGGCACTGGGCAGTTCCGACGACGGCTTCTACGATGCATTCTCGGCGGGCATCGCCCGGTTCGAGCGCACGATTGACCTCAGCCAGGCCAGCAGTGCCTGGCTGGAACTGCGTGAGCAGTGGTTCATGCAGAGTGGACTTGACTTCGTGATCCTTGAAGTCAGCGCCGACGAGGGCCCCTGGGAAGAGCTTGCCAGCCGCACGGGTGTGCAGGCGCTGTGGAATCTGGCCTCGCTGGATCTGGAGCCCTGGCTGGGCAGCAACCTGCGCTTGCGTTGGCGCATGGCGGCTGACGGCAGTGATCAGGGTCTGCACGTGGGATACTTCGTCGACGAGATCCGCCTGGTCGCCGTGCCCCTGACAACCGTGGAGCCCGCGCCGGCCGTGGCGAGCACCTGGCATCTCTCGGAAGCCTGGCCCAATCCTTTCAATCCCGAGACCCGCATTCGCCTGCAGCTCGATCGGCGCGAGAGTCTGGACCTGGCCGTGTACAACCTGCTGGGGCAGGAAGTGATGCAACTCGCCCAGGGCCCCCTGGAGGCAGGCGAGCACCTCTTCCGGATCGACGGTGAGTCGCTGGCGAGCGGCGTCTATCTGGTGCGTGCACGGGCCGGGAGTGGCTGGGCCGAGACCCGGCGCATCCTGCTGCTCAAGTAAGAGGAAAGCCGTGATGAGCGAGCAGCAGTTGATGCTCGAGCGCATGCAGCGCATTCTGTCGCAGATCCCTCCCGGTCGGGTCCTGAGTTATGGGCGCCTGGCCGAGATGGCCGGGTTTCCCGGAAGGGCCCGGATGGCGGCCCGGTTGCTGAGGAATCTGCCCGATCCGGATCTGCCCTGGCACCGGATCCTGTCAGCGGACGGGCACAGCCGGATTCCCGCGGATCAGGTACGTCAGGAGCAGTTCCAGCGCCTGTGGGACGAAGATGTTCCCATGCGCAGTGCCGAACAGGTTGACATGACCTGGGCCATCTGGGATCCGGATGGCGAACCACAATCTCCCTGAAGGATTTCGGTCATCGACTGCTGGCCGATGTCCAGAATTGGGCATGGAGAAGGAGTGGGTGGCGCGGAGATTGTTCGCAAGTCCTTGTTTATCAGGACGCCGTTGACATTGTCGCAATTGGCACGGTTCCTGCAATCCTAATGCGAGCTCGGTCCAGCAACCCTGTTTCCTTGGCATCTGCTCTGTGCGGGTATCGATGAAAAACGCTGGGCCGCCGTGGGGACACGGAACGGGATGCCCCCTGTTCCACCTCTCGGTTATGCCCAAACCTGCGGGGGCTGACGTGCCCTTGTCAGTCCCAATGGAAACTGCCCGTCCGATCGCTACCGGACGGGCTTTTTTTCTCATGTCCCCTGACCTTTCCGTCTTCCGGCCCTGCGGGCACTCAACCGCGTTTTCCTACTTTGTCGCGTCGCGGTCCCGGGGGGACCGGTCCATTCCAGAACCCAGTCATTCTCTCAGACTCCCGTCCGGGTATCCGGTGTCCTGTTGCCGGTCCGGAACCAGATGCGAGCGCCCGGGGGAAACGCCGCGGAATGCAGCGGCAACGACTGGACTCACAAACCAGAACACAGCGGTGATCTAGACAACAGCGGAGGTTCTTCATGTCCATGATGCAGGAGTTCAAGGCATTCGCCATGCGCGGAAACGTGATTGACATGGCCGTGGGTATCGTGATTGGCGGAGCCTTTGGCAAGATCGTCTCGTCCTTCGTGGCCGACGTGGTCATGCCGCCTCTGGGCATGCTGATGGGCAAGGTCAACTTCACCCAGCTGGCCATCGTGCTCAAGGAGGCCGAGGGCGATGTGGCCGCCGTGAGCCTGAACTACGGCAAGTTCATCCAGACGGCGGTGGACTTCGTGATCGTCGCCTTCGCGATCTTCATGGTGGTCAAGGCGATGAATTCCCTCAAGAAGAAAGAGGAAGCGAAGCCTGCCGCCCCGCCGGCCCCGTCCAAGGAAGAAGTACTGCTCACCGAAATCCGCGACGCGCTGCGCCAGAAGTAGTCTCGCGGTATTCCGTCATGGCTTGCCCCGATCGAGGGCCGGTTCCACGGAACCGGTCCTTCTTTCTGGCCGAAGTCCCACACGATCCGGCGGGCACAGGTCCCCGGCCCCAAACAGCAGGCGAATGCGTGTTCACACTGGAAGCCACCAGCGGCCGGGCCCGGGCCGGCACCCTGCATCTGTCCCACGGCAGCGTGCCCACTCCGATCTTCATGCCGGTGGGCACTCGCGCGGTGGTCAAGACTCTGGACGGACGGGACCTGGAAGACCTGGATCCCCCGATCCTGCTGGGCAATACCTATCACCTGTATCTCAGGCCTGGGCTGGATGTGCTGCGGGCCGCCGGTGGTCTGCACCGCTTCATGCGCTGGCAGCGCCCGATCCTGACGGATTCCGGAGGCTTCCAGATCTTCTCACTGGCCAAACTGCGCAAGCTGCATGAGGAAGGGGCCAGTTTCCAGAGCCACATCGATGGCAGCCGGCACCTCTTCACGCCCGAATCGGTGATCGAGATCCAGCGCGTGCTGGGCAGCGACATCATGATGGTGCTGGATGAATGTCCGCCGGGCACCGCGGATCACGCCTACGTGGAAGGCAGCCTGCAACGGACCCTGCGCTGGGCTGGCCGCTGTCACACGCAATGGCGGGCAACGGACGCGCTCTGGGGGCACCAGCAGTTTCTCTACCCCATCGTCCAGGGCGGGGTCTTTCCCGATCTGCGCCTGCAGTCCATCGAGGCGCTACAGGAATGGGACTGGCCCGGGCTGGCGATCGGCGGCCTCTCGGTGGGGGAGAGCAAACAGGCGATGCGCGAGATGACCGACCTCTGCGGGGCCCATCTGCCTCCGGACAAGCCCCGCTATCTGATGGGCGTGGGCACACCCGAGGACATCCTCGAGAGCATCGATCTGGGAGTGGATCAGTTCGACTGTGTGCTGCCCACGCGCAACGCGCGCAAGGCCACCCTGTTCACCACGGTGGGCCGTGTCAGCGCCAAGTCGGCACGTCATGAATTCTCGGTGAATCAGCCTCTGGATCCCGCCTGTGCCTGCTACACCTGCCGCACCTACGACCGGGCCTACCTGCGCCACCTGTACCATGTGGAAGAATTCACCGCGATGCGCCTGGGCACGATCCACAACCTGCACTACTTCCTCGACCTGGTGCGCGGTGCCCGCCAGGCCATTCTTGAGGACCGCTGGGCCGACTACCGCGACCACATGCTGGCACCCTACCGGAACCCTGAACCGCGCGACACCCCCAACGGTTGAAGGCTGGAATGCCCCGCGGAAATCCCTACCTTCCCGGCTCCTTTCGAAGCACGCTTCCATCAATTGCGGAGGACCCCCGGTGAATATTTGCGTCTGCATCAAACGGGTGCCGGACACCGAGGCCCAGATCCTGCTGGCGGCCGATGGTCGCAGCGTGGACACGGCGGGCATCAACTACATCATCAATCCCTATGACGAGTACGCCATCGAGGCGGCCCTGAAACTTCAGGAAGCCCATGGCGGCAGTGTCACGTTGCTCACCGTGGGTGAGGCCGATGCCGACAAGACCCTGCGCAAGGCTCTGGCCATGGGCGGCGATCAGGCGGTGCTGCTGACCGTGGACAAGGACCTCAGCGACCCGCGTCAGGCGGCGCTGGCCCTGGCCGAGTGGCTCAAGGGCCAGTCGATGGATCTGATCCTCTGCGGCAAGCAGGGCGTGGATCACGACCACGGCTCCACGGGCCCCATGCTGGCCGAACTGCTGGGCCTGCCCTGCGTGGCCGGCATCAGCGCGCTGGCTCTTGAAGGCAGCACCCTTACCGTGGAACGGGAGATCGAGGGCGGCAAGGAGAAGTACAGCACCACCACACCCGCCGTGCTGAGCTGCGACAAGGGCCTCAACGAGCCCCGCTACGCCAGTCTCAAGGGCATCATGATGGCCAAGAAGAAACCTCTGGAGACCCTGGCGGCACAGACGGGCGAGAGCCTGCTGAACACCGAGGGGCTGGGATACCCGGCGGCACGTCCCGCGGGTCGCATCATCGGCAAGGGACCCGAGGCAGTGGGCGAGCTGCTGGGTCTGCTCAAGAACGAAGCCAAGATTCTCTAGGGGAACACCATGTCATTGGTCTGCATCATCGAACAGCACGACGGAAAGATCTGGCAGGGCTCGCTGGAAGCCCTGAGCGCCTGCCGCACCCTGGTGGCCAACGGCTTCGGCGGGTCGGTCATCGCCCTGGTTCCGGGCATCTCCGCCGACAGCACCGCGCTGGGCAATCACGGCGCCACCCGCGTGATCCAGGTCGAAGACCTGAAGGCCTACAGTGCCGATGGCTGGGCTGCCGCCCTGGCCGCGGTGATTTCCGGTCTGGATGCCAAGGGCATCTTCGCCAGCGCCTCGGTCCAGGGGCGCGAGTTGTGCGCCCGGCTGGCGGCTCGGCTGGGGCTGAGTGTGCTCAGCGACTGCACGAGCCTCGAGGTGGCCGAGGTTCAGTTGCTGGTGACCCGTCCCGTGTTCGCGGGCAAGGTGCTCAGCAAAGTCCGCTGCCAGGCTTCCGTCGCTTGCGCGACCCTGCGCCCCAAGGTCTTCGCGGCCACCAGCGACTCAGGCTCCGCTGCGGTGGAGTCCGTACACAGCCAGAGTCTGGACATGAAAGCCGTGGTCCAGGAAATCCTGGCCTCCGCCGCGGGCAAGATCGACCTCAGCGAGGCCGACATCATCGTCTCCGGGGGCCGTGGCACCGGGGGGCCCGAGGGCTTTGCCCCGATCGAGGCCCTGGCCGCCAAGCTGGGTGCCGCCGTGGGAGCCTCACGCGCCGTGGTGGATGCGGGCTGGCGCCCCCACAGCGATCAGGTGGGCCAGACCGGCAAGGTGGTCAACCCCACGCTCTACATCGCCTGTGGCATTTCCGGAGCGATCCAGCATCTGGCGGGCATGAAGAACAGTCGCTACATCGTGGCCATCAACAAGGACCCCGAGGCCCCGATCTTCAAGGTCGCCGACTACGGCATCGTGGGGGACCTGTTCGAGGTCTGTCCGGCCCTCACGGCCGCGCTGTGAATCCCCGGGAAAGCCGCCCGGCCGCCGCTTTCCCCCCGAAGAGTCCGAAGACTGCCCCACGCACGCGCGTGGGGCAGTTTCTTTTTCTGCTTGCCCTGTGCGCGCTTGGGGTTCGCTTCTGGCCCAGCGAAGATCTCGCACAACCTGAGCAGGATCTGCAGGCCCGCACATGCCACCGGCTGACGGAACTGCGCCAGTTGGCCGCTGCCGGCAGGGTCGCGGCCATGGTGACCCTGGGCCAGTCCTTCGAAATGGGACACGGGCTGGAGCAGAATCCGGACAGTGCGCGGGCCTGGTTCCGCAAGGCCGCGGACGCGGGCAGCGCCGAAGGAGCCTGGCAGCTGGCGATTCTGCTCGCGGCCGACACCTCTCCGCCCGAGGCCGAGATCAGAGAACTGCTGAACCGGGCGGCTCGCAGCGGACACGCTGCCGCTGGCTGGAAACTGGGCGACGCATGGGAATCCGCTCTGGGCGGACCGGCAAGCCCGGACAGCGCATTCAGCTGGTACCGGCGCGCGGCACAGGCCGGAGTGGACGAGGCGCGCACCTCGCTGGCCCTGTGTTACGTGAGTGGCATCGGTTGCACGCCCGACACGGTACGTGCACTCGGCTGGATGCAGAGCGCCGCCGATGCGGGCTCGGCACGCGCACAGTCCTGGCTCGGCCGCTGGCGCCTGAGCCTGCTGACTCCCGCGGATTCCCTGCAGGCTCTGCATGACTTGCGCGAGGCTGCTGTGAAAGGTGAGGGGCAGGCACGCGTCCAACTGGCCAGCCTGCTGGGCCAGGGGCCATTGGCCTGGCGCAACGAGCGCGAAAGTGCGTTCTGGTTGCGACTGGCGGCACACTCCGGAGAGGTGGCGGCCTGGACACCCTGGGCCCGTTGTCTGGAATGGGGGCGTGGCACACGTGCATCAACGCGGGAAGCTCGCCAGTGGTACCAGCGAGCCGCCGAAGCCGGTGACGGGCTGGCTGCGCTGCGACTGGGACGCATGCACCGCGAAGGGCGCGGCGGTCGCAACAGTCGGCAGCAGGCCCTGGGCTGGTTCCTGAAGGCCCAGCAGCTGGGAGAAACAGAGGCCCTTCACGAACTGGGCCGTACCTTCGAACACGGAGCCCGCCCCGGGGACGCACGCTGGCAGGGGGCCGTGGCCTGGTATCGGGTGGGTGTCCAGCGCAATCAGCTTGATTGCCAGTTGGCACTCGCCGGAATGCTGCATCGCGCCCCGGCGTCGGCCGACGAGGAGCAGGAAGCCTGGGCCCTGCTGGAAGATGCCGCCGACCGCGACCACCGCGAAGCCCGCCTGGAACTGGGGCGCTGGTTGCTGGAAGCCGAACCGGAGAACGGAGGAGCCGCGCGCGCCTGGCAGCTCTTCCAGCAGGCGATCGCCCAGGGCAGCCGCGACGCATTGTATACCAGCGGGCAGATGCGCCTGCGCGGGCAGGGCGTTCCGCGCGACCGGCACGAAGCCTTCCGCTTCTTCCATCGGGCCGCCGAACGGGGTCTGGCCGAGGCCTGGCGCGAACTGGGCAACTGCTACCGCTTCGGCTGGGGCACCGCCACCGATTTCCGCCAGGCCGAAGAGTGCTACGCCCAGGCCCGGCTGCTGGGCGCGGATCAGGCCAGAGAAGGCCTGCCGATGCCATCCAATACGGCTCCCGCCGAGGCCACGCGCTCCGGCAGATGAGCTGCGGAATGCAACCCGGGCTGCCCACCGCCGGCATCCTTTTCCGACCGGTTGATTGGCATCATGGAATGGCACCCTGCCATTTCCGAACATGCGCCGGTTCCTGTCAATGGTCATCCGGGCGCGGATCCGACGCCGTGCCTGCCACTGTGTGAATCGGTCGAGCGTCCCCCAGGGCTTCCAGTGTGCCACACCCTGGCCGGAAGACTCCGGCAGCCTGAACCACGACCCTTCATCCGGAGCCGAGATGCGTCCTCACCGCCGAATGCTGCTCATGATCGCGTTGAGTGTGTCTCTCTGGATCAGCTGTGCCGAAGAGGAGCCGGAGCTGCAAGCGAACACCGCTCCCGTGATCGCGCAGCTGGTGGCCGACCCGCTTGTGGTCTGCATGCGCGCTCAGGGGCCCTATCAGGACCAGGTCGTGCTGGAATGCACGGCCCTGGACGCCGACGGCGATTCCCTGCACTACCTCTGGGAGTCAGCGGACGGGTCATTTCCCCAGGGCAACCAGCGGAACTACACATTCTGGCTGCCGCCGGCACGGGTGAACCGCTGTGTGATCCGGGTGACGGTTGACGATGGCGCCCTGGCCGTCAGGGACTCGGTGGAGATCGTGGTACTGACCGAAGAGCAGTGTGCCGCCGGACAGGCGATTCTGCCGGACATCGTGATCGCGCCGTCCTCCGGGACGATGGAAACCCTGTTCTCGCTGGATGCCAGCGCCTCACGACATCTTCAGTTTCCCGACAGTCCGCTGGATTTCCGCTGGGACTGGGAAGGCGATGGCCTCTGGGACACGCCCTGGTCCGCATCGCCCAAGGTCGAGCACACCTTCGGCCGGGTGGATCTGACCCGGGTCCGCCTGGAAGTGCGTGATGCCTGGGGGCAGTTCGCGGATACCACGCGCAGCCTGCTCGTGGGCAGTCCCCTGCCCACAACGGGCATCGAAGCGGTGACCCTGCCCCCGGGCGAATTCATGATGGGCCCCGGGGAAGGCCAGCTGACGGTCATCGACCATTCCTTCGTGATCGGCAGCACCGAAGTCAGCAACGCCCAGTATCTCGACGCTCTCAACTGGGCTCTTGAGCAGGGCCTGGTGACGGTGGACGGGGAGTTTGTCACACAGCACGACCGGCCCCTGCTCTGGATCAAGGATGGATACGACTCGCCCACCGAGATCCGCTGGTCGCAGGAGCTGAACCGCTTCCATCTGGCCTGCTCCCGATTCGTGGATGGCGCCCATGGCCCCGGAGTCGCCTTTGCCCACGGATACGACCCCGCGGACCACCCTGTGGTACATGCGACCTGGTTCGGGGCGGTCTGCTTCGCCGACTGGCTCAGCATGCGGGAAGGCCTGCCGGCCTACGGCAATGGCGACTGGCTGCGGACCGGAACGAGCGCAGCGGGCTACCGCCTGCCTCTGCCCATGGAGTGGGAGTATGCCGCCCGCTACGACGACGGCCGTGAGTATCCCTGGGGCGACCAGCCGCCCGACTGCCAGCTGGCCGAATATTCCCCGGGCGAGCCCTGCACCGGCTGGACCCAACCCGTGTGGACACATTTCGACGGGGCCTCATCCCTGGGTCTGCTCAATCTTGCCGGCAATGCCTGGGAATGGGTCAATGCGTACTCCAGCGATCACAGCGGCGCGGAAGTCCAGGTCACCAGCGAGATCCGCGGAGGAGACCACGCCTCCAATGCGGCGGCCTTGCGCGCGACCCGGGCCACCACGGTCCCGCTGCTCGGGTCGGAGATGAGAACGGCCGGATTCCGTGTCTGCCGCACGCTGCCCTGAGGGGAGATCTCCCGGGCGGCCAGCCGCGATCGTAAACGAAAGGGCGCCGGTTCCTCGCGGAACCGGCGCCCTTGCATCGTGCGACATCTCGCCAGCCGTCAATGGCTGCCGGGCTGCACCATGCTGCGCGCCACCAGCTGGGCCAGGTCGAGCACTTCGATCTCTTCCTGGCGGCCCTTGTCCTTGACTCCGTCGGAGATCATCGTGCGGCAGAAGGGGCAGGCGGTGCAGACGGTCTTGGCGCCCGTGGCCAGCAGTTCGTCGGTGCGGGCGTGATTGATGCGGGTGCCTTCGGTTTCCTCGGCGAAGAGCATGGCCCCGCCGGCGCCGCAACAGAAACTGCGGTCGCCGTGGCGCTCGGGTTCCACCACCGCGGCTCCCGAGAAGCGCAGCAGGTCGCGCGGGGCGTCGATCACTTCCTGGCCGATGTAGCGGCTCAGGTAACAGGCGTCGTGGTAGGTCACCGCGGCGCCGTCGAACTGGGCGTCGGGTTTCAGCTCGATGTGGCCGTGCTGCACAAGGTCCTTGATGAAGGCGCTGTGATGCACGATGGGCACGGCGCCCAGCCGCAGCTCGGGCGCCAGATCCTTGTACTCTTCCAGGGTCTTGATGCAATGGGGGCAGGTGCTGACGATGGTCGAGGGGCCGATCTCATTGATCAGCGCCGCATTCTCCATGGCCAGTTCCTGGAAGGCCATCTCGTTGCCCGCGCGCCGGGCGGCGTCGCCCGTGCACTTCTCATTGACCAGCACACCGAAGTCCACCCCGGCGGCGCGCAGGATCCTGACGAAGTCCAGCGCAACTTTCCGGTAGGACTCATCGTAGCGCGCCATGCAGCCCATCCAGTAGAGCACTTTCTGGCTGCCGTCGGCCATGGGCAGATCCAGCTCGCGGATGAACTTGACCGCCTCGGCACTCTGGTAGCGCCAGGGATTGCCGCTGCGTTCGAGATTGTCGAAGAAGGTGCGGAAGGTGGCGGGGAATTCGCCTTCGCTCACCAGACCGCGGCGCAGCTCCTGAATCAACAGCGGCTGGTCGTTGCCCGTGGGGCACTGCAGGGCGCAGGAGCCGCAGGTGGTGCACTGCCAGAGCCAGTCCTGGGGAATCACCGTGTCACTCACGGCCGCCTGGGTGGCCTCGTCCAGCAGGCCTCCGCGCACGCGCAGCACCAGCTGCTTGGGGTCCAGCGCCTTGCCGGTCTGGGTGGCCGGGCAGTGCTCCATGCAGCGTCCGCATTCCACACAGGCGAAAGCGGCCAGGGCGTCCTTGCGGGCCAGGTCGCTCAGCAGGTGTGCGCCGGTTTCCTCGTTCTCGAAATCCAGGGGCTGCATGTGTCCCATGGTCTCGTTGCGCATGTACACGCCCAGGGGCCCCAGCACCAGATGCAGGTGCTTGGAGCGCGGAATCAGCGCCATGAAGGCACACAGGGTCAGGGTATGGATCCACCAGACCGTGGGGCCGGCCTGGGTGCCGACTCCGTAGAGTCCGGGGTCGTGATACTTGAGCAGGTAGGTCACCATCAGGGTGGCGATGAAGAAGGCCACCACGCCGCTCTCCCACGAGAGCTTCTTGCCCAGGGGGGCGGGGCGCAGGATGAAGCGGCGCACGAACAGATAGAGGATCCCGCCCAGCGCGGCCCAGGCGAAGGCCCCGACGATGCCCTGGAAGATCGTGTGAAACCAGCCATGCCGCGGCAGAAAGCCGTAGGGCAGGAAAGGCAGGGCCTGGCTGAGATGATTCAGGGTCTCCAGCGCGAAGGCCAGAAAGGCCCAGAACACCAGAGCGTGGGCCCAACCGGCAAGCGGGCGGTGCCGGATGATCTTGCGCTGGAAGAGAACTTCGCCCACGAAGCGCTTCAGGCGCGCCAGACTGGGTTCGGGCCAGCCCGGGCTGACCTGTGAGACAGCATTCAGGCGGCGCAGCAACTCGACCAGGAACAGACCTGCGCCGATTCCCAGCGCCAGCAGGGCAAGCAACAGTTTGAGCATGATGGATCTCCGGGACTGACAAAGCGCGCAACTTAGGGATTGGCGGGCTGCACTGCCCACTGCCGGGGCGAGTTTCCCCGTGGACCGAACGGGCGCCGGCCCCGGATCGGCTTCAGTCCGTTGGGGCTTTGGCCGATCATCCATACATTCGAAGCCGGCCCGTGGCGCACGATCCACGGGCACCTGTCACACAAGCGGAACCCTGCCCCATGGATCGTCTGGGAACTCCCCTCACCGAGCTGAAACGTCCCTCCGGACAACGCGAGTACCAGGAGTCCTGCCTGGCGCGCGTGAATGAGCTGCGGGCCCGCATTGCCCTCGGCGGAGGCGAGGCGGCCATTGCCCGACAGCACAAGCAGGGAAAACTGACGGCGCGTGAGCGCGTGATGGCCCTGCTGGACCCCGACAGTTTTCACGAGCTGGCCAGTTTCGCCGGCGAAGGCATGTACGAGGAGGAAGGCGGCGTGCCCGGCGCGGGCACCGTGATGGGCATCGGCAGGATTCATGGCCGCGAGGTGATGGTGCTGGCCAACGATGCCACGGTCAAGGCCGGGGCCTGGTTTCCCATCACCGCCAAGAAGAATCTGCGCGCCCAGGAAATCTGCATGGAGAACCGGCTGCCCATCGTCTATCTGGTGGACAGCGCGGGGGTCTTTCTGCCACGCCAGGACGAGATCTTTCCCGACCGCGAGCATTTCGGGCGCATCTTCCGCAACAACGCGGTGATGAGCGCCATGGGCATTCCCCAGATCGCCGCGATCATGGGACCCTGCGTGGCCGGTGGGGCCTACCTGCCCATCATGAGCGACGAAGCGCTGATCGTCAAGGGCAGCGGAAGTGTCTTTCTGGCGGGCAGCCATCTGGTGCGGGCCGCCATCGGCGAGGTGATCGACAATCAGGACCTGGGCGGAGCCGAGGTGCACAGCAGCGTGAGCGGAGTCACCGACTATGCCGCCGAGAACGACGCCGAGTGCCTCGAGCGCATCCGCGAGATCTTTTCCCAGATGCCTTCGGGCAAGCACCGGGTCTTCGAGCGCGGCGAGAGCCGCGAACCGCGCTTCGCGAGCGATGAGCTGCTGGACCTGCTTCCCATGGACATGGCGCGCCCCTACGACATGAAGGAAATCCTGGCCCGCCTGCTGGACGACAGCGAGTGGCTGGAGTACAAACCCGAGTACGGCGGCACGCTGCTCTGCGGCACGGGCAGGGTCCGGGGCTGGACGGTGGGCGTGGTCTGCAACCAGCGCGCCGTGGTCCGTTCGGGCAAGGGCGAGCTGCAGGTGGGCGGCGTGATCTACAGCGACAGCGCCGACAAGGCCGCCCGCTTCATCATGAACTGCAACCAGCGCCGGATCCCCCTGCTCTTCCTCCAGGATGTCACGGGCTTCATGGTGGGCAGCAAGGCCGAACATGGTGGCATCATCAAGGACGGAGCCAAGCTGGTCAACGCGGTGGCCAATTCGGTGGTGCCCAAGATCACCATCATCCTCGGGAACAGTTTCGGCGCGGGCAACTATGCGCTCTGTGGCAAGGCCTATGATCCGCGCTTCATCTATTCGCTGCCCGCCTCGCGCCTGGCCGTGATGGGAGGGCAACAGGCGGCCCAGGTCCTGCTGGACATCCGGGTGGGGCAGCTGAAGAAGAAGGGGCAACTGATCGGCGAGGCCGAGAAAGCCGCCCTGCTCAAGGAAATCCAGGACAAGTACGAGCGCGAGATGGACCCCGTGTACGCCGCCTCCCGGCTCTGGGTCGACGAAATCCTCGACCCCCGCGAGATCCGTTCCCGCGTGGATCTGGCCCTGTCGGTGGCCAGCCACAATCCGGAGATTCCGCCCTTCCGCAGCGGAGTCATGCAGACCTGACCGCCCAATGGAGAACGCGTACAGATGCTGGGAACGGTGAAATTCTTCGATGAGCGCCACGGGTATGGCTTCATCACCACCCTGGGAAGCGATGTGGACATCTTCGTCCACTTTTCCCAGATCCGGGCCAAGGGGCGCAAGGTCCTGGTGCCCGGCCAGGAAGTCAGCTTTCGTCTGGTCGATGGCGAGAAAGGTCCCACGGCGGAAGGCGTGACCGTGATCGATGACCTTGGGTGACGCTTCCCGCGGGAACCCACCCACTGACCTGGCCGTTCGACCAGGTCAACCGGCTTGACCAGTGTCTGGTTTCCGCCCCCGAAGGAGTTCCATTTTCAGCCCCACGCGGCGGACACATCGTCGCCTGAAAACTGGCCGCGTACCGCGGTCGAAAAACCGGTGAGCAGAATGGCCCAGAATCTTACCGAAAAGATCGTTCAGCGCTTCGCCGTCGGCCTGCAGGCCGGCGAGGAGATCCACAGCGGTTCCTTCGTCTCCATCCGCCCCGCCCACGTGATGTCTCACGACAACACGGGTGCCATCATTCCCAAGTTCCAGGGAATCGGCGCTCGCCGCGTGGCCGATCCCCGCCAGGTGGTGGTGGCACTGGATCACAACATCCAGGATGTCTCCGAAGCCAACCAGGAGAAGTACGCGCGCATCCGTTCCTTCGCCCGCGAGATGGGGCTGGACTTCTACGGCGCCGGACGCGGCATCGGGCACCAGATCATGTGCGAGGAAGGCTATGCCTGGCCGGGCAGTCTGGTGGTGGCCTCGGACAGCCATTCCAACATGTATGGAGGGCTGGGCTGCCTGGGCACTCCCGTGGTGCGCACGGACGCCGCCGCGATCTGGGCCACCGGACGAACCTGGTGGCAGGTCCCGCCCGTGGCGCGCGTGGAACTGACGGGATCGCTGCCCAAGGGAGTCTCGGGCAAGGACGTGATCCTCGCGCTGTGCGGCATCTTCAACAAGGACGAGGTGCTGAACCACTCGATCGAGTTCGTCGGCGATGGCGTGGCCGCGCTGAGCATCAGCGACCGCCTGAGCATTGCCAACATGACCACCGAATGGGGCGCCCTCAGCGGTGTGTTCCCGATTGACGCCCGCACCATCGCCTGGCTGCGCGCACGCATCGACTGGGCAAGCCGGCGCGGACTGGCGGGCGTGCCTTCCGACGAGGACGGCGCCGGACACCATCCCCGCCTGAATGCCGAGCGTCTCGATCACCTCGAGCGCACCCTGCCCGCCGCGGATCCGGACGCCTGGTACCAGCGCGAGATCGTGCTGAATCTTTCCAGCATCCGGCCGCTGGTCACCGGACCGAACACGGTCAAGGTCACCCAGCGCGCCAGCCGCCTCAAGGAGCAGAACATCCAGGTGCAGAAGGCCTATCTGGTTTCCTGCGTGAACAGCCGCAGCGAGGACATCGCCCAGGCGGCCGCCGTGGTGGCCGGACACCGTGTGGCTCCCGGAGTGGAATTCTACATCGCGGCGGCCAGCAGCGAAGTGGAGCAGGAGTGCATCCTCAACGGCACCTGGCAGACCCTGCTGGATGCGGGAGCCATCGCGCTGCCGCCCGGATGCGGCCCCTGCATTGGCCTGGGCCGCGGGCTGCTGGAACCGGGTGAGACGGGCATCTCGGCCACCAACCGCAACTTCAAGGGGCGCATGGGTTCGCCCGAGGCCTTTGCCTGGTTGGCCTCGCCCGCCGTGGTGGCCGCGTCGGCCATCGCGGGCGTGATCAGCGACCCCACGGGTCTGGCGGACTGCGAACCCGAAAGCGAGCTGCGGATCCGCGAGAGCCGCGACGCTTTCAAGGGCACCGTGACACTGCTACCCGGATTCCCGGCCAGCCTCGAAGGCGAGCTGATCTTCTGCGACCAGGACAATCTGAATACCGACGGAATCTACCCGGGCAAGTACACCTACCAGGATGACATCACCCTGGAAGGTCAGGCCCGCGTGCTGATGGAGAATCACGATCCAGAATTCCGCCAGATCGCACGCCGTGGAGACCTGCTGCTGGGCGGGATGAACTTCGGCACCGGTTCCAGCCGCGAGCAGGCGGCCACCGCCTTCAAGGCCTTCGGCATTTCGGTGGTGCTGGCGGGCTCCTTCAGCGAGACCTACAAGCGCAACGCGATCAACAATGGTTTCCTGGTGCTCGAGGCGCCGGCTCTGCTGGCCTGGATTCGCCAGCAGGCGCTTCCCGCCGCGCTGACCGTGCGCACGGGAATGACCCTGCGCATCGACTTCCATCACAGTCGCCTGCATTGCGGTGAGATGAGCTGGCCTCTGGACCCGGTGGGGACGGCGGCCCAGGAAATGATCGTGCTGGGGGGGCTGGAGAACTGGGTGCGCAGCAAGCTGCAGTGATCTGCGATCGGGTGCAGGTTTTGCTTGCATGTGCTTGCATCTGCCATGAACGGAACCTACCTTGGGCGTTCCATTCACTGCGGGGTGGAGCAGCTGGTAGCTCGTTGGGCTCATAACCCAAAGGTCGTAGGTTCGAATCCTGCCCCCGCTATGGCACTTTTGCTTCGTGCCTTTTCCCAAACGGCAGTGTAGCTCAGCTGGTTAGAGCAGCGGAATCATAATCCGCGTGTCCGGGGTTCGAGTCCCTGCACTGCTATGCCGTCAATCGGGGCAGCCAGGCAGCCTGAGCTGCCGAACGGTATCCGGTTCGCGAGCCGCGTTGCGGGTCGATCTTTCCCCCCGGGAAGCGCCAAGCGCCCTTCCGCCCACAACCCTGACAATCCGATTCCATGCTGGGCCCGGCCCGACTGGCCCCGGTGGTGCTGGAGCCAGGTCCGGAGTGAAGTTTCCCCGGTATTCCGGCGATAATGTCTGCGATTCCAGACCCAGCAGAACACTCGCGGTCCGGTCGGTCTTTCAGGACCGCCTCGGCCCGAGATCCATGATATCTTCGGGGGCTCCCGGGAGCTTCCGATCACGATCGCGGGGGCGCCCCGCTTCCGGCCCGCCACTCCAATGCGGCCGTTCCAACAACCGATTTCAGGAGAATTGCGGAAGGCGTGGCCACGGCCTGCTCCCGCACCACAGCCATGGACCCCAAGAAACACCCCCGCAAGAGTTCCCCCGCCCCCGTATCCGCAGGTACCGACATCAATCGCCGGCTCAGCGCGCTGGTCATGCTTCTGGAAGAGAAGGGCATTCTGCGCAGCGGGGAGTTCGAGGATGCCGTGATGAGCCTCAAGGTCCAGTTCGCCGACCAGAAACCGGCCAACCCTCGTCGCTCGGGCATTGAAGAACGCAACGGCAGCGAATACCGCGGCCCCGAGCGGCGCACCGAGCCGGGCAGCCACCGCAATCAGGGTTCCGAGCGACGTTCCACGGGCATTGCACCCTTCGGTCATGTGGCCGGCCATACCCTGAATGCCGAAGACGGGCTGGCCATCAGTGGGGTTCAGTTGATCCTGCGGCGCGGTCAGGGCGACTCTCGCCCGATCCAGTTCCGCTCCACCAAGTCCGACAAGCAGGGACGTTTCGTGTTTCTCAACCTGCCCATCGCCCGCGCCGACGGTGGCGAGATGTACAGCTACGACCTGGAAGTGCGCTACCGCAACCAGAGTCTGGTCACCAATCTGGCCATTCGTCTCAACGAAGGCGCCACCGTGACCCACGAGATTCCCCTCCAGCTCGCTCCCGTTCGCCAGGGATGACCCCCCACGGCCGGTTCCGTCTGGCCCTGGACCGACTCCTGCCCGAGTCCTGCAAGGGGCTTGGAGTCCTGCTCTCGGGTGGTCCCGATTCCACTCTTCTGGCCCTCCTGGCCGCCCACGACGCCGCCCGACGCGGGCTCGACTTCCTTTGCCTGCATGTGAACCATGGCCTGCGTGGCGCTGAATCCGATGCCGAGGAAACCTGGGTCCGGTCGCTCTGCACTGCCCGGGGCTGGCCTTTGCGCTGCCAGCGGCTGCACCCCGCAACCCGCCGGGGCAACCTGCAGGACTGGGCCCGGCGTGCCCGGCGTGTTTTCGCCGAAGAAAGTCTGCCCGGAGAGTGGGCTCTGCTGACCGGTCACCATGCCCAGGACCAGCGCGAAAGCGTGCTGATGGCACTCTGTCAGGGCAAGCTGCCCTGGGGCCTGGCCGGCATGCCCGCCCGTCAGGGGCGCTGGCTCAAGCCCCTGCTGGCATGGGAACGATTCCAGGTTCTGGAGGACCTGGAATCGCTGGATCAGGACTGGTGCACGGACAGCAGCAATCTGCGCTCTCATGGCCTGCGCAACAGGGTGCGCCTGGAGTTGATGCCCACTCTTCGCCGGTCGGCCGGAAGCGAGCTCGACTCCCTGCTGGATGCCATCGCCCGGGACATGGGCACCCTGCTGGCAACCATCGATCGCGAGGCTCAGAAACTGCTGGAAACTCAGGATCTCCGGCCGGAGCGCTGGGGGCACTCCCTTGTTCGGCAAGGCTGGGATCGGTATCATGGGGCCGTTGTCCGCAAGGCTCTGGAAGCCCTCGGACGGCACTCCGGAGCCTGGGGTCGCGGCCCTTCCAATGCACGCCTCGACAGCATCCGGACCTTGCTTCTGACGGGTCACGCGGGCAACTGGTTGCCGCTGGGCAAAGGACATGAAATCAGCCTGAGCCGCGATCGCGTGCACCTGCATCCCCGGTTCGATCCCTTGCCCTCCCGTTCGCTGGAACCGGGCGCACGCATCGACGGGCCGGACTGGAGCATGGGCCGCACAGCTCCGGGAAACTGCCCGGAAGGCGCGGCAATCCATCACCTGCCTCCGGATCTGCAGGGCAGAACCTTGCAGGTGCGCGCCGCACGGGCCGGAGACAGACTTCGCCTCTCGGCCGATGCACGCAAGTCGGTTGGCTCGTTGCTGGCCGAAGCCGGATGGAGCCGGCCCGAACGGGCTCTGCGACCCCTGCTGGCCAACGAGCAGGACATCCTGTGGATTCCCGGTCTGCGCCGCGCCTGGCAGCCCGGACCCGACTCCCCCCAGCAGGCGCGGGAACTGGTATGGGTGCTGCAATGAACGAACTGCACGTGGACGGCATGACCTTTGGAGTCCTGCTTGATGAAGAGACCATCGCTCGCCGGGTACGCGAGCTGGGCGAACAGATCAGCCGGGACTACGAGGGCCAGAATCCCATCCTGATGATCGTGCTCAACGGCGGTTTCATCTTCGGTTCCGACCTGATCCGGCGCATCAGCATCCCCTGCGAAGTCGACTTCATCAAGATCTCGAGCTATGGCGACGAACTGCAGAGCTCGGGCGAAATCAAGATGAAGAAGGATTACGACGCACTGGTGGCCGGCCGACACCTGATCGTGGTGGAGGACATCGTCGACAGTGGCCTGTCCCTGAGCTTCCTCAAGAACAAATTCAGCCTGCAGCAGCCGGCATCCCTGGCCTTCGCGACCCTGCTGCACAAACCCGACAATTCCCGGCTTGAGTTCCCCCTTGAATACGTTGGCTTCGAAATCGGCAGCGAGTTCGTGCTGGGATACGGGCTGGATTATCGCCAGAACTGGCGCAATCTGCCCGAAGTCTACGTGCGGCGCAGCTGATCGACACACGCTGGCCCCCCGGGGGCCATTCGGCCAGCACTCCGCGTCATTCCGGAACCTGGAACCGGCGGACCGACTTGCATGGCATCAGGCCATGGGGCCCGACAACCACAGCTCGAGACAGAAAGACCTGAGCGTCCATGAGCACCATACCCGGTCGCAACAAGACCACCCCTCCCCGCAAGACAGCCGAGGGAGGCAGCAACTGGCGGCGCACAGGGGGGACCATCACCTTCTGGCTGCTGATCATCCTGATCATGTTCTTCCTGACCCGCGCCTTCGATACGCGCGATGTTGAAGAACGGCTGACCTACACCGAATACCGGCAGCTGGTCACGGGCGAAGAGCGCCTGATCTCGAAGCTGGAAGTGGTGTCAGACAATCTCACTCCCGTGCTTCACGGCGAACTGCTGAGCCCCGGAATCCACGAAACCGCGGTGGGCAGCACCACCTACACCCGGTTCACCGTGAACATGCCGCCCGAGATCAAGGATGAGATGGCGGCCTGGGACGCCCAGGGCATTCCATACTCCTTCGAGAAACAGGACAGCAACTGGATCGCCTACGCGGCCACCACGATCCTGCCCTGGATCGTGCTCTTCGCCGTCTGGATCTACATCATGCGGCGCATGCAGGGCGGCGGCCAGAAGGGAGTCTTCTCCTTCGGCAAGAGCCGCGCCAAGATGCTGGCCGAGAACTCGATCAAGATCACCTTCGCCGATGTGGCCGGTGCCGACGAGGCCAAGGAGGAGCTGGAAGAGGTCATCGAATTCCTGCGGGACCCCAAGAAATTCAGTCGGCTGGGCGGCAAGATTCCCAAAGGTGCGCTGATGCTGGGCCCTCCGGGCACGGGCAAGACCCTGCTGGCCCGGGCCGTGGCCGGTGAGGCCGGAGTGCCTTTCTTCAGCATGAGCGGTGCCGACTTCGTGGAAATGTTCGTGGGCGTGGGCGCCAGTCGCGTGCGTGACCTCTTCGAGCAGGGCAAGAAGAGCGCGCCCTGCATCATCTTCATCGACGAGATCGATGCGGTGGGGCGCCAGCGCGGTGCCGGGCTCGGTGGCGGACACGACGAGCGCGAGCAGACGCTGAACCAGTTGCTGGTCGAGATGGACGGCTTCGAATCCAATGAGGGCGTGATCCTGATCGCCGCCACCAACCGACCCGATGTGCTCGATCCGGCCCTGCTGCGTCCCGGTCGTTTCGATCGTCAGATCGTGGTCGACCGCCCGGACGTGCGCGGACGCGAAGGCATTCTCAAGGTCCATTCGCGCAACGTGCCGCTGAACGACGATGTGGACCTCAAGACCATCGCGCGTGGCACTCCCGGCCTGGCCGGAGCCGAACTGGCCAACCTGGTGAACGAAGCGGCCCTGCTGGCCGCGCGTCACGGCAAGCAGAACGTGGACAGCGCCTGTTTCGAGGAAGCCCGCGACAAGGTGGTGATGGGCACGGCCCGCAAGAGCCTGCTGCTGAGCGATCTGGACAAGCGGATCACGGCCTACCATGAGGCCGGTCATGCGCTGCTGGGCAAGATTCTCGAGTTTGCCGACCCCGTGCACAAGGTGACCATCATCCCCCGTGGACGCGCCTTGGGCCTGACCTGGAGCCTGCCCGAGGACGATCTGCACGAAACACGCAGCAAACTGCTGGCCCGGCTGCGCGTGCTCTTTGCCGGGCGCATCGCCGAAGAACTGATCTTCAATGAAGTCACCACGGGAGCCGCCAGCGACATCCAGCGCGCCACCGAGATTGCCCAGGCCATGGTCTGTGACGTGGGCATGAGCCCCACGATGGGTCTGCGCAACTACGGCAAGAAGCAGGAAGAAATCTTTCTGGGTCGCGAGATCAGCCAGCACCGCGATTTTTCCGAATCCACGGCCGAACGCATCGACGCCGAGATCGACAAGATTCTGCTGGCCGCGCGCCAGGACACCCAGAAGCTGCTCGAGCAGAATCTGGAGTCCCTGCACCGCATCGCCGAGGCACTGCTGGTGCGCGAACTGATCGATGGAGACGAACTGGATGTGCTGATCCGGGGCGACGAACTGCCGCCCCTGAAAAAGGCCCCGACCCATGGCGATGGCAACGGCAACTCGGAAACGCCGTCTTCGACCTCCGGGTCCGTCCCCGCAATCAGCCAGGAATCGCCCGAGGCATGAGCACCCCGGAAGAGGAGCGCATCCGGAGGGAAATCCGCCGGGAGCTTGAAGAGGACGAACGCAGGCGCGCGCTGCTTGAAAACGAGAAACAGCAGCAGCAGCAGCGTCTGGATGAACAGCGCCTGCGCCAGCAGATTCTTGCGGAGGAGAAGAAGCGTCTTTACGAGAACAGCCGTGATCACATTGAATACGTGAATGAGAACGGTGACCGGGAGTGGTTGACACGCAAGCAGATCCTCAGCCGCGAAGGGTACTTCGATTACGAGGAGCACGTGGAGGACATTCCCGGGGGACGCCTGCGCGTGATCTGGAGCTGGAGCCTGGGTGTGGTTCTGCTGGGGCTGCTGGTCTGGCTGGGCTGGTCCTACGTCCAGCCGGATTACTACCTGCTGGACGTGGTCTGCAATGTCCAGGGTGCGGAGATCTGGGTCGATGGACAGAACTCCGGCAGCACCACGGACGCCCGGCTCGAGCTGCCCGCCGGCGAACACTTTCTGGAAGTTCGCCAGGAAGGCTACGTCAGTCGCAGTGGATTGCTGCACCTGGAACTGACCCGCGGACCACGCCAGATTCTCAGCTTCGAACTGGAGCCCTTGCCCAACGTCGGGGCGGATACCCCTTGAAAGTGCTCCAGGAGCCAGTTCCCGTGATCAGGGCCCTGTCAGCATGACCGAATTCCGTTCTCCCATCTACATCGCAGGGGAAGGTTTTCTGCAGGAAGACCCACCCGAACGGCCCTGGCCCCGGCGTCTGCTGGTCTTGCTGGTGCTGGCCATTCTGGCCGCAATCGGCTGGTTCTGGTTGCGGCCCGTGCCCATGGATGCGTGGGTCCAGGTCGAAAGCGATCCACCGGGTGCCGACATCCTGCTGGATCTGGAAAGCACAGGCCTGAAGACTCCGGCACGCCTGCCGCTGGGACCGGGCAGGTTGCACGGGGTCCAGGTCCAGAGCGATGGATTCCTCAGCCGACCTCTGGTCTGGGCCGTGATCAGCGATACCCTGAATGAGCACAACCGCCGGTTGACCTTCCTGCTCAGTCCTCGCCCCCCGGCGCCGGAACTCCCGGATCCCGACCCGCAACCCGCGGTCCGGCAGGCCGAACCCGAACGTGTGGTCCCTCCGCAGGACCGGGTGTACCTGCCCTTCGCCACCCCGCTGCGCGACATCGTGCCGGTCTACCAGCCGGAGCGCGAGATTCAGGCGACCTCCCTGCGGCTCCGGCATTGGGACGAGCGCTATCGCTGCCGTCTGAACGGCCAATCGGCAAGTCCCGATGCACTGGGGCATCTCAGTCTGCCACGGGCCAGCCAAGTGCATCTTCAGGTGGACCTGGCCCAGACCAGCCTGCTGGACACGCTTTTGCGACTGGCACCCGAATCGGGCGAACTCCTGCTGGATCTTCCCGAACGCAACCAATTCGTTCTGGTGCACACCGAGCCCGTGGCCGGGGACATTCTCCTCGGAGACCGGGTGATCGGGAGCGGCGAAGCACTGCTGCCGCGCACACTGTTGCCACAGCAGGTACGCTTCGCGCGCGTATCCGGTTACCTTGAACCGTCCAGCCGCGATCTGGGTCCGGCCGCCGGAAGCGAGGTCCTGGCGCGCTATCTGCCCGAACAGGGATGGAGCTGGCAAGCGGGCCGCCAGCCCGAGGCGGGCATGGGTGCGATCCGGCTCCTGGAGCGCGGTGTCTGGTTCGAGGAGAGTGGGTTCCGGGTCAGCGCGGGCGACGGTCCGGAGACGCGCGGCGAATTGCTGCGGTTCGGCCGGGCCCGCAATGATCGTCGCCCCTGGGGCTGCCAGCAAGCGGTATTCGAGGTGCAGCTACCCTCCGGCGTCCACACGGGCATGCCGGCCCGACTGGAACTCACGGCACTGGACACCGGTGACAACTTCCCCATGTCCATCAAGGACTTCGCCACACTGACCGTGCTCTTCAACGGAGTCCTGCTGGCCAGCGAAGTAACCCTTGAAAGCGAAGGGCGCCCTCGAAGCTGGCCGGTGAGCAACTATCTGCGCGAAGGCAGCAACCGCATCGAGTTGCGGGGCAGCGAGAAGGCCACCTCCTGGGCGGGGCTGCGAAGTCTCAGGCTGGAGCTGAAGCGATGATCCCGATCCAGCGTCTGATCAACCTGCTGGCCGGAGACGTGCCCGGCGGGCTCTGGCCCTTGCTGGGGCTGTGTGCCCTCTGGCTCTGGATCTCCCTCAGGGTGCTGCCGGGCACGGGCGTCTACAGAGAACGCAGGCCCGGGGCCATCGCGCTGGCGGGGCTGGTCGTCTTGCTGACCCTGTTCGTTCTGCTGCGCCAGCGTGTCACCGCGCGGGTTCCGGATACCCGGTTCGCACTCTGGCCACTTGAAAACCTGCCCGCGGGGGTGGGCGAAGGACTGGCCGCAATCCAGGAGGCGGACCTGCTCCGGCAAGGCGGTTCGCTGGTCAGTCTGCGCCATGGGCTCGAGGGTCCGCGCGCCTCGGCCCTGGCCGCTCCGGACTCGATCCTGGCCACCCTCAAGGCCAGCGACCTGATCTGCGGCTCAGCCCGTGACGGAGAGCTGGTACTGGAACACTGGCGCCGCCGGTGGCGTGTGACGGGTCTCGAAGCCCGGGTGACCGTGGACCTGCCTTCCCGTCTGGATTCAACCGCACTGGCCTCCCTGCAGCGGACATACTCCGACTTCTGCGCCGACCGGATGGGCCTGGCGTCCGCAGTGTCACCGCAACGGACACTGCTGCCCGAATCTCTGCCGCTGTTCACCGCGGTCCACGACAGCGCCCTGTACTTTTCCAGTCTGCCCGCCCGCTTCCGCCAGCCCGAGGATGAATTGCGAGCCGCCGACCAACTGCTGGCCTATGCCCGCAAGGAAAATGCCGCGCGGATCGTGGCCAGTCTGAATGCCGGGCTGGACGATTCGACGCAGACCAGCGCGGAGCTCTTCCTGATGGCCGCGACCTGGTTCGCCTGGGAAGGGCAATGGGACCGCGTGATCCAGGCAGTGGACAACAGTCTGGCGCTGGAACCGGGCAATCCGCGCGCCTGGTGGATCGTGTCCCACCTGGACCGCCAGGGACTGGCGCATTTCGGCATGGAGCAGAGCGGCCAGGCCCGGGCCCATGCACTGGAGCTGCAACCCGGCTATCGCCCGGCCCTGTTCGAGGAGGTCCCGCGCCTGGTGGATCTGCGTCGACTGAACGAAGCCCATCAGTTCACGAGCGCCGCACTCGTGCTGTACAGAAACGACCCCGAACTGCTGATTCTGGCCGGAAATGTGGAACGGGTTCGCATGGCATATGGCCAGGCGGAACGTCACTACCGGGCCGCGCTCGACCTGCTGGATGCGGATTATCGCCCCTGGTGGAACCTGGGACAGATGTATTACATGACCGGCAGCGATTCGCTGGCCGTGGACTGCCTCGAACACGCCGTGGCTCTGGGCTGCCCGCCGGAAGCCCTGCATCTGCTGGGCATGAGCTGGAAACAGCTGGGGAACCGGGACCGCGCGATCTGGTTCTTCCGCCAGCGCATGAAGCTGGGCGGCAGTCCCGAAGAGCTCGACCGCAGCCGGCGCCAACTGGCGGAACTGTTCCCCGAGCTGCAGCCGTGAGAAGCGTATCACGACTGGTCCAGCGGCTGACTCAGCCTGAGCCCTTGCTGGTGGGAATTCTCAATCTGACCCCCGATTCCTTCAGCGACGGGGGTGAGCTCTGGGGCGACCATGGTGTCCGCCCCGAGCTGGTGCTGGAAAAGGCCCGCCAACTGCTGGCCGAAGGTGCCGAAGTGCTGGATCTGGGGGGAGAATCGACGCGCCCCGGTTCGCTGGCCGTGAGTACGGAAGAGGAGCGCGCACGGGTCCTGCCCGCGCTCGAGATTCTGCAACGCCATGATCCCGATTGCTGGCTGAGCGTGGATACTCGCCGTGCGAGACTGGCCGCGGAGGCTCTTGATGCGGGAGCCGCGCTGATCAACGATACCAGTGCCGGCCGCGATGACGAGGCGCTCTGGCCCCTGCTCGTTGCCCGCGGGTGTGCCACGGTCCTGATGCACCGCCTGGGCGAGCCACGCACCATGCAGGCGGCCCCCGAGTACACGGATGTGGTCGCCCAGGTCCGGGATTTTCTGGCCGCGCGCAGTGCCCGACTGGAATCCCTGGGACTGGCGGAGGAGAAGATCCTGCTGGATCCCGGCATCGGTTTCGGCAAGACCACCGCACACAACCTGCGCCTGCTGGCCAGCCTGGACCGTCTCTGTCCGGGGCGCCACCTGATGCTGGCCCACTCGCGCAAGCGCTACATCAACGGTCTGCATGCCTCTGGCACCGCGGATCGGCTGGGCGGCACATTGGCGACTCTGCTGTCCGGCTGGCGTCAGGGAGTGAAGATCTTCCGGGTCCATGATGTGGCCGCCTGCGCCCAGGCACTGACGGTCTGGCGTGCCATCGAGCATGAGCGGGAGGTCGCATGTGCTGGCGAGCGCTGAGCCCCGCCGATCTTCCCGTACTGGAAAGTCTGGAAGCCCTCTGTTTCAGCGATCCATGGACTCCGGCAGCCCTGGCCGCCGCACTGGGCGAGCACACGGGGCTGGCCCTGGGCCTGCCCGGGGGGCGATTCGGGCTGCAGGCATTCGCGCTGGGGCGGGTCGTGCTGGACGATGCGGAGCTGCATTCCATCGCCGTGGACCCGGAGGAGCGCGGACAGGGACTGGGGCGCCGTCTGCTGCGCGTCTTCTGCGAACAGGCGCGCGCCCGGGGTGCCCGTCACCTGTTTCTGGAGGTGCGCAGCGAGAACGCTGTCGCGCTGGGGCTCTACCGCAGCGAAGGTTTCGTGCGGCTGCGCGAGCTTCCCGACTACTATGGACCCGGCCAGCATGGCCTGGCTTTCGTGCTGCCCCTCGACCGGCCCGGCGCTTTCAGTTGAAAGGGCCTTGTGGTAAGTTCAGCGCTTCCTTCGCGCCATTCGGAGTCCCCGCATGAGTTGGTTCAAACGCGACCAGCCGAACATCACCGCACCCGCCAGCAAGCAGTCCATGCCCGACGGGTTGTGGCTGAAATGCAAGCAGTGCAACACCATCCTCTACCGCAAGGAAGTGGAGCTGAATCTGCATGTCTGCCACGAATGCGGGCACCATATGCGGATCAACAGCTCGACCTACCGCGACATCCTCTTTGACGAGGACAGCTTCGTCGAGCTGGGGCTGAATCTGAAGAGCAAGGATTTCCTCGCCTTCGTGGATTCCGAACCCTATTCCAAACGCATCGACGCGGCCACCCAGAAGACGGGCATGAACGACGCCGTGCTCTGTGGCACCGGCACCATGAACGAATTGCCCGTGGCCGCGGCCCTGATGGACTTCTTCCACTTCGGCGGAAGCGTGGGCAGCGTGGTGGGCGAAAAGATCGCCATCGCCGCCCGCGTGGCGCTTGAACAGAACCTGCCGCTGCTTGTGCTCTCAGCCTCCGGCGGCATGCGCATGCAGGAGAGCACGGTGGCCCTGATGCAGATGGCCAAGGTCAGCGCCCTGCTCACGAAGCTGGCCGATCGCGGCCTGCCCTTCATCAGCCTGCTGACCGACCCCACCACGGGCGGTACCTCCGCTTCCTTCGCCATGCTGGGCGACGTGATCCTGGCCGAGCCGGGAGCGCTGATCTGCTTCGCCGGGCCCCGCGTGATCAAGCAGACCATTGGAGAAGACCTGCCTCCCGGCTTCCAGCGCAGCGAGTTCCTGCTGGAGCACGGGTTCGTCGATCGCATCGTGCCCCGTGTGGAGCTGAAGGACACCATCGAAAATCTCTTCCGGATCCTGCTGGCCGGAAAGGTCCCGGGCAGGCCCGCATGAGAATCCTGCTCTGCAACGACGACGGCGTGCTGGCCCCGGGCCTGCGGGCCCTGCATCGCGTGCTGGCCGAACGTCACACGGTCATCGTCTGCGCACCAGCGACCGAGTGCTCGGCCAAGAGCAATTGCCTGACCCTGCATCAGCCCCTGAAGCTGGAAAAGCACCTCATCGGCGATGCCGTGTTCCATGGTCTGGGCGGCTATCCAGCGGACGCGGCCAAGTTCGGGCTGCAGGTCCTCTGCAAGGACCATCCGCCCGATCTGGTGGTCTCGGGCATCAACAATGGGCTCAACACCGGGCAGAACGTGTTCTATTCGGGAACCGTCGCTGCCGCGACGGAAGGCACCTTCGCCGGCATTCCGGCGATCGCTTTGTCCATGGATGCCAGCAAGGAGTTCCTCTTCGACGATGCGGCGGAGATCGCTCTGCAGATCGTGGAGAAACGCGCCGAGCTGCCCTTGCCGGCGGAGATTCTGCTGAACGTGAACATTCCGCGCCTGCCGGCCAGCCAGATCAAGGGCTGGAAGGTCTCGCGCATGGGCGTGGCGCGCTTCTCGGAAAGCTTCACCCGACGCCCCTCCCCCGATGGCGGCGTCTGGTACTGGGTGGACGGCAGCAAGGACTATCACGACCCCGAACCGGAACACGACGATTTCCAGGTACACACGGGCTGGGTCACCATCTCCCCATTGAAGATGGATCTGACCGCCCCGGACTGGACAAGCGCTCTGCAAGGCTGGAACCTGACCCCATGAATACCCATCCGCAGATCCTCGTGCTGGATTTCGGCTCCCAGTACACCCAGCTGATCGCCCGCAAGATTCGCGAGCTCAAGGTCAATTCGCTGATCCTGCCGTGGAACACGAGCATCGAGAAGATCCGGGAACTGGCCCCCAGGGGCGTGATCTTCTCGGGCGGACCCAGCTCGGTCTACGACGTCGATGCCCCGCAGCCCGAGTACAGGCTCGAGGATCTGGGAGTACCCATTCTGGGAGTGTGTTACGGCCTCCAGCTCTGCGGACGCATGCTGGGCGCCACGGTACTGCCCGGCGAATCCCGCGAGTACGGGCTGGCCCAGCTCAAGGTGGTGGCCGATCCACTGTTCGAAGGTTTCGCTCCCGAGAGCAGGGTCTGGATGAGCCACGGGGACCAGCTGGCCGGCGTGCCCGAAGGATGCAGCGTGCTGGCCCGCACCGATACCTGCCCGGTGGCCGCGCTGCATCATCCGGGCCTGAGGCTCTGGGGCGTGCAGTTCCATCCGGAAGTGCAGCACACGGTACACGGGCGGGAACTGCTGCGCAACTTCATCTTCGACATCTGCGGCTGCACGGCCGACTGGACGGCCGGGCACGTGATCGAGGAGCAGGTCCGCGAGATCCGGGCCCTGGTGGGTGACACGGCCCATGTGGTCTGTGGACTGTCCGGCGGAGTCGACAGTTCGGTGGCGGCCGCCCTGATCCACCGCGCCATCGGCGACCGGCTGCACTGCGTGTACGTCAACAACGGCCTGATGCGCGCGGGCGAGAGCGAAGAGGTGGTCAGCACCTTCCGCGAGCATCTGGGCTTCAACCTGATGGCGATTGACGCCAGCGAGCGCTTCATGGAGGCGCTCAAGGGCATTTCGGAACCCGAGCAGAAGCGCAAGGCCATCGGGCGCACCTTCATCGATGTCTTCGAGGAGGCCGTGCGCCATCTGCCCCAGGTGGAATTCCTGGCCCAGGGCACGCTCTATCCCGACGTGATCGAGTCGGTGATGACCCGCGGCCCCAGCCAGACCATCAAGACCCATCACAACGTGGGCGGTCTGCCCGAACGGATGAAGTTCCGTCTGCTGGAACCGCTGCGTGAACTGTTCAAGGACGAGGTGCGCCAGGTGGGCGAAGGGTTGGGACTGCCCCATGCCATGCTCTGGCGCCACCCCTTTCCGGGTCCCGGTCTGGGCATCCGGATTCTGGGTGAAATCAGTGCCGAAAGGGTGCGCGTGCTGCAGGAAGCGGACAGGATCTTCATCGAAGAACTGCGCGATTCCGGCTGGTACGACCGCACCTGGCAGGCTTTGGCCGTGCTGCTGCCCGTGCACAGCGTGGGCGTGATGGGCGACCAGCGCACCTACGAGAATGTGCTGGCCCTGCGCGCGGTCAATTCGACGGACGCGATGACGGCCGAGTTCGTGCCCCTGCCATGGGAGCTGCTGGGGCGCATTTCGGGCCGCATCATCAACGAAGTGCGAGGCATCAACCGGGTGGTCTACGACATCTCGTCCAAACCCCCGGCCACCATCGAATGGGAATAGCCCTGCTGGACCCGCTTGTCCGGCACGCCGATAGCAAGGGGAACGGGTGCATCCGGCTGGCATCCGGGCCATCGGCAATCACACACTGGGAGCAATGAGCGATGTGCGGAATCGTTGGATATACCGGTTTCCGGAATGCAGTGCCCTTCCTGATGGAGGGACTCAAGCGTCTGGAGTACCGCGGTTACGACTCGGCCGGACTGGCCCTGCTGGATGACAAAGTCACGGTCGTGAAGGCCAAGGGGAAAATCGAGAACCTGCGTCAGAAGCTGACTCCGCAGCTGACCCAGCATGCGGGCATCGGCCATACCCGCTGGGCCACGCATGGCAAGCCCTCCGAGATCAACGCCCACCCCCACACCAGTCAGGACGGCAAGGTGGCGCTGATTCACAACGGCATCATCGAGAACTATTCGACCCTGCGCCAGGAGCTGCTCCAGCTGGGCTACAAGATGCAGAGCGAAACCGATACCGAAGTCCTGGCCCACCTGATCCAGAAGTGTTACACGGGCGACCTTGAAATGGCCGTGCGCGAAGTGCTGGGGCTGGTCACGGGGGCCTACGGCATTGCCGTGGTGCACCAGGACGAGCCGGGCCGGATTGTGGTGGCCAAGATGGGCTCGCCGCTGATCATCGGGCTGGGTGAAAAGGAAAACTACCTGGCCTCGGATCGCAGTGCGCTGATCGGCTACACCCAGAACGTGGTGATCCTGGAAGACGGCGAAATGGCCGTGATCGAGCCCGACGAGGTCCGCTTTTCGACCATCGGCGCCGGGCAGTTCCAGCCCATGGTCACCGAGCTGATGGATGAAGTCGAGCGCATTGACAAGGGCGACTTTCCCCACTTCATGCTCAAGGAAATCTTCGAGCAGCCCCGCACCATCTCCGACAGTTTCGCCGGCCGGCTGCTGCCCGAGGAAGGCACCACCAAGCTGGGCGGCCTGGATGGCGTGATCGACCGCCTGCTCGAATGCAACCGTCTGGTGCTGACCGCCTGCGGAACCTCCTGGCACGCCGCCCTGGTGGGCGAGTACATGCTCGAGGAGTACCTGCGCATCCCTGTGGAAGTCGAGTACGCCAGCGAGTTCCGCTACCGCAACCCGGTGGTCGACGAGAACACGGCCGTGATCGCGATCAGCCAGTCCGGCGAAACCGCCGACACCCTGGCCGCCATGAAGGAAGCCAAGCGCAAGGGCGCGCTCGTGCTGGGCATCTGCAACCGACCCGGCAGCGCCATCGCGCGGGAATCCCACGGCGGAATCTACATCCATGCCGGCCCCGAGATCGGCGTGGCCAGCACCAAGGCCTTCACCAGCCAGCTGGTGGTGCTGACCCTGCTCACCATCAACCTGGCGCGCATCCGCAACATGGGCTTTGCCGTGGGCAAGAGCCTGGTCGACGAGCTGAAGGCCCTGCCCGCCAAGGTCGAACAGATCCTCAAGGACGCGCCCCACATCGAGAAGATCGCCACCCGGCTGGCCCCGCATCACAATGCGCTCTATCTGGGGCGCGGGCTGGCCTTCCCGGTGGCCCTCGAAGGCGCGCTCAAGCTGAAGGAAATCAGCTACATCCACGCGGAAGGATATCCGGCCGCCGAGATGAAACACGGGCCGATCGCGCTGATCGACGAGAACATGCCGGTGATCGTGGTGGCCCCTTCCGACGACAACTACGAGAAGGTGATCTCCAATCTCCAGGAAGTGCGTGCGCGCCAGGGCAAGACCATCGTGATCGCCACCCAGGCCGATCGCAAGCTCAAGGATCTGGCCGATGACGTGATCCTGATTCCCGAGTGCCACCCGATCGTGATGCCCATTCTGGCCTCGATTCCCTTGCAGTTGTTGTCCTACTACGTGGCCGTCCAGCGCGGCTGCGATGTGGACCAGCCGCGCAACCTTGCCAAAAGTGTGACGGTGGAGTAAAGTCAGTCCATGCGTGTGTTCCGTTCGACGTTCCCGATCCTGCTGGCCCTCGGTCTCAATGCCCAGGCGGCGACACAATCCTCGCCCCGCCAGGTGCTTGAGCAGGCGCTCGCCGGTGCCGATCCGGCCAGCCTGGCTCCGCTGATCCAGCAGGGGCTGGCCGAGAACCAGAGCAAGGACCCGTCCCGCATGGCCGACTGGAAGCTGCTGGATCTCTGGCGCCTGGAGGAGAGTGGTCAGGTGGCCGCCTTTGACGCGGCCCTGTCGACCTTCAAGGGCAGTGCCCCGGGTGCCGAGCGTGTGTCCTACGCCGATTGGCTGCAGGTACGCAGCCTGGCCCGGCGCGGCAGCAGCCTGCAGGCGGCCCGCTCGGGCTGTACTCTCTGGCTGGGCCTGGCCAGCGACTCGCCACTCCTGCCCAGAGTCCAGTCATTCACGACTCGCGTGTGTCACGATGGTCTCAACGCCCCCCAGCGCCGCGAGCTGGCGCTCTGGCTGGGCGAAGAGCGCCTCGCGCGTCTTCCGGGCCTCGAGCTTCTGCCCAGTCTGCATCACCGGATCGCGGCGGTTCTGCCATTGCGCGGTCACGATGGGCGCATGGGCCGCGAACTGCTCGCGGGTCTGGAGGCGGCCTTCGCCGCACACGCCGATGGCGACTGGGAACTGGTGCTGCGCGACTGTGAGTCCGACCCTCTGCTGGCGCACCAGCAACTGAGCGCCCTCAGCGGCGAAGAGCTGGATGCGGTGATCGTTCCCGGCGAACCGGGCTATGCGGCCGCCGCAGCCTTCGGAGCGCCCTTTCCGGTGATCTTTCCCTGGTACTCGGGCAATGGGCTCAGCCAGGCCGATTCCAGTTTCTACCAGTTCAACACGCCGGCCGCACACAAGCTGGACGAGTTGCTTGATCTGGCCGAACACACCCTCGATCTGCACAACCTGATCAGCCTGATACCGGCGAACCGTGCGGGCAACCAGCTCCAGGATCGTCTCGAGGAGGCCGCCCTGTCCCGCGGCATGGAACTGGGACCGCCCCAGTGGTACCTGCCCGGCACCAAGGATGCCCGGCGCCAGATGGAGAACCTGTGCATCTACGCCGACGCCTTCGATTTCAATGATGGACTGCTGGTGCTTCCCCTGCCCGAAGACGCCGATGTCCTGATTCCCCAGTTGGCAGCCGCCAATCCCGATGGCTGGATGCTCGGCGATGCCACATTCCTGGAAGGCGAGAATCCCCAGCGCCTCTCGGTGTTTCGTGATCATCTGCTGGTGGTCAGCGACTGGCTGCCCGCGGCGGGTCTCGACGGAAGTGGCCCCTTCATGAATCAGGTCCGGGTCAAGGAAGGCCGTGAAGCCAGTCGCAACGAAACCGTGGGGTTCGAATGCGCACGCCTGTTGCTGCTGGCCGGGCAGGCCGCGGCCGAGGAGGGGCGCTCCTTCCGCGAGGCTCTGGAACACCTGGATCTTCCCTCCGCCTACGGGGGTGACTTCCGTCTGGAGCAGAGGGTCAACCAGGGCCTGCGCACACTGATCTGGGATGGGTCACGATTCACCCCCTGGGGAGGACGCTGAATGCTGGAAACGATCATTCTCGGGCTGGTTCAGGGACTCACCGAGTTTCTGCCCATTTCCAGCTCGGGACACCTGGTGCTGGGGCAGGAACTGCTGGGCATCGAAGGTGGCACGGATATCCGGCTGGAAATCATTCTGCACCTGGGAACCCTGCTCGCCATTGTCTTCGCCTACCGTCAGGATGTGCTGCGACTGGCTCTGGCACTGGTGCCCGGGCGCGGGGATCCCGAGTACCGGCGCTTGCTGGGCCTGCTGGTGGCCGCCAGCATTCCCACCGCTCTCATCGGTTTGAGTCTCAAGGACTTTTTTGAATCGGTCTTCGCCCATCCCGCCACCGTCTCGGCCCTGCTGATGGTCACCGGCCTGATTCTGCTGATCGGTGACCGGGCCCGCCGTGGCGAGGTGCACGCCGAGGACATCGGCTGGAAACGAGCGGTCACGCTGGGGCTGGCCCAGTCGATGGCGATCCTGCCCGGCATCAGCCGCTCCGGATCCACCATCGTGACCGGGCTGCTGCTCAGAATCCAGCCGGAAGAAGCGGCACGATTCTCATTTCTGATGTCGGTGCCCGCGGTTGCCGGGGCAGCCCTGCTGCAACTCAAGGATTCCCTCGAGCCGAATGCGCTGCCGCCCGCCTATTCCACGATCGAATTGCTGGCCGGTTTCGCCAGTGCGGCAATTGTGGGGTATTTCGCCCTGCAGTGGCTGCTGGTGGCGGTGCGCAAGCGCAGCCTCAGCTGGTTCGCCGTCTACTGTCTGCTGGTGGGTGCCACCAGCCTCGTGCTGAGGGCCCTGTGAACGCTCCCCTGATCGGCATCAGCATGCTGCTGGACAGCAACCACGAGCGCGGCTTCTACAACTCGTCCGTGCTGGAGCTGCAATCCGCGGCCTATGCCGCCTGGGTGGCTGGCGGTGGAGGTATCCCCGTTGCCCTGCCCTTCGCCGGAGACGCCCGCATCGGGCAGTTGATCGACCGGCTCGACGGCCTGTTGCTGAGCGGCGGTCCCGATCTGGACCCCGGATTCGATCCGGACAACCCGGGTCCAGTGGTGCTGGAGGTGGGCGATGAGCAGCGCCGGACCCACTACGAACACGCGCTGTTGCAGGCGGCACTTCAGCGGCGCGTCCCCGTGCTGGGGGTCTGCCGCGGCATGCAGCAGATTGCCGTCAGCGCAGGCGGCGAGCTCTGGCAGGACCTGCCCACCGAGCCGGGCATCGAGGGCCACAGCCGCCCGGATGCACATTCCGCGCTGGTTCACGAGGTGCTGCTCGACGGTCCGCAACCGGCGTGTTTCAGTGATCTGCCACTGCGCTTCGGAGTCAACAGCACCCACCACCAGGCCGTGAAACGTCTCGGGCGCGGCCAACGGGTGATCGCTCGTGCGGCCGATGCCTCGGGAATCATCGAGGCTCTGGTGGGCGAAGACCCAGACCAATGGATGCTGGGTGTCCAGTGGCACCCCGAGCGCCTGCCGGGCGAACCCGCCTCCCGCGCACTCATGGCCCAGTTCCTCACCGAAGCCACTCGTCGTGCCGTGGAAACGGGCCGGTGACCGACCCAGCCCGACTGCTGGCGGAACCGCTGGCCCCGCTCCAGCTCCTGGTGGGCGAGGAGGATCTGCTGCTGGAGCAGGCCCTTGCCGTGTTCCATGATGGGGTCGTGGACCCCGCGCTGGCCGACTTCAACCGCGATGTGTTCCAGGCCGACGAGGTATCGGGCGAACACCTGTTCCGGCTCGCCGCCTCCTTTCCCATGATGAGTCCCCGGCGGCTGGTGATCGTGCGCGGCATGGAGCGGGCAAGCGCCGCCCTGCTGGACGACCTGCGCACCTACATCAAGAATCCCTCGCCCAGCACGATCCTGGTGCTGACCGCCGGCAGCGTCGACGGGCGCAAGTCCGTCTGGAAGGAGCTGCGCAAGGTGGCCCGGGTGGTCGAGTTCCCGCTGCTGGATGGGTCGATCCTGCCCGGCTGGATGCAGGAGGCCTGCCAGGCCCAGGGCCTGGAACTGCCACAGGCCCAGGCGGCCGCACTGGCCGAACATCTGGTGGGGGCCAGCCTGCGCACCGTCAGTCAGGAGCTGGAGAAGCTGGCCCTGCTCTCGGCCGCGGAGAATCGCACGGTCATCGATGCGGACCTGCTGGCCACCGTGCTGGGAACTCCCCGGGAAGTCAGCCTGTTCTCGCTGACCGATGCGGTGCTCGAACGCAATGCGGCGCGCTGCTGTGCAATCCTCAAGGAACTGCTTACCTTGGCGCAGAATGAATACACCCTGCTGCCGGCCCTGAGCAAGAGTTTTGGCCGGTTGTGGGTCACGGCCTCCCTGCGGGACTCGGGCCACGATGCGGCCGCCGTGGCCCGCGTGCTGGAACAGCGCAATTCATGGGTGGCCAACCGGAATCTCCAGCAGTTGCGTCACTGGAGCGCCTCCTCGCTGGCAGCGGCCTGCCGTCTGCTGCGTGATGCGGACGGGGACCTCAAGGGTGGCAGCGCACTTCCCAATTCAATCCGTTTGAACCAGCTGATTGTGGAACTATGCAGGCTATGAAGGAACTCAGCGACGAAGAGGTCATGCTGCGGCTGCAGGCCGGAGACATGGAGTGTTACGACGTCCTGGTGGCCCGGTTCAAGGACCGGCTCTATGCGTTCATCATGCGCATGGTGCGCAACGGACAGACCGCCGAGGACCTGCTGCAGGAAACCTTCATGCGGCTCTACGTGCATCGCATGAGTTATCGCACCATCGCGCGTTTTTCCACCTGGATCTACACCATCGCGGCCAATCTGGTTCGCTCGCACATGCGCAAGCAGAACCGGATGCCCCTGACCGATCTGGAAAATGACCGGGATGAGGACAAGCCCCGCGAACTGCCCGACCGCAAGCGTCCCGTGGACGAGGAGGTGGCGGGCAAGATGACCGTTGAAGCTGTGCGCGAAGCCATGGCCAACCTGCCCGACGAATTTCGCGAAGTGATCATCCTGCGCGAAATCGAGGAACTTTCATATGAGGAGATTGTTCAAGTGCTCGGTGTGCCGTTGGGCACGGTCAAAAGCCGTGTCAATCGGGCCCGCGGACGATTGAAGGAAATGCTCAGGGATTATGTCGGGGACTAGCAAATGAACGATCACCAATTCTTTTCCGAACACCTGTGGGACTGGCTTGCCGAAGGCTCCGGCTTCGAACACCACACCCGCATGGAAAGCCTGCTGCAGGACCCTCTCTGTGCGGCCGAACATCGCGAGGCTGTGGCCATCCGCAGCAGCCTGCGCAGCGGAGGCGATTCGGCTCCCGCAGGTTTCGAAGCCCGCCTCAAGGCACGCCTGCAGACGGTGATCGCTGCGGAGGAGAGCTCCGGGGCCGCGCCCGCAGGTCAGGTCGTCACGCCGCCCAGTTCATTCTGGCGCCGTGGTGCCCTGCTGGTGGTCAGTGGTGCCGCCGCGGTCATGCTCTTCGCCATGGTGGGCAGCTGGAATTCCGCCCAGGTGGGCACACCGGCCCCCAGCGGCATTGCCGAAGCGCCCGCCAACCCGGCCCAACCCGAGACCGGTGTGCTGGCCTCCCGCGATTTCGAAAGCGCGCGCGATTCGGTGAGCACCGACACCACGCGCCGGGCCCAGGACCTGAACGACCTGCAGCCCGTTTCCACGACGCGCGAGCTGCCGGATGCCGCAGCCCAGCAGACCCCCTGACGCGCATCGATTCCGCCATTCCCATGGACGGTCCCCGGGCCGTCCATTTTTTTTGCCTGCGCCACGTGTCGGTGGTGGAACCACCCCATCCCGGGGCCGGCGACAGGCAGTGGGCAAGGCGCGTCAATTGGCACATCTGCGGGCTTTCGCTAAGTTCAGCGCGGGTTTTCCGGAAGCCATCGCATCCGGTTCATGAATGTCTCACACCCATGCTCGGCGCACGCGCGGACGCACATGGGAGTGCCCTTCCAGGAGTTCTGCAATGAAGCTGACCGTCGTCGGAACGGGATATGTCGGCCTGGTGGCTGGCGTGTGTTTTGCCGAAGTGGGCAATGACGTGATCTGTGTGGACGTGGACGCGAAGAAGATCCAGGGCCTCAACGAAGGCCGCCTTCCGATCTACGAACCCGGCCTGAAGGAGATGCTCGAGCGAGTCGTGGCCAATGGCCGGATGAGCTTCAGCACCGATACGGCCAGTGCCGTGGCCAAATCGGAAGTGGTCTTCATCGCTGTGGGCACCCCGCCCGACGAGGATGGCAGTGCCGACCTCAAGCACGTGCTGGACGCAGCCGGCGAGATCGCTCGCGCCATGACCCACTACACGCTGGTCGTGGACAAGTCCACCGTCCCGGTGGGCACGGCCGAGAAGGTGGCCGCCGTGATCCGCGAGAACACCAGCCAGCCCTTCGACGTGGTGAGCAACCCCGAGTTCCTCAAGGAAGGGGCTGCCCTGGGCGACTTCCTCAAGCCCGACCGTGTGGTCATCGGCGCCGACAGTGAGCGTGCCCGCACCGTGATGAACACGCTCTATGCCCCATTCGTGCGCACGGGACACCCGGTGCTCACCATGAGCGTCAAGAGCGCCGAACTCACCAAGTACGCTGCCAATTCCCTGCTGGCCACCAAGATCTCCTTCATGAATGAGATCGCCCGGATCTGTGACCGGGTGGGCGCCAATGTGGACGAAGTCCGGCGCGGCATCGGCAGCGACTCCCGCATCGGCGGCCAGTTCCTCTTTCCGGGCGTGGGATACGGCGGAAGCTGTTTCCCCAAGGACGTCAAGGCCATCATCCACACGGCCGACAGTTACGACTACGACTTCCAGATCCTCAAGGCGGTCGAGTCCGTCAACGCACTGCAGAAGACTCTGCTGGTGGATGTGATCCGCAAGCACTTCAACGACCGCCTCGACGGTCTCTGCTTCGCCCTCTGGGGGCTGGCATTCAAACCCCGGACCGACGACATGCGCGAAGCCCCGGCGCTCGAGATCATCAATGGACTCATGGCACACGGTGCCCGCTTCCGCTGTTTCGATCCCGAAGCCATGGACAACGCGCGCCAGATCCTGGGCGACCGGGTGGAATTCTGCAGCTCCAATTACGAAGCCCTCGCCGGTGCCGACGCCCTGATCGTGGCCACCGAGTGGGCTGATTTCCGCACTCCCGATTTTGCCCGGATCCGCGAAAGCCTGAGCCAGCCCGTGGTCTTCGATGGGCGCAACATCTGGCGCCCCGACAGCATGCAGGAGCTGGGGTTCACCTATTACAGCATTGGACGCCCCCAGGTCAAGTGACCGGTGCGGCAGGGAAGGAAAACGGGCATGCGCATTCTCGTGACCGGCGGAGCCGGATTCATCGGCAGTCATCTCTGTACCCGGCTGATCGCCGACGGGCACGATGTGATCTGTCTGGACAACTTCTTCACCGGCAGCAAGATCAACATCGATCCCCTGCTGGATCACCATCGATTCGAGCTGATCCGGCATGACCTGACCCAGCCGATCCTGCTGGAAGTCGACCGGATCTACAATCTGGCCTGCCCCGCGTCGCCCGTGCACTACCAGCTGAACCCCGTGAAGACGGTCAAGACCAGCGTGATGGGCGCGATCAACATGCTGGGCCTGGCCAAACGCGTGGGTGCACGCATCCTGCACACGTCCACCAGCGAGGTCTACGGCGACCCCCAGGTGCATCCCCAGCCCGAGAATTACTGGGGCCATGTCAACCCCATCGGCCTGCGAAGCTGCTACGACGAAGGCAAGCGCGTGGCCGAAACCCTGTTCTTCGACTACCATCGCCAGAACCGTGTGGACATCCGGATCGTCCGCATCTTCAATACCTATGGCCCGCACATGGCGGTCAACGATGGCCGCGTGGTCAGCAACTTCATCGTACAGGCCCTGCGCGGCCAACCGATCACGATCTACGGCGACGGCCAGCAGACCCGGAGTTTCCAGTATGTCAGCGATCTGGTCGAAGGCCTGATCCGGATGATGGACCAGGACGAGGCCATCGGTCCGGTGAACCTGGGCAACCCGGTGGAATTCACCATCGCCCAGCTGGCCGAACAGGTCCTGGCCAAGACCGGTTCCGCCTCGGAGCTGGTACGACGCCCGCTGCCCGCCGATGACCCGCGCGTGCGCCAGCCGGACATCACCCTTGCCCGCAAGCTGCTGGACTGGGCCCCCGTGGTGCCGCTGGAGCAGGGGCTGGATCACACCATCGCCTATTTCCGGGAGCGGCTGGGTGCAAGCAGCTGATGCCGGACGCCGGGCCACGATCTGGGGCCTGATGATTCTGCTGGCAATGGCCTGTGCCCGCATCGAGGCGCCTCCCGGCGGTCCGCCCGATCGGGAAGCACCCACGATCAGGGAATCCCGGCCCGCGTCGGGCAGCGTGAATCTGGACACCCGGCCCGAATTCCGTTTCGAGTTTGACGAGTGGGTCAACAGGGCCAGCCTGAGTGGCGAACTGTATCTCAGTCCGCGTCACGAGGGCGGACTGGAACTGAACTGGGTTGGCCGCACGCTCAAGGCCCGTCCGGTACTGCCCCTGGATTCCGGGCGCACCTATCTGCTGGAGATGGGCACTGGAGTCCGCGATCTGGCGGGCAACCGCCTGGCCAGCCCCCACCGCATCGCCTTTTCCACGGGCGCCAGTCTGGATTCCTTCGCCTTCGCCGGCTGGATCGGTGGCTACCGGCCCAACGCGAAAGTGATGATCTGGGCCTGGCCACTGGACAGCTTTCCCGTACGACCTCTTGCCCCGGCCCCCTGGCAGACCCGGCCCGACAGTTCGGGCGGCTTCCGCCTGCTCAACCTGCCGGAGACGGCCTTCAGGCTCTTCGCGATCAATGATCTCAATGGCGACGGCCGCTGGAGTCCGGCCACGGAACCTGCGGCACTGGCCTCGGCCGATCCCGCTCCCGGAGGCTACGGCAACGTGCGGCCGAGCCTGTATCTCAGCGAGCTCGAGCTGGACAGCCTGGCGCTGACCGCCGTGCAGCCCGAAGACCGACACCACCTGCTGCTCGAGGGCCGTCTCGACCTGCCCGGACGCCCGGGACGGGCCGCCCAGTTGTCCCTGCTGGAGCTCGCGGATACGCTGGGCCGGCAGATTCCCCTGCTGACCCTGCGCGAGGAGGAGGATGGCCGCTACCTGCTGGTCTGCGGCGAGATGGACAGCCTGACCTACTGGCTGCGCTTCAAGGATGGCAGCGACAGCGTGAGCTTCCGCGGTCTGGCCTACACCCAGAATCCCTTTCAGGGCTTCGAGCGCCCGGTGCGGCTGGACAGCAAGCGTCGCCTGCACTGGTTGCCACCCCGGGGGTTGAAGACCCAGGCCCGCACAGCGGCCTGGGTCGGACAGGGCAGCGACTCCGAAGCCGTGGTTCCTCAGTTCCTGGACGCGCTGGAACTGGTCTGGGGCCTGCCCCGCGCGCGCGCGGGTGATACACTGTTTCTCTCCCCGGGGATCTTCGAAGGCATGGCCGGTGACACATGGCCCGCCAGTCTGGCTCGCTTCGCACTCGAGCTGCCCCCGGACGTGGAGCATGGAGCACTGCAGCTTCTGTTCGTGCCGGCTCCCCCCGCGAACACCCCCTGGCGCATTCAGCTTCGCATGGGAGAGACCCTGCTGTCCGACCGCGAGCTTGTCTCACCACTGGAACTTGCCGAACTGCCCGCAGGCTGGTTGAGCGCCGAGCTCTATTTCGACCGCAATGGCGACGGCGAATGGACGGCCGGCCAACTGGAACCCTTCCGCCACGCCGAAGCACGGCTGCCTCTGACGGACAGCCTGCAGGTCTATCCCGGCTGGACGCGCGAAGGTCTTGAACTGCAATTGCCCGAGGAACTGTCCCAATGGAACACTGCCACGCCGTGATCATGGCGGGAGGCATCGGCTCCCGTTTCTGGCCGCTCTCGCGCGCCCATCTGCCCAAGCAATTCCTGCCCCTGCTGGGCACACGCAGCATGCTGGAAGTGACCGTGGACCGACTGATGCCCCTGTTGCCCGCCGAACGGGTCTGGCTCGTCACGGGTGCCCTGCACGCCAAGCGCGCCCGGCACCTGCTGCCCGAGCTGCCCAGACACAACACCCTGGCCGAGCCGATGGGGCGCAACACGGCGGCCTGTCTGGGGCTGGCGGCTCACGAACTGCTGGCCCGCGATTCCCGGGCCGTGATGCTGGTGTTGCCCGCCGACCACTTCATCGGGGACCAGGGACGATTTCTGGCCACCCTGAAGCGTGCCGTGGCGGCCGCCCGCGACGGGCATCTGGTCACCATCGGCATTCGCCCCAGCGGACCGGAAACCGGCTATGGCTACATCGCCGTCGGCGACGACCTGGGGGGTGGAGTGCACCAGGTCAAGCGCTTCACCGAGAAACCGGACCGTGAGACCGCCCTGCGCTTTCTGGCCGGAGGAGACCACCTCTGGAACAGCGGGATGTTCGCCTTCGGGGCCAGAACCCTGCTCGATGCCCTGGAACGCTGGTTGCCCGAGACGGCCGCCGCGCTGGCCAGCCTGCCCTGTCCGCTGCGGGGCAAGGCGGGGCGCGAAGCCCTCCAGCAGGTCTACGAAGGCTTGCGCAGTGTGTCCGTGGATGTGGCCGTGATGGAACCGGCCTCCGCCGAAACAGGGCGCGTGCTCGTGATACCCGGCGAGTTCGCCTGGAGCGATGTGGGCACCTGGCGCGAGATTCTCATCATGAGTGAACGCGACAGCAATGGCAATGCCGTGCGCGGCAACGGCCTGCTGATCGACAGCCACAATTGCCTGGTGCATGGTGGGGAACGGGTCGTGGCCCTGGTGGGCATGGAAGACACCATCGTGGTGGACACCCCCGACGCCCTGCTGGTCTGCCGCAGCGAAAGCCATCAGGATGTGCGCCATGTCATCGACCGCCTCAAGGACAGCGGACAGCATGAACTGCTTTGACCGATGCGGAGCGGCTTTTCTGCCCGGGGGCACCTCCTGACGGGAAACCCAGCACCGGACACCCTATATTCCGGCCCTGACAGCCAATTGACCCATCGCGGCGCGCTCGGCGCCCCGCTTGTTTGTACAGGATCATGCGAACCAGGAAAGTACCGCAGAAAAGCCCGCAGAAATCTTCGGCCAACAGCGCCGACGAACGGGCGCGCCTCGAGTACCAGCAATTGTCCGAGCTGGCCGACTCACTGGGCCTGCATATCCGCATCGAGAACGGCAGTTTCCGCTCGGGGCACTGTGTGTCCCAGGGGGAGGAGCTGTTCATCATCAACCGCCGACTGGGATGGGCCCAGCGTTCCACTGTGCTGGCCCGCCATCTGGCCAGTCTGGACACCGGGCAGTTCGAGATTCCCGGGGAGATCCGGGCACTCATCGAGACCCTCGGCGCGAGCGTCGTGGACGAATCGGGCGAGCCGCGAACACAGGGAGGCCAAGAATGATCAATCCATTGTTCCTGCGCAGCGTGCTGCTGTTCGAGGATCTGGCCGACAATGACCTGCTCAGCGTGTCCAACGCCATCTCCGAGAAGAAGTATCTCAAGAACAACCTGATCATCTTCGAGGAGGATGAAGGACACACGCTGTTCATCATCCGCCGTGGTCGGGTCAAGATTTCGCGCATCAACCCCGTGGGCGAAGAAGTGATCCTGGCCATTCTGGGGCCCACCGACTTCTTCGGCGAGGTGGCCGTGATCGATCTGGGGCCGCGCAGCGCCACCGTGACCTCCCTGGACGAGGTGGAACTGCTCTGCATCCGTCGCAAGGAGTTCCTTGAGATGATGCACACCCACCCCAGCATCGCGATCAGTCTGCTCAAGCTGATGGCCTCACGCCTGCGCAAGACCGACATGCAGATCGTCTCGCTGAGCACACTGGATGCCCGTGGTCGCGTGATCAATACCATTCGCAGCCTGGCCCGCGACCTGGGGCGCAGCGAGGGCGATTCCCGCGTGATCCACGAACTGCCGCTCCAGCGGGACCTGGCCAACATGGCGGGCACCAGCCGTGAAACCATGTCACGCATTCTGGCCCGGCTCGAGGAAGAAGGCTGGCTGCGCAAGGCCAGCGGCGACCTGGTGATCAGCGACTACAAGGCTTTCGAGAAAGAATTCGGTTCCTGACCGCCACATCCGGATCCGGCCACGCGGCAAGCCTGGCCGCGTCCGGAAGCCGGTCCTGCTTGATCTGGTTCACGTGCAAACTCATGTGCCCACCCAGCATCCCCCTCTGAAACACGCCCGGACATCCGGCATGCGTCCATGCCCGGAAACGCCCGGTTCGATTGTTCCCAGCAGAAAGATCCACCCATGAGCAGCGATCCCTTCTCCCGTTTTCCGCGGGCGGAGTTCGCCCGCTGGCGCGAGCTTGCCGAAGCCGCGCTGGCTGGCGCTGATTTTGACCGAAGCCTGCGCGGCAAGGACAGTGCAGGACTGATCACCGACCCCGTGTACACGGAGGACAGCCCCGGAGCCCAGCCCGTGGGCGAGGCGGCCCGCCACCGGACCACACGCGCCTGGCACATTCTGCAGGATCTGGGTGCGCCCGATACGGGTGAAACCCGGCGCGTGTTCGAAGAGGCCGTGGAACAGGGTGTGGACGCCCTGGACCTGAGCCCGCTCTGGTTGCCCGCCCCCTGGAAGTCCGGACAGCCCGACTGGCGTGACGCGGACAGCCTGGCCGCCCTGCTGGGCTCGCTGCCCATCGAGCGCCTTGAACTGTGGATGGACACACGCGATGCCCTGCTGCCCTGCGCGGGCATGCTGCGACAGGCCCTGGAACAGACAGGCCATGAGGCGGGAGCCCTGCGCGTGCGCCTGCTGTCCGATCCGTACACCGCACTGCCCCTGACCGGCAGTGTGCGCGGAGGCTGGGCGCGGGTCTGGCAACAGGCCAACAGCCTGCTGCAGTGGGGGCATCGCGGACTGCCGGCCTGGCATTTCTTCGGGGCCGACGGTCAGCCCTGGCACGAAGTCGGGCTGGGCGCCGCGGAAGAACTGGCCCTTGTGCTGGCCAGCCTGCACGGCCAGTTGCGTGGCCTGACCGCGCTGGGAGCCGACCCCGCTGGTGTGATGCACCACTTCAGCACCGCGCTGGCTTGCGACCGTGAGTTCTTCACCACCATCGCCAAGTTCCGCGCCCTGCGAGTCCTGATTGATCAGGTTCTGGAAGGCTGGGGCCTGCCCGAAGAGTCCCGGCGACTGCCCCTGCGGGCGCGGACATCCTGGCGCGAACTCTCGCTGCTGGACCCCTGGAGCAATCAGTTGCGGCTGAGCAACCAGCTGGCCGCCGCAGCCTGTGCCGGTGCTGACTGCCTCTGCTGCGGCACCTGGCTGGACGGCATCAGCCACTGGCAGCACGGCATGGCCGCACTGCCGGCGCGCGATCGTCGGCTTGCGCGCCGGTTGGCCCGGACCACACCGGCGCTCGTGAGACACGAAGCCTTCCTCGAGCGAGTCGATGATCCGGGCGGAGGCTCCTGGTTCATCGAGAACCGGACCCGCATGCTCGCGGAAGCGGCCTGGCAGAAATTCCAGCAGATCGAAGAAGCCGGAGGACTGGAACAGGCCTGGAGCACGGGGCTGGTGGCGACCTGGCACCGGGAAGCGGCCGAGGCCGAGCACAAGGCTCTGGCTCACGGTCGGCGCATTCTGGTGGGCGTGAATCGCTACGTGAATCTGGCGGCCCCCTCGCTGCCTGAGAGCACCGGAACCACCGGGATTCCACCCCTGGATGACGAGGAAGGTGAAGACTGCACCAGCCTGGAAGAAGCCTTCGAGCGCGCCGCCAGCGAGGACTGGCGCAGCCTGCTGCCCAGCCTGGCGGGCCGCGAGGAGGCCTGTGGCACAGCTCTTGCCTGCACGCGCGTGGCCGAACCGTTCGAAGCCCTGCGACGTCGCGCCGCCCGTCTCGAGAATGCCGTTCTGCCCATGCTGCGACTGGATTCCGATGGCAGCCTGCGTGCACGCAGTGACTTTCTGACCCAGTTTCTCGCCGTCGGTGGAATCTCGGTGGAAGCACACGATGCCGGAAACGGGGAAAGCGTGGCGGCCACCCTGCTGGCCGGCCGCCCCCCGGTCCTGCTGCTCTGCGCCGCCGATGCGGCCTACCCGGGCATGCTGGAAGGCGTGCTGAGTCTGCGCGACAGCCTCAGTCCCGGGACACGCCTGATCCTGGCCGGGCACCCGCGTGTGCTGGAACCCTTGCTGGGAACCTGGGCCGACCCGGCCCACCGTCTGGAATACATCCATCTGAATGGAGAACAGCTGGACCGCCTGGCCGGTCTGCTGGACGAGTTGGAAGGAGGCCCCCGTGGCTGAGTGCCCCGACTTTCGCGGACAGACCCTGAGTTTTCCGCGCTCCCGCACCCACAGTGACACGACCACTGCCCTGGACTGTCCCGAGGGAATCGAGCTGAAATCCCTGTACACGGCCCGGGATCTTGACCCGGACGTCGACGGACCGGGGCTGCCCGGCTTGCCGCCCTACACGCGTGGCCCCTACCCCACGATGTATGTCCAGCGCCCCTGGACCGTGCGCCAGTACGCCGGGTTCAGCACGGCGGAGGAGAGCAACGCCTTCTACCGCCGCAACCTGGCCATGGGCCAGAAGGGGCTGTCCATCGCCTTCGATCTGGCCACTCACCGCGGTTACGATTCGGATCACGAACGGGTGGTCGGTGATGTGGGCAAGGCCGGCGTGGCCATCGACTCGATCCTGGACATGCGGATTCTCTTCGACCGGATTCCCCTTGACCAGATGTCCGTCTCGATGACCATGAACGGGGCGGTGCTGCCCGTGATGGCGCTCTACATCGTGGCCGCCCAGGAGCAGGGCGTGAGCACACGCCAGCTCAGCGGCACGATCCAGAACGACATCCTCAAGGAGTTCATGGTCCGCAACACCTACATCTACCCCCCGGCGCCCTCGATGCGGATCATTGGCGACATCTTCCGCTACACGGCCCGCGAGATGCCGCGCTTCAACAGCATCAGCATCTCGGGCTATCACATGCAGGAGGCGGGTGCCAGTGCCGACCTGGAACTGGCCTACACCTTGGCCGACGGTCTGGAGTACCTGCGTACCGGACTGGCGGCCGGCCTCTCGATCGACGACTTCGCGCCGCGACTCAGCTTCTTCTGGGCCATCGGCATGAACGTCTTCATGGAAATCGCCAAGCTGCGCGCCGCCCGCATGCTCTGGGCCGAACTGCTGGCCGACTTCAAGCCGGCCAACCCGCGCTCCTCGTGTCTGCGCACCCACAGCCAGACCTCGGGCTGGAGTCTCACGGAACAGGACCCCTTCAACAACATCGCACGCACCACCATGGAAGCCCTGGGAGCCGCCATGGGTCACACCCAGAGCCTGCACACCAACGCTCTGGACGAAGCCATCGCCCTGCCCACGGATTTCAGCGCCCGCATCGCGCGCAACACACAGTTGCTGCTGCAGGACGAGAGCGGAATCTGCCGGGTGGCCGACCCCTGGGGCGGCAGCTGGTATGTGGAAAGCCTGACCCGCGAACTGGCGGCCCGGGCGCGCACCCACATCCGCGAAGTGGAAGCTCTGGGCGGGATGGCCAAGGCCATTGAATCGGGGCTGCCCAAGCAGCGCATCGAAGAAGTCGCCGCCCGTCGCCAGGCCCGCATCGACAGTGGGCGGGACATCATTCTGGGCGTGAACTGGCTGCGGCCCATGGAAGAGAGCGAGATCGAGATTCTGGAAGTGGACAACAGCGCCGTGCGCGAGTCCCAGGTCGAACGCCTGCGCCAGTTGCGCGCCAATCGCGACAGTGCCGATGTGGAACATCGACTGGCCGCGCTCACCGCGTGTGCCGGATCCGGCGAGGGCAATCTGCTGGATCTGGCCGTGGATGCGGCACGGGCCCGGGCCAGCCTCGGCGAGATTTCGCTGGCGCTGGAAAAAGTGTGGGGGAGGCACCGCGCGGTGAACAAGACGATCAGCGGTGTCTACCGCCAGGAAATCAGTGGCGGGCAGTTCGATCGGGTCCGTCGTCTCACGGAGCAGTTCGCCAGTCGCGATGGGCGTCGCCCGCGCATGCTGGTGGTCAAGATGGGCCAGGACGGACACGACCGGGGCGCCCGTGTGATCTCCACCGCCTTTGCCGACATGGGCTTCGACGTGGACGTGGGCCCGCTGTTCCAGACTCCCGCCGAGGTGGCGCGCCAGGCGGTCGAGAACGACGTGCACATCGTGGGCGTGAGCAGCCTCGCCGCGGGACACAAGACCCTGATTCCCCAGCTGGTTCAGGAACTGGCGGCCCTGGGGCGTGGCGACATCCGCGTGATCGCGGGCGGCGTGATTCCGCGCCAGGACTATGACTTCCTCTACCAGGCCGGCGCCAGCGAGATCTTCGGACCGGGCACCGTGATTCCCGAGGCGGCGGAAAAGGTGATCCGCGATCTGGCCGAGTCCCTGGGCTATTCGCTGGATCCAGGCGCATGACATCCGGCAGTGGCAAGGCGAGCGATCGAGACCTGCTGTCGGGCGTGCTCGCGGGCGACCGGGCCAGCCTGGCCCGCGCGATCACGCTGGTGGAAAGCACGCGTGAAGACCACCGCCAGCAGGCCCGTGAACTTCTGGACGGCCTGCCGGAGCGCCCCGACAGTTGGCGCATCGGGATCTCGGGTCCTCCCGGAGCCGGCAAGAGCACCTTTCTGGACGCCTTCGGGATGCAGCTGATCGACAGCGGGCACAGGGTGGCCGTGCTGGCCGTGGATCCCTCGAGCAGCCTCTCGGGAGGCAGCATCCTGGGTGACAAGACCCGCATGGAACGCCTGGCGCGCGAGCCGGCGGCCTTCATCCGGCCGTCGCCCAGTGCGGGCAATCTTGGGGGAGTGGGGCGACGCACGCGCGAAGCGATCCGTGTCTGCGAAGCCGCAGGATTCGACCGGATCTTCGTGGAGACCGTGGGCGTCGGCCAGAGCGAAGGCCTGGTGCGCACCATGGTCGACGTGTTTCTGCTGCTGTTGCTGCCGGGCAGCGGGGACAGCCTGCAGGGCATCAAGCGCGGCATCATGGAACTGGCCGATGGTCTGTTCATCAACAAGGCCGATGGCGAGAGCCGGAGTGCGGCCGAGCGCACGGCCAACGACTATGGCCAGGCCCTGCACCTGCTGCCTCCCGCCACCGCGGGCTGGTCGGTACCCGTGGGCTGCATCTCGGCACTGGAAGCACAGGGCCTCAATCAGGTGCTGGAATGCCTTGCGGCACACCGTCAGCATCTTGAGACCCTGGGTGGCGGCGTGGAGCGCCATCGCCGCGAACAGGCACTGGACTGGCTGCGGACCATGGTTCAGGACGAACTGCTCACCAGATTCTGGAATCGCCCCGGCATCAGGGAGCTGCTGGCCGAACTGGAACACGGCATTCTGGAGCAGGGGCTGGATCCCGTGCGCGCCGCGGACCGCCTTCTGTCTCGCTGAAACAGGCTCGGCACATTCTGCCCGGCGCGGGTGGGAATATTCCGAACTTCTGGCCTTCAGGCCTTTGGAAGCCCCGCAAGTCCTTGATTATCAACGTTTGCAAAACTGGCATCCCCCTTGCTTTGGAACTGGCGTCAAGCAAGGAGACAGGGATGAATTTCTACACGAACGATCTGGTGCGCTCCCGACAGGTAGCGAGCGAGGAGAGCCCCAGTCACATCCCCAAGTACCAGACCTACGAATCGAAACTGTCGATCCTGATCAGTGCCGAGCAGCAGAAGTACCTGGAAGATGTGGTCATGAAGGTCATGCGCCAGCGCACGCGCAAGCATGAACGCATCACCAAGAACAGCCTGATACGTTGTCTGATTGAATTCATGAAGACCCTGGATGTGGATCTGGTGGATGTGGCCGATGAGAAGGAGCTGCTCAAGCGCCTGTTCATCGCCCGCCTGAATCGCATCCTGTAGGACAGACTCATTCTTTCTTGGGACGCGGATCCGCCCACGGGCAGGTCTGCGTCCTTTCTGTTAGATTTCGGCCCGTTCAACAGCTGACGCCCCGTCCCCCCACAACGCTCACTGCTGAGTCTCCTTCATCCCCTGCATTTCCATTCAGTTGGAGGGGAAGAGCTACGCTTGCCACAATTGTCGACCCGCCAACTTTGGTTTGCCTTTTCTGTCAGGAAGTGATAGGATGAGTCGTCGAGATCCAATCCGGGAGCACGTGTCTCATCCCCAGGCCATCGGGCCCGCGGGAGGGAACGCGCCGTTCCATCGGATCCGACACGCCAGCTTCCCCATGCGCGATGACGCGAGGCCGGAAGACCAGAAGTCCCAGGTCAGGTTCACCCAGCTCAAGATTTCACAGATGTCCGGAGAACTCCAGCAAGGAGAAGAGCAGCGGGATCGTTTTCCCGCCCGCTATCGCTCCAGCTATCTGCCCTTGCTGCGGGACGCTGTCCGGGAAGGAGACGAGCACCCTCTGCAGCGTGCGGGCCGCATGCTGGAGGCCGGACACGGGCACGAGCCGCTGCCCGGTGCCGGGGCCCCCGGGGACACGGGAGACCGACTGCTTCAGGCCCGTCTGGATGAATTGAGTCGGCGCCTGAACCAGATGCAGCAGAACCTGACGTCGGGACACACCGAGCACAAGGCCAGCGTTCCCGCAGTGGACCCGCCCACACTGGACGGCCAGTCCCTGCACGCTCGTCTGACGGAGTACCTGGACGAATGGAACCTCTGGCAGAACGGACCGGGCGAGCGCGACCTGCAACAGGAACTGGTGGAGTTCTGCCGTTCGGACTATCTGGACAAGCTGATCCGCCTGCACCCCCTGCCCTTTCTGATTCTGGATGCCCAGGGCAGTGTGATCCAGGTGTCACCCGGCAGCGGAGCCATTGAGGAGCTGGCGGGCATGCAGCCCGGCGATCGACTCGAAGACCGCATGGAATACCATGCCGCCAGCGCCACCGAACCTGGCTGGCTCCAGGATCGCCGAGGCCGCGCGCGCCGCATCCCTCTCAGGGATTGGCCGCTTCCCGGTGGCCGTCTGCTCTGCCTCCTGCCCAACGGCTGATCCCGATCCACTCTGCCTGAATCCCTGCGCCGCAAGAGTGTCCCTCCGGCTGGCATTGATTTTGCTTTGAAAGAACTCTTTCGCAGCATGCCCGGGGCCCGGTCGCCCCGCGTGGGAAACCGCGCAAGCCGATCGCCTTTGCAAGAAAGCGCATGAAAGTGCGTTCGAATGAGCAGGAAATTGCCGGATCGGGGCCGGAAACAACCCATTCCGGGAGAATCGGGCGCCGGAAGCAACCGATGATGCAATGGCTGCCCTGCTCGCTGCGGGTGCCGACTCACAACTTCGGCGGCCGCAAGCAACGGTTCCTTCGGATTTTCCGTGTATTTTCCTGCGCGATCGTCATCGGGATCACGCAGTTGTCGTGAAACCCAGACCCGTCACCGCCTTCATCGTGGAGTTCGCATGATTCGCCGCGCCCAACTTGCCCTGTTGCTCAGCCTGTCCCTTGCCGGTACCCTGCTGGCTGTGCCCGCCCAGCCAGGCTGGAAGACCACCGTCCAGCACGGTGACACCCTGCGTTACCGGCTGGTGGGCGACGAGTTCTGCAACTGGGCCGTCAGCGAATCGGGGCATACCCTGCTCTGTGATGCCGCGGGTGACTGGCGCTTCGCCAGTCGGGCCAGCAACGGCTCGCTGATGCCCGGACCCCGGCTCTGGTCGGCACGGGGCGGGGCGCCGGAGTCCGCACTGGGCCTCGAGCCCGATCCGGACTGGATGCATGAACACCTCCGGTCCCTGCGTGAGCAGCGGGAATTGCGTCCCGACGGCAGCCGGCCCACGGCACGTGAGGCGCGCGTGGATGGCGAGTGGAACGTGCTGCTGATCATGATCGAGTATCCGGACGCGGGCAATTCCTACCAGCCGGCCAACTTCGAGGCGATGATGAATCAGCCGGGCTACGGCAACGTCGGCTCGTTCCGCGATTTCTATCAGTCCATGAGCGCCGGGCGTTTCGGCACCACCGCCACCGTCACACAATGGTACACGGCCGCTCATCCCCACAACTACTATGGCTACAATCAGGGGTATGAAGTCGCCCAGGAGCTGGTGGTCGAAGCCGTGCTGGCCGCGGATCCCGACGTGGATTTCTCCCAGTTCGACAACGATGGCAACGGCACGGTCGACGGACTGCTGGTCGTCCATTCCGGACCGGGAGCCGAGGAAGGCAACCAGACCAACATCTGGAGCCACCGCTGGTCCCTGTTTGGGGTGGGCCCCCTCACGCTGGACGGCGTCCAGATCTGGGACTACACCATGCAGCCCGAGATCCAGGGCAGCGATCAGGCCGAGATCGGCGTGTATGTTCACGAATTCGGACACAACCTGGGCCTGCCCGATCTGTACGACACGGACTACAGCAGCACGGGTGTCGGCACCTGGTGCGTGATGGCCGGTGGCTCGTGGGGTGGGACCTTCGGGGGCCCCAATCGCCCGGTCAGTTTCTCGGCCTGGTGCCGGACGCAGCTTGGCTGGTCCACCGTCGTGAGCACCAACGGCGAACTGCTGGATCACGGACTGCCCAGCGTGCACCTCAGTGATCAGGTGATCCGTCTGAACCTGCCGCAGAATCCTGCGCAGTACTTCCTGATCGAGAATCGTCAGCGCGCCGCCTGGGATCTGGATCTGGCCAACGAAGGCCTGCTGATCTGGCATGTGGACGAATCGGTCAATGGCAACTCGAACGACTTTCATTACAAGGTGGATCTGGAGCAGGCCGACGGCAACCAGGACCTGAATCACGGCTACTCCGCCGACGCGGGCGACCCTTTCCCGGGCAGCCACGACAATCGGCGTTTCGATCTGGCCAGCACGCCCTCCAGCCTGCCGTACGGCGGCAGCGACAGCCCGGTCTCGGTGGTCAACATCTCCGATCCGGCGGACACGATGTACGCCGATTTCTTCCAGTACTTCAGCCATCAGGATCTGCGTGTGCTTTCGGTGTCCGTGGATTGGGACGAAAGCGGTGACAACTGGCTCGATCCCGGAGAAGAGGCCACCCTGTCGCTTCAGTTCCGCAACGACGGCGCCGTGCTCAACGGCCTGAATTTCAGCCTGTTGCCCGACTCCGCGCCCTGGCTGGAGATTCTGGACGGAGAGTTCAGCACGGGGCCCATCGAGGAGAACCAGGAATTCGGCAGCGGAGCCCAGGCCCTGCGCGTGCGCGCGCTGGCCGGGATCACCCCGGGAAACCGCAGCATGATCCTGCATTGCCAGGACACCGAAGGCTGGCCCCAGGAGCTGGTGGTTCCGCTCGCGGTCGGCCGAGCCGACGTGTTGCTGGTGAACCAGAGTGATTCCCCCGAAGACATCGCCTATCTCACCCCGGGCCTCGAGGCTCTGGGCTACAGCTGGGAAAACCGGATCGGGCCCGACAGCGCCACCGCCCCCGCTGACATGGACCGCTACGAACTGGTGATCTGGTTCTGCGGCACCACCGACAATCCCCTGAGCGGCACGGAACAGCAGGCCATGGTCAGTCGTCTCCAGGCTGGGGGCAATCTGATGCTGATCGGCCAGCATTGGCACGAGGACCTGGGCAGCGGCCTGACCGGCCTGGCTGGAATCAGCTGGGGCGAGATGGTGAACAGCACCCCGATCCTGGTGGGCGACCCGGCGCTGGAACTGATCGCACCCGCCGAACGTGTGCTGCTCGCGGGTGCACTGGGCGCGTACAACCAGCAGCTGCCGGCTCGCGAACTGCTCTGCTCGGACGCCACCCCGATCCTCGACTGGCAAGCGGGCGGAATCGCCGGTGCGGTCCGCGAGCTGCAGAGCGGTGCGCGGCTGGTGATGCTGGCCTTCAGCCTTGAATCGGTGCATCCCTCGGGCACCGTGTTCCTCTCGGTCCAGACCCTGCTGGATCGCCTGATCGACTGGCAACTGAATGGCACGGGCGTGGACGGCACTCCCCTGGATCGTCCGGCGGTCTTCGGACTGAGCCTGGCCCCCAATCCTTTCAACCCTGTCACACGCGTGCAGCTTGAGCTGGCCCGCGCCGGTGACAGCGGACTGACCGTCTACAATCTCCAGGGACAACAGGTCATGCGGATGCCGCTCGGCATGCTGGCGCCCGGCACCCATGCATGCACGGTGGACCTCTCGGGTCAGTCCAGCGGACTCTACTTCCTGAGTCTGGAAGTCAACGGCCGTCCCGAGGCCATCCAGCGGGCGGTCCTGCTCAAGTAGCCCTGCGAGGATCGCCCCACGCACTCCGGATCGGACACTCTCCGGCAAGCCCGGACCCTGCTGCGGGACTCACGCCGCCTGCTTGTGCTGAGTGGCGCGGGACTCTCGCTGGCAGCCGGTCTGAAGACCTTTCGTGGACCGGATGGGCTCTGGCGCGGTCTGCGCTCGGAAGACCTGGCCACACCGACAGCCTTCGCCCAGGATCCCCGACGGGTCTGGGACTGGTACCGCTGGCGTTTCGCGGCCCTCCAGCAGGCCGTTCCCACTCCGGGGCATCTGGCCCTGGCCGGTCTCGCCGGCCGACACTCAGTGCGATTCCTGACCCAGAATGTCGATGGCCTGCACCAGCTGGCCGGTTCACGCGCCGTGGTGGAGCTGCACGGCACTCTGCGGCAGGCACGCTGCACTGACTGTTCGAGTCACACGCCCATGGAATCGGCGGTCCGGATGGCCGGAGTTCCCGCCTGCCCGTTCTGTGGGGCTGCCCTGCGCCCCGCGGTGATCTGGTTCGGCGAGTCCCTGCCCGAGGTCGCGGTGCAGGGACTGGCGCGCGGCTTGGACTGGCTGGACCTGCTGCTGGTCGTGGGCACTTCCGCCCGGGTCTGGCCGGCCGCCGGATTGATTGCCGGAACGCTGGAACAGGGGTTGCCGGTGCTGGAAGTCAATCCGGAACCCGGCCCCTTCACGGGGCGCAGTCTCTGGCTGTCCGGTGACTGCCAGCACTGGCTGCCCATCCTGGCCGAAGACTGAGCCTGGCGCGCTCCGTCGCTGAAGCCCCCCGCGCGGGAACCGATACCATTGCCAGCGGTTTCTCCCTACCTTGTGCCCCGGACTCCCGGGTCACGGGATCAGGCCAGTTCCAATCACGAGGCTTCCTTTTGCGTGCTCCCCGACTGATGCTGCTCTGTGTGCTCCTGGCAGGACTGGGGGGCTGTGCCTATTTCAATACGTATTACAACGCCCGCGCGTCCTACAAGGATGGCCTCAAGAAGAAGCTCGAGAGCTCGGGGGCCAATGCGGGCGAGGCCCAATTCAAGCAGAGCAATACCGTCAGCTCCAAGCTGCTGCAGTTCTACCCCGAGAGTCGCTGGGTGGATGACACGATCCTGTTGATCGGACTGTGTTATCTGGAAATGGGCCAGCACCACCGTGCCCTGCGCAAGTTCGATGAGCTGGAGAGCAATTACCCCGAGTCCAGACTCATCGAGCCGTCACGCGTCTGGCGGGCCCGGACCTACCTCGAGCTGGACCGACTGGAAGACTGTCGACGGACCCTGGCGGCGCTCAACGATGAGCGCCTCGACCGGGAAGACCAGCTGCAGAAACTGGAAATCGAAGGCAATCTGGCCCGGCTGGAAGAGCAGTGGTCCCGGCTGGCCGAAATCCAGCTTGAGGTGCTCCATCGCACGCGCCAGCGGGCCCGCAAGGGACTGTTGAATCTGGCCCTCGGGCATACCCATGAGCAACTGGGCGACCCTCGCGAAGCGGTGAAGCACTTCGGGCGCGTCGGGCGTTACCATCCCGGCCGGATGGCCGAACTGGAGGCGGCCCTGGCCGAAGTGGACAACCTGATCCAGCTGGAACGCTTTCCCCGCGCGGATCAGAAGGTGTCCCGTCTTGAAAAGGACGAACGCTTTCATGACCTGGCCGACCAGATTGCCCTGCGCCGGGCCTCCCTGCTGCTGGCGATGGGAGAGCTGGAGCCATCGCTGATTGCCTACAACGCACTTCTCGAGAAGTTTCCGCGGACTCCCAGCGCCGCCGCCGCGGCCTTCCAGATTGGCGATACCTGGCTCTATCAACTGGGGCAGGCGGACAGTGCCCGTGTGTACTACACGCGCAGCAAACAGGAAGTGACTCGCGGGGCCTGGGCCGACAGCAGCACGGCACGCCTGGCGGATCTGGATGGGCTGGATGCCGTGCGTGAACGCCTGCTGGAGTCCGAGAACGCCATCCAGCAAACCCGCTGGTCGCTGGATCCCGACAGTGCCAGAGTCTACTGGGTGCGCGCTCAGCTGGGCAGCTTGCGCACTCGCGTCACCCAGGACAGCCTGAACCTGATCGAGCGGGCGCGTGCCGCCGTTGACAGCAGCCTGCGCGCATCCTACGCGGGGCGCCTGCCCGAGCTGGCCGATTCGATGGCCGCCGTGGCAGACAGCCTGCCCGGCTGGGCCTGGTCCAGGGCTCTGGTGCCTCCCGACACGGTATCCATTGCCGCGGCAACGCCCGAAGAAACGCCATTGCTGGATGTACCCCAGCGCGGCGGTGGACGCCGCAAACTCTTCCAGAACAGACGCCAGAAGGAAGAGGCCCGCAGCGACAGCCTGGAACGGGCCGTGGAGGCCGATTCCCTGGCCCAGATCGCGCAGGACCTGCGCACGGCACGCCTCGACAGTCTGCTGATCGCCAGTGTCCTGGATACGCTCAGCCATTCGCCGGCCGTGGACTCGCTGGCCATCGCAGCACGCCTCGACAGTTTGGCCCTGTTGAGCTACGATCAGCAATTCGAACTGGCCGAACTGCTCAACTACCGGATGCGCGATCCGCTGGGGGCCGACAGCCTGATGGCTCGGCTGGATTCGCTCAAGGGCAGTGATCTGCGCCACAGTCGCCTGCTGTTCAGCTGGGCTCTGCTCAAGGAAGAGAGCCTCAAGCAGCCCGATCAAGGCAAGGCCCTGCTGGAACGGCTTGTGCGCGAGTATCCGCTCTCGCTGGTGGCCAATCCGGCCCGCGATCGTCTGGGCCTGCCGCGCACCATGACCGTGGCCGACAGTGCGGCGATCGTGCTGGCCGACGCCGAGCGGCTCTGGCTGAGCGAATTCCAGCCCGCCCAGGCACTGGCCCGCTACCAGACACTCCAGGAACTCTACCCTGAAAGCGAAGCCGCGCTGACCGGACGGTTGGCCCAGGCGACCATCCAGTTGCAGGTCTACGGCGATCTGGCCGCCGCCACCGAGCAATGGAATCTGGCCCTGCGCGCCTTCCCGGACGATCCTCGGCTGGCCGATCTGAAAGCCCGACTGGGTCTGACGACGGCTCAGGGCACCGAAGGCAGCGGCGAAGAGGAGGCCCCGCAGGTGGCCGCCGGACTGTTGCTGGAAGAACGCAAGGATCAGAGCGGACACTTCGTGCGGCCCGAGGACCTTGATACCCTGCCGAAACTGCTCGAGCACTTGCGGGCACGCTTTGCGGACACCGATCGTCTGAGGCTGGAACGGGTGCTGCATTGACCGTCACGGCAGCCCCATCGGCCGGAGAGCCAGCGGGCGATTTCCAATCAGAAATCGCCCGCTGATTCTCTCGTGGCAGATCGTGGTCAGGGCAGGCTGAGAATCCTGATTTCCACTTCGGTGGTGCCCTGATTGATGAAGGCCAGCCGCCGGGCGGCGGCCCGGCTGCAATCCAGCACGCGATCGCCCACGAAGGGCCCGCGGTCATTGATCTTGACTTCGGCCTTGTGGCCATTGGCCATGTTGGTCACCTGCACCCAGGTGCCCAGCGGAAGACTGCGATGGGCCGCGGTCATGTCATCCTGATTGAAGATCTCGCCACTGGCGGTGGGCCTACCATGGAACTGCTTGCCATACCAGGAGGACGTGCCGCGCAGCACCTGTCCGACCTGCCAGCCTTCCTGTTCGGGCGGACTGACCTTGGCGGCAGGCACGCCGTCGTGCTTGACGAAGCGCGGATTGGAACTGCAGCCGAAAAGCCCCAGCGCCAGCAGAAGCACAAGAGCGATACGAGGCGCGAGCCTGGAATCCCGACGAAGCATGAACCAATCTCCAGAGTCATTGAGTCCGTAGGCCAGCAGCAGCTGGTGGTTTCCTGGATGCGAAGCGGCATCGCTGATGGACCGGGTTCGAACTGAAGGATCCCGGTGAAGGAAACAGTGGACAGGGGCCGAAGATAGGTTTTTTGACCTTCCAGTCAACTCCTGGCCAATTGCCGCAACCAGGTGGGGTCCAGAGGGCGCGCTCCACCCAGCAGGTGGGCCGTGAGCAGAATTCGGGCCGCCTGCTCCAGCTGTTCCATGCGCAGGGCCGCATCCTCGAGACCGAGGGTGGAGAAGGCCACGGCACCATGACTGGCCAGCAGCAGCACCTCGTGTCTGGCGATCAGGGGGCGCACACTCTCGAAGAGTTCCTGGCTTCCCGGCGCGGCAAAGGGCGCAAGCGGCACACCGCCCAGTTCCACCAGCAACTCGGGAAGCACGGGGGCCTCGAGTGCCCGGCCGGCTGCGGCGAATCCGGTGGCCACGGGTGGATGGGCGTGTACCACGGCGCACGCATCGGCCCGGTGACGATAGATGCCCAAATGCAGGGCCGTCTCACTGCTGGGCTGGCCCTGTCCGGCCAGGACCCGGCCGCGTTCGTTGACCAGCAGGATCTGGCGCGCAGTCAGGCGTCCCTTGCAGCTGCCCGCGGGGGTGATCGCGAACTGGCCGGGGCCCACGCGCACGCTGAGGTTGCCTTCGCGGGCCGCCAACAGACCACGCGTGTACAGCATCTGTCCCCACTCGACCAAGCTCTCCGCTGCGGCGCGGTACTCGGGCAGTCGCATCACCAACTCCTCATCAGGGTCACGCCATAGCGCAACGGTGCCGCGGGCAGCAGGGTCAGGGTAGCGGGGCCGCCATCGCGCGGGCGTGACACCACTCCGGATGATTGCCAGCGGCGATCGAGCAGATTGTGTCCCTCGACCCTCAGCCCCCACCCTTTCAGGGCACGAGATTCCAGCTCGACGGCAGCCGACAGCTCGCGGGTTCCCGGCAGGCGCAGTCCGGCCTGGCCACTGGGATCCGCATCGTGGGCTCCACGATACTCCCAGTCGAATCCCAGCTCGGCCACCAGCCCGGCAGGCAGGGCCTGTTCACGGCTCAGGCCGATGAACATCGCGAACGTGGGCCAGGAGTTTCCGGCCAGCCGATCCAGATCGCGCAGACGGAATCGCCCGGCAGCCCCGTAATACAATGTTCCGGAAAGCTGGTCGGGAGGCAGTGGATCGGAGGCCGGGCCCGGTTCCAGCGGCAGAATCAGGCGGGCATTTCTCCAGCGTGACACTCCCAGTTGGAAGGAGGCCCGCAGACGGGTCTGCCCGCTCAGCAATCCGTCGGCCCAGAAATCGGAGTTCAGACTCTCCAGCCGACCGCCATTGGACAATTGAGGATCGGGCAGGTATTCGCCCTTGCTCTTGTACCACGCCCCGATCGGACCTTCGAGCCGGTCATACCAGAGCTGGATGCCGCTGCGCATTCTGCCCGACTGATGCTCCAGCCCCAGATCCAGCCTCTGCAGGCGCGCGGTACGCAGTCGGGGAACCGCCACTCCGCTGGCATCGGCCACGAACAAGGGCTCGCTGGTGGCCGATTCCGGTGAACGGTTCAGGTCCCAGTAATCCAGCGGATCCAGCATGGGATTGAACCGGCTCCAGCCCAGTTGCCAGGTTCTCTCCTGTTCCGTCAGGATCAGCGCCAGACGGGGCTCCAGCACCAGCTGGTTGTCGTCGAAGGCCAGATTGCCCGAGCTGCCGGTCGCCTGGTTGGGCAGACGCTCGAAACGGTAGTACTGATACCGGGCGTCCACCTGAAGATCCAGAGAGAGGGGACCGCGGAGGGCATAGCGGTCCTTGAGGCGCAGACCGGAGGAGAACGTGGCATCGCGCGTGTGGAACCAAGAGTCCCAGGCCGTCTCGCCAGCCGGGATTCCGGGCCCGTCGTCAATGGCTCCCGTGCGGTCTTCGCCCACCCGCTCGAGCCAGAGTGCCAGCTGGAAGCGTCCCCGGCTGTGACTCCAGTCCACCGAGAATGCGGTCGCCGCGCGGGACATGTCACTGTTCCGGCGCGTGTCGAACCACGCCTCACTGCTGAAGTCGGTGCTGCTGTAGCCCCGTTGGTAGAGGCGGTCCAGCTCCTCGCGCTCGAGGAGTGTGTGACGCGACTCGAGCTGCAGGTCCAGACGTACGCGCAGATCCTGTGTCAACGGTGCCAACCAGCGCGCAGTGCCCCGGGCGCGTCGGCCCGTTTCCCGCGCGCTGCCGGTCGCCAGCAGCCATTCTTCGCGCTCGGCAGGAATCGGGGCGTGTTCGCTCCAGTCGTCCAGCAGCAGGCCGGTGTTGAGCACACCCAGTTTCAGTGCGCGCTGGTGTTTCAGTTCCACTCCGCGCAGGGTGTTCTGCCCATGGGCCCCCAGACCATTGTCGCCCGTGCGCCCGTCCAGAGCCCAGCTCAGACGCATGGGGTCCTGGGGCAGAAGCCGCAGATCGATGGTGCCCTGAAATCTGGACTCGCCTTCGCTGCCAGCGCCCAGCGCCAGACTGCCCGCCAGGGGGCGCACCTCGGGAGTGGCGGCGGGATCCGCGTGCGAGACTCGCGGCACGAGCAACTCCCCCCCGGCCCAGAGAGCCCCATGGGGATCGTCCCTGAAGAGAGCACCCGCCTGGCCGCCTGGCTGGAACTGGCGCGGCCCCCGTGTTTCGGGCAGCAGGCGATCCAGTCCGCGCAGATTGTCGCGTGAGCGCCCCAGCAGGGGCTGCCCGTCAAGATTCCAGCCCGACCGGCGGCCCGTGGCATTGAAGAGGCTTTCGGCCAGCCCATCGCCATCCCGGTCCCGGGGCCAGAGTTGGGCCGCGAACGCCGGAATGCTGCCGGTGGCCGAGCGATCCACTTGCTGCAGGAGATCGCCGGGTGTGGAGGAGAGGTCCTTGCCGGACCATGGGACCAGCACGAACTGGGCCGCTCCTTCACGGTGGTAGAGAAAGTTCTGGCGCAGGGGGTAGTGCCCGGGGGCTTCGATCAGCAGCTGCAGAGTTCCCGTGGACACATCCGGCAGCGCGAAATAGCCTCGGGAATCCCCGATGCCGTGGGGACCCTCGAGAACCTGGATCACGGGCCAGGCCACGGCTGTCCCGTCCGCCGACAGAATGCGTCCCCAGAAGCGGGCCGCCTGCGAGCCCAGGGGCCACAGCAGCAGCAGGCAGATCAGGAATCGGGACATCAGCGAACGTGGGTAGGGCACGGCGGGTCACTTGAGCTGGCATGGGATGTTGAGTCGGGACCGGTGGCCAGGGTCGGTTTTCCGGGTCGGCCGGATCTTGGTTCGCACGACCGGAAGCCCTGTTCTTGGCTGGCCAACAATCTATATTAAGCGGGTCGTTTCGCAGGCAGGCCCACAGACATGGTCCTGCCAGGGCGGTACTTCCCGGTCCGGGGGAAGCACTGGCTGTGATCACCCAGGCCCTCCAGCTTTCGGAAACCACTGTCATGTCCCGTGTACTCCGTGCCCTTGTCGTCTGCCTGCTCTTCCTGCTCTCCTGCGGGGGGGCGGAAATCACCCGCAGCTCACCACCGATGCTTGAAGGCCAGCTCAGCGAGAATGGCACCGGGCGCAGTCTGGCCGGCGTGCTGATCAGCCTGCGCGAGAGTGGTGCCTACCTCAGCACGGATGAGGCGGGAGCCTACGCCTTCTACACCCTGCCCGAAGGCCCAGACACGCTGGTGATCCATCAGTCTCCCTGGCTGCGCCTGGAAGAACCGGTGTCTCTCCAGCGCGGCAGAACCAGAATCCACAACCTGGTGCTCCAGCGTGACGCAGAACTGCCATGGCTGGAGCTTTCCCCCGACAGTCTGGATTTTGACTGGGACGAAAGCCTGCTGAACCTGCAGGTACACAACCGGGGCGGTGGCCAACTTGACTGGAGCGTTCAGGACGTGCCGACCTGGCTTGATGTGCAACCCCAATCCGGCAGCGGTGACGCCAGCGTGACGCTTGAAATGCGACGTTCGCAGCTCAGTGGGCCACTGGATCTTCGCAGCGTCCTGCGGGTCAGCAGCAACGGTGGTACGCTCTCCCTGCCCGTGAAGGCCCGGGTGCTCGAGTATCCCGATCTGATCGTCGAGAATCTGCTGGTCGAGCCGGTGGAATTCAGCGTCAATGGCGAAGTCCGCACGACACTGGGCCTGGGCGGCAGCGAACGTCTGTTGATGAATACCGACCATGTGCAGGTACGCTGGACCGTCCAGCAACGCTTCTGGGAAGGCCAATTGCTGGGCAACCCCTTCGGTTTCACCGGCGCGGAACTGGTGCTGACCAACGATCTGACCGTGTTCGCCGTCAACCAGATCAGTCTCAGCAATGGCCAGAACTTCAGGATCTTCAGCCCCAGCATTCACAATGAAGATGGCGGCGACCTCTTTCTGGTCGTGAACTACAACACATCGCGAGAATGGCTGGGCTACGCACGAATCCCCGCCGGTGAGACCTTCCTCGGAGGCTACTACGATGCCGGCGGCTCCACCGATCCCGTGAACGTGATGCTCTTCCCTGATACCACCGATGCGGATCACTTCTTCTTCCTGGGTGACATTCCCGCAGGCCGCCAGATCACCGAGCCCCGGAGCAGCGAGGCGGACCTGCGCGCCGCCTTCCAGGTGAACAGCGGTCTGGTGCTGATCAACTGCTGCAATGGGGCCACTCAGTTCCCCAATGGAGCTGAGGTGCTGATGTTGGAATCGGCCCAATGAGCGGCGCTCGCCCCTGGCCGGCGGGAGAACTGGCACTGATCACGGGCGCCAGTTCCGGAATCGGGCGTGAACTTGCTCTGGCACTGGCTGCCGGTGGTGCCGACCTGATGCTCTGCGCACGGCGCGGCGAGCGCCTGCTGGAACTGAAACAGCAGCTGGAAAAAGCCCATGGAGTCCAGGTGCTGCTCTTCCAGGGCGATCTCTCCCGGGCAGCCACGATCCGCGACCTGCTGGAAGTGGTGGAGTCCCTGGAGCACAAACCGGGCATTCTGGTCAACAATGCGGCTCGTGGGCTGGAAGAGTTCCGGCTGGACGGGTCGCCCGGAATGGCGCGCATGCTGCTGGAACTGAACATCAACGGCCCGCTGGCACTCACGCGTGCCCTGCTGCCCGCCATGGTGACACAGGGACGAGGCTGGATTCTGAACATCGCGTCCTTCGCCGGAATGGTACCCCTGCCCGGTCATGCACTGTATTCAGCCAGCAAACATGCTCTGCTGGGCTTCGGTCAGGCCCTGCATCACGAGCTCAAGGGCAGTGGGGTCCAGCTGACCACCTGCTGCCCGGGCCTGGTGGATACGGAGTTCTTCGAGGCCGGCGATCTGCGTTTCCGCCCGGCCACCAGCATCCCGGCCGCCGACGTCGCTCGCGGCGCGTTGAAGGCCCTGGCGCGTGGACAGGCATTGCTGGTTCTGCCCGCCAGCACACGCTGGAGCGCCTGGATGTACACGCGCCTGCCCGGTTTTCTCCAGCGCCGTGTACTGGACTGGATCTGTACGCGCAGCAAGCTGACCGCTCCCACACCCGCCCCACCCGTGGAACCACAGCCCCTTGGCGGATGACCCGCGGCCACTCGTCTCGGTCCTTGTCCCCGTGCGGGATGGGGAATCCCATCTGACCGCCTGCCTGGACAGCCTCTTCCGCCAGACGCTTGGCAGAATCGAAATCGTGGTCGTCGATGACGGCAGCATGGATGAAACAGTCCCGCTCCTGCAGGCTGCCGCCCGACGGGATCCACGACTGCGCGTTCTTCTGCAGCCGCCCGAAGGGTTGGTGCAGGCACTCAATCGAGGTCTGGAGTCGTGCCGCGCTCCATTGATCGCCCGGATGGACGCCGATGATCTCTGCGCGCCAGACCGGCTGCAACTGCAACTGGAACACCTGAACCGACACCCGGAGACCGGTCTGGTTTCGTGTCGTGTGGCACACCTGGGTGATCACACCACCGCGGGCTACGCGCGCCACGTGGACTGGCTGAACAGTCTGATCTCGGAGCGCGAGATCCGCAACGGTCGCTTCATCGATGCCCCGCTCGCGCACCCCAGCGTGATGTTCCGGCGGTCGGTGCTCGATCGACATGGCGGCTGGCGCGATGGCATGTTTCCCGAAGACCATGAACTATGGTTGCGCTGGCTGGACGCGGGAGTCCGGATGGAGAAGCTGCCCCAGTGCCTGCTCTGCTGGCGTGATTCACCTGAGCGGCTCAGCCGCCGGGATCCACGCTACTCAGCCGAGGCATTCGCGGTCCTCAAGCTCCCTTGGCTGCTGCGTGAGCTGGAACGGGTGCGCGCCGGTCGAGTGCTGATCAGCTGGGGTGCGGGCCGGGAGAGCCGCAAGCGGCTGCGGGGTGTGCTCCTGGATGGCTGGATCGAGATCCATCCCGGACGCGTCGGGCAACGGATTCTTGGGGCGCCCGTCGTGCACCGGGACAGTCTGCCGGCACCGGACCGGGCTTTCGTGTTGCTGAATGTGGGCAGAGTGGGGGCCCGGGAGGAGATCATGCCCCGGCTGGCAGCGGCGGGCTATCGCGATGGGCTGGACTGTCTGGCCATTGCGTGACCAGCCCCAACGAAGAACGGCCCCGATGGGGCCGTTTTCATGAAGTGCCGCCGAGTGGAGTTGAACCACCGACACACGGATTTTCAGTCCGTTGCTCTACCAACTGAGCTACAGCGGCATTTTTTCGCAGACCGTCAAAATAGGATTGGAACCTTTCACAGTCAACCGGCCAGTGTCGACGCTCGCACTCCGCCTGCCTGCTCAATGCGTCAGATAGATCGCCGCCAGTGGCAGAGCCAGAAACAGAACCACGAGATACAGCAGCGGATAGAGGCGGCTGCGAAGTGTCTGCGTGGCCAGGGTTTCGGCCATCCAGATCGGCAAGCGACGCATGGGCCAGAGCAGCAAGGTTCCATAGGCATTGAATGCGAAGTGCACCATCGAGAGTGCCACCGCATTGTGGTTGCCGGTCAGCATGGCCGCCATGAAGGCGGTGATCGTGGTGCCGATGTTCGCGCCAAGCGTATAGGGAAAGATCTGCTGGATCGTCAACAGGCCCGCGCCGGCCATGGGAACCACCATGCTGGTCGTGATCGAACTGGACTGCACCAGAAAGGTCAGGGCGATGCCCATGGCGAAGGCGACGGCCGCATTGTCGAAGATGCCGCCCTGGAATGCGTTCTCGACGTTTCGCAGGAAAATGCCCTTGAGCACCTTGGTCAGCATCACGATCGCGAAGTACAGAGCCGCGACGGCCACCAGCAGCCCAAGCCAGGGATTGTCGTTGACGCTGTGAAGAAATCCCTTGACGATGGGCTTCAGCACTGCCTTCACAGGACTGAACAGGGCCAGCCCGCTGCTGCCTTCCACCAGAGTCGCCAGAGCCAGACCGGTCTTCGAGAGAATGCCCGTGGAAAGTTCGAGGGGAAAGAAGATCAGCACGGCCAGCATGTTGAACATGTCGTGTACCGTGGCTGCCGAGAAGGCTCGCCGGAATTCAGTGGGGTTGGTGATGTGTCCCATGGCCACCATGGTATTGGTGACCGTCGTCCCGATGTTGGCCCCCATGACCATGGGCACAGCCAGACTCAGCGGCAGGCTGCCCGAACTGACCATTCCCACCATGATCGAAGTGGACGCGCTTGAGCTTTGCATCAGTGTGGTTGCGGCCAGACCGATGAACAGCGCGATGATGGGCGTGGACGCGAAGGAAAAGAGGGTCTTGGCAAAACCGGCACCGAAAAGCTTGATCGAGTCGGCAAGCAATTCGATGGAGAAGAAGAACACCAGCAACACGAAGAGCAACAACAGGATACGCCAGATCTTGCCGGAGTTTTCGGTCTGGGGCAACAGCATGGAATTGGGCATGTTTTTCCTGGCAGTATGAAACAGGAGTCAGCGGTCGATCGCAGTCCGCCTCAGGTCCGGGCAGCAGCAGCCTTCCGGTGCCTCAGATGTCCTTCTTGACCCCGATGCGGTCAAAAGGATTGGCAACCGCGGTCTGCACGTTCAACCAATGGGACGTCACTCGCTTGAGATAGCGGGCATACAGCGCGGTACAGACGAGTGTGCGGCTGTCGCCCTCATGGACCTCGCTGCTCAGCTGCTGGGTGATATCCTCGCAGCTGCGGCCGATCCAGCGATGCTCACGGATCAGTTCGGCCGCGGCCTGCTCGTTGCCTTCCTCGAAGTTCCGCCGCCCCTCAGGCATGACCCTTTCGATGAGGGCGGTCTCGATGCGGGTCAGTTCGGCATCATGACGGGGCACGCTCAGACGCCCAGGATGTCTGCCGGCCAGCACCACGATGTTCTTCGCGTAGTCACCGATGCGTTCCACGTCGATGATGATGCTGATCAGAACCAGCGCGGGATAGATATGGTCGCTGCCCATCACGCTGAGGTGAGTGAACACCTTGCGTCGCACGCCTTCTTCGTAGGTGTTCACCGCCGCATCCATGGCCGCCACATCGATATCCAGTTCGGCGGTATCGCTGTGACGCAGTGATTTCACCGCACTTTCAACCATCACGTGGACATTGGACAGCATGGCATGGGTGTCCTGGATCGCCTGTTCCAGCAGGGTTTCCTTGTTGAAGAACGAACGCAAGGCCTTGATCATCTGACTCTCCCTGATGGCCGTGGTGACCAGAACGCAGCGCCCGGACGACGCCCCGGATCAGACAGGCATCGACGGCGCCGGACACGATTGCCGCGCATGACGCACCAATAAAACATTGTTGACACAGCGCACCAGCATGTGAGCACACGGGAGTGCCCGCCTCACGCGAAATCCTCGCCCAGCACGAGGAGCAGCCGATGGGATGATGAGGATACTCGGCGGGCCAGCAGGGGGCATACCACAGGCCGACAGGGGTTTCAGCTTCGTTTGGTTTACATAATATACATTATGCGAACCCGCGAAACGACGCAGAGAAAACCCGGGAACCGCCATTCGGGCCCCCGGGTCTGTGATCAGCCGTTGATGGGAATCAGGAACAGATCCCACTGTCCGGACACGCGCCCATAGAACACCAGCGACTTGCCGTCCGGTGACACGTTCGGCCCGCGGTCTTCCTGCCGGTTGCTGAGATCCAGAGGAGTCAGCGGCGAGAAACCCGGGGCGGTGTGCACGATGCGGCTGCTGCTGTCCAGGTTTTCACTGCCCGACAACCAGAAATCACCCGCCAAGCCGGCGGCCGGCATGCCGAAGATCCAGTCGCCCGCGTACAGTTCACTGGTATTGCCCAGTGCATCCAGTCGTTTCCAGTGCTTCTGGCCGTCCCGGAACACCAGGGAACCATCGGCCATGGGCAACGGTGCGGTTTCGTCATCGCCGGCAGTCAGCTGCTCGGGCTGGCCACCTTCGCGCGGGACCCTGAAGATCGCACTGCGCCGTTCCGCATCGTTCAGACTGGTTCGGCTGTCGGTGCGGTCAGACACGAAATAGACCTGACTGCCATCGGGCGAAAACCGCGGATACCAGTCATCGGACGGGCCGGAAACCAGCAGAATCCGGGTCTTGCCGTCCTTGCTCAGCAACATGATGTCACGGGCCGGGTCGGCGTCCAGCGCGGGCGGGTACACCGTGCACAGAATCCAGCGTCCGTCCGGAGAGACACTCGGGTTCTCTTCGTTCTCGGGGCTGTCGGTCAGACGGCGTGGATCGCCACCCGCGAGGTCAAGGGTATAGAGTTCCCAGTTGCCATCGCTGTTGTTCTGGAAAATCAGGCTCTTGCCATCGGGAAAGAAGGCAGGTGAGGCCTGGTCGCCCGCGGAAAAGGTCAATTGACGGGCGGTACCGGACACATTCTGGGCGGCACTTCCCGCCGACGGGGTCTTCTCCGCTTTTTTGACCCGTCCGGGTGTATCCGACTTTCCGGCACACCCAGCCAGCACCGCTGCTGTCAGCAGGATGGCGATTGAACGATGTCGCGGGCTGGGCAGGAATCCGGTCATGGTCGGCATTCTCCCGGTCGGGTCTAGCGGAATGTCTGGCGCAGCTCATTCTGCAGTTGACGAATGATCAGCAGGGCGTCGGCACCATCGATGGTGCCCATCGGATCGAAGTTTCCAGTGGTCAGGTTGGCGGTGATGATCCCGCGCGTGGTGACCACGGCCGCCGCATTGTACGACGGGTGCGAGGAATTCATGTCCGGGAACTTGCTGGTTTCGCCGAAGAACCGGGTCGTGAGACCGGGGTCGTTGTTCACGTCGGCCAGAATGTTCACGATGACGTCGGCGAATTCACCACGGGTCACTTCGGCATCCGGGAAGAACTGGCCGCCGGGAAACAGCTGCATGCCGCCGTGCTCCAGCAGGTCATTGATCCAGGTGCGAGCCCAGTGATTCTGGATATCGGCAGGTTCGGTCACACCCTGAGGGCTGCCGTCAGGCATCTTCATCGGGTCGGTCGGGGCGCTGAAGCTGGTATCGGGAGCCTTCTTGCGATGCTTGGCGATGATGGTGGGCAGATCCAGTTCATCGACCAGCAGCACGGCCAGATCACCGCGGTCGATCACGGGCTGCAGGGCAACCTTCGAGCTGGCATCGGTGCCGGGACGGGCGCGCAGGATCTTCTGGACCTTGTCCATGGCCGCATCGGCGGGGCCACCGAAATCGCCGCGCATCTCGACTACCTTGGCCAGCTTCTCGAGGGCTTCGCTGAAGCGATAGCGCTGCATGCGGGTCAGGCCGTCGTAGTAGAGGATTTCTTCCTTGGCCGCCAGATCGGCACCGGCCAGGGAATTGGCCTTCGAGAAGTCCTTGAGGGCGTCTTCGTACCAATCCTTGGGCTGGGCCAGGCCAAGCACCCGACCGTGCGTGCTGTAGACCTTCCAGCGGTTGTCCGCCAGCTTCATCGCCTTGTCGGCTTCGGCCAGCGCATCGGCCATGCGTCCCTGCTGGGCGCGCACAAGGGCGATGCCGCAGACCGCATCCACGTAGCGCGAATCCAGGCGCAGGGCGTAATTCAGTTCACTCTCGGCTCCGGCAAGATCCCCGGCTTCCAGCTTGCGCATGCCCTGACGGACATGAAGCTGGGGAGTGTCAAGGTTGGACTGGGACGCGATGTTCTTGGGGCCGCACCCCGTGAAGAAAACGGGCATCATGGCCAGGCTGAGCAGCAGGGCAATCCAGCGTTTCATACGGTCATCCTCCGGTATTCACTGGATGGATCCAGTGGTTCATTCAATTGATGGTCAAGCACTTGCAGGATCTGATGTCCTGCATTACTTGACAACAAACACCACCCGGCACTGCCGGAGGAAATTCAGGTTCTCGGCCATGGCATGCAGAGTCTGGCCCGAGCCGTCATCAATGACCACGTCGGCTCCGTTGGCGCCCTTGCTCTCGATGGCCGTGACCTTCAGCGGGTTGTTGCCGATGCGGTCCTGAAGCGCGACAGCTTCCTGGACGCTGCGCACGTAACCCACCATGCCGTTCTTGAGAGCCCATTCGCGGTCGATCAGGGCACTGCCGTAGACCTCGCTGCCGGACTGGCTAAGCACGCGCGGGGCAAGGGCGGGACGCACGCTGATCTGGGTGCAGTCCACGATCAGACCGGTGAACACACCGCCCACGGCGCCGGGGCTGAGCGGAGTCACCTGCGGGGTGCCCGAGGCGAAGGCCATGTCACCCACCAGCACGTTGCTGAACTCCTGGCTGAGGAACATCTCGACCGTCAACTCGATGCTGCCGTCATCCTTGTAGTCGGGATCGCCAACCGGCTGGAAATTCTGGCAGACGCCACGCACTTCCGTGTAGATCACGTCGTTTTCCAGCATCAGATCCTTCACCGTGGTTTCCGAGGTCAGAGCCATGCCCTGGACGGTTTCCAGAATCTGCCTCAGGGCGTCCGCGCGGGCGGCACGGATCTGACCGGCCCGTCCGCCCACCGTGCTGGGCATGGCGATGCCCACCGCGGTGACCTTGCGAACCTGCCAGTCGACACTGCCATTGCCAACCTGCTGGATGACCTGTGCTTCCAGCGTGCCGGCCATCAGCATGGCCAGGAAGAGAGTTGCGATACGTTTCATCATGAGTCCTTTCACGGAACTGCTTACGGGATCCGCAGGCAGGCTTCCCGGTTGAGTTACTTGTCCGAAGGCAGTGAGGCGCCTTTCATCCATGGATCCGTTTCTGTGTCATTGAAGCTGCCCTGGCTGACGACCTGGCCGCCTGCCCCGATCACCACTTCCTGCATGTCCTTGACGATCAGCAGCCATTCGTCCAGGCTGACCGACTTGGGGCCCGCCACGGACTGCGGCCCCTTCACCGAGGACGGGGCCTTGCGTGGCCCGGCCTTGCCCACTTCGGTGGCTTCAAGCTGGTCCATCTTCCAGGGGGCGTTGGAAATGCGCACTTCCCCGTGCCAGACCCGCAGCCGGGTTTCCGGCTCTGCTCCACCCTGCCTGGAACTGAGACTGAAAGCGGTGCCGGTGATCGCGGCACCCGCCAGATCGGAGCTGATTTCGAAAAGGTCTTCGCCTTCGTCAAGGCCGTTGACCTCGGCCCAGATTTCGCCTTCGTCCAGGTGCAGGCGGGCCTCGGCCAGATCATCCTCACCTTCGCCGATGAGGCGCTGAACCTCGAGCTGGGTCTCCGGGGCCAGACGGATCCGGCTCTGCTGCTGAATGGTCAGCTCGGCGCGGCTGCTGCGACCGGTGCGCAGCAAATCTCCCTGACTGAAGGAGCTGTCCAGACCTGCGGGCTGCCAGGCGGATCGCGTGGTTTCCGCGTTGCGAAGCGACAGATCGCCTTCCAGAAACACCACACGCCCGCGAACCTGTCCCGGCCCCTCGGAATGAAGGGTGGAGGCAGCCAGCAGGAGCATGGAAAATCCGGCAAGCAGCAGTTTCACAGGCATGAATACTCCCGGTCTGTAGGTGTCTGTTTCAGGAAACTTCCGGCGCTGGGTACGACGTACGGGGCGCAAGTTACAGGTTTCCCCGGGGTTCGGAAACCGAATAGCCATCAGGCACAAGGTCCCAGAGCGGCCTGGCGAAGGGCGCGGATCGCGTCGTCAAGACTGGGCTGGCGGAAGAGGTGGGATCCCGATACCAGAATCTCCGCACCGGCCCGTATACAAAGCGGGGCCGTCTCCTCGTCGATGCCTCCATCCACCTCGATGACCAGTCCCGAACCGGCTGCTCTGGCCATCTCCTTCAGCCTGGTGATCTTGCGCAGCACGGCGGGAATGAAGCGCTGCCCGCCGAATCCAGGGTTGACGGTCATCAGCAGCGCGAAATCGAGGCGCTCCCAGAGCCATTCCAGGGCCGCCGGATCGGTGCCCGGGTTGAGAGCCACGCCGGCCTGGGCGCCCAGATCGCGGATCCTGGCCAGAAGGCGTTCGACATGGGGGCCGGACTCGAGGTGCACGCTGACCATGCTGGCGCCGGCCGTGATGAAGGGCTCGAGCCAGCGCTCCGGTTCCGAGACCATCAGGTGCACGTCCAGAGGAATGGGACTGGCCGCCGCCACGGCACGCACGAAGTCCGGACCATAGGTCAGATTCGGCACGAAGTGTCCGTCCATGATGTCCAGGTGCAGGAGTTCGGCGCCCCCCGCGCGACAGGCTTCAAGCTGGCGCTCCAGAGTCATCAGATCAGCGGAAAGCAGGGAGGGTGCGATGCGTACCGTGTTCATTCTGGATCCTCGCTGGTCTTGTCGCGTCCACCGGCGACGTTGAGTCGCACCGAGACGGATTCGCCCGGCGCCAGCCGACTGCCGGCAACGGGCACCTGGGCACGAATGCCCCGCGGCCGCCCCGGATGATGCTCCTCCTCCACGCTGCCCAGAGTCAGCCCCACCGATTGCAGGCGTCGGCTGGCAGCTTCCAGCCCGCTTCCCAGCAGCCCGGGCACAAGAACGCTCTCCGGGATCGGCCCCAGACTCAGCACCAATCGGACCTTGGTGCCGCGGTTGACCTTGTGGGCCGGGGCTGGAACCTGGCTTAGCACGAGGCCTGCTTCCAGCTCGGCGAACTCCCAGCGCGTGGCCGTCGTGTCCAGTTGCAGACCCAGGTCGGCCAGCAGCATGCCTGCCTGACGCTCACCCTGCCCCGTCAGGTCGGGCAGCGGAAATGCGCTCTGCCCGGCGGACAGGGTGAGATGCACGGTGCGTGCACTCTTGGTGAGCGCTCCTCCCCGCGGAAACTGCTCGATGACCTCGTCGGCCTTGAAGCGGCCAGCGGGGTCGGCCTTGCGATGTTCCACCTCCACCTCGAAACCCAGACTGTCGAGAACCGCCCGGGCCCGTGTGACATCCAGACCCACGACCCGCGGCAGGAGGGTTTCCTTGCCATGCCGCGTGTAGGCGGGCATCACCAGCCAATCCATCAGGGCGAATGTCAGCAGACAGGCCAGCAGCAGGCCCAGCAGGGGCTTGAGCAGGGTCGGCATGGACCTGGAGCCGCGGATCTTCTTCACGTCTTCCTCAGAGCGATCGCCCAGGCGCCACCGGCACCCGACTGACGCCAGGGCAACCAGGCCCAGGCGCCATCGGTATCACGGACCTCATCCGGTACGCGGGCCCCGTCCACACGGAATTCGGGGTGGCGCGCCAGGAAATTCCGGATACGCTGGCCATTTTCCTCGTCAAGCAGGCTGCAGGTGCTGTAGACCAGCACACCGTCCGGTTCCAGCAGCCGGGACGCGGCTTCCAGCAATTCCTCCTGCAGGACGGCCAAGCCCGACTCGATGGGCGAAGAGTCCCGCAGCAGGATCTCGGGGCGACGGGCTACACTGCCGCTGCCACTGCAGGGCAAGTCAAGCAGGATCCTGGGCCAGGCCGGCAGTGCCGGAATCTCGCGCAGGTCGATCTGCTGCACCCTGATCCGCTTGCCCAAACGTCGGGCCATTGACCGGGCGCGCCCTTCGTCCACTTCGTTGGCGGTCAGCTCGATTCCGGGCCAGCGATCCAGCAGCGCCAGACTCTTGTTGCCGGGAGCCGCGCAGGCGTCCAGAACCCTCATGCCAGGTCGGGCATCCAGCAATTCCACCGCTCCCAGCGTACTGGCATCCTGAACCACAAGCCAGCCCTGGTTCAGTCCCTCGAGACCGGCCAGCCCGTCCTCGGGCAGTCTGCCCAGGGTGATGAAGTCACCACCCCACGGATCACGCCTAGGCTCCAGCCCCGCCTCCTCCAGGCGCGCCATGGCTGTGTCAGGCTCAATCATCTCACGGCGCACCCGCAACCACAGGTCCGGCTGGGCCAGCAAGGCCGCGGCCCGCTGCTCAAGAAGCTCCGGCTCAGGGCCGCCCTCACTGGCCAGGGCGGGTGTCAACCATGCGGGCAGGCGGCCCATGGCCTTTGCCGATTCGGCACGTGGGGTTTCTCCGGAACGCAGCATGCCGCGCAGCACACCGTTGACCAGCCCACGCTCGGGCGCCGACACCGATTCCAGTTCGGCCAGCAAGGGGGCCAGCACACGCCAGGGTGGCACTCCCGCATCCAGATCGTGGAGTCCCAGCCTCAGGGCCTGCAGCAAGGTGGACCGAGGAGGGCGGCGCAGATGCGGACCCAGGCGGCGATCCAGGTCGCGACGCAGTTCCAGCACTCCCCGGAAGCGCGAGACGAAGGAACCGCGTTCGGCCCGGTTCCAGCCGGATTGACGGGTCAGCTCGCCCAGGATCAGCTTGTCGCTGTGCGCCCCTCCGTCGACCCGTTCCAGAGCGTGCAGCACTCGGGCCGTGGGGCTGTTGCCTCGCACACTCATCGTGACGCTGGCAGGTTGCGTGCCTCGGGCAGAAACTCGTCGCGCAGGGCCAACAGGGCGTCCTCTTCGGCAGAATCGAAGGGGCGTTCGGTCAGGGTCACGTGATACTCTTCTTCGAATCCCTGTGCCAGAGCCGCGGCAAGCACCCGGAACTCAGGCGCCTGCCCCAGAATCTCGCTCAGACAGGTGGTGGAGCGGGCCAGTTTCTCGCGCGAGCGCGCGCGCAGCTCGGCGTCGTCAAAGAACAACTCGGCGATGCCGTAATGCGCGTCGCCCAGCATCAGGCTGCCGTGCTGCAGCAGGCCGTGTCGCAACTGGCGCTGGGCGCTGCCCACCAGCTTGCGTCCGTCCCAGAGCACCTCGGAACGGGCCGTGGCCGCAAAGCACAGGCCACCCAGCTCCTGTCTGTAGGCGGCCGCCATGTCCACACGGCGACTTTCCTGCCCGCAGGGTACGCCAATGCGCTCCAGGCCGCGGGCCAGAGCGCGATTGATGCGCGCATAGGCCTCGGGCAGGCTGCTGGTATGAAAGGGAGAATCCACGGGAATCGTGACACAATAGGTCAGTTCGTCGGCATGGTAGACGGCCCGTCCGCCCGTTTCGCGGCGCACGACCGGCACCCCGGCGCGCTGGCAGCGTTCGGCCAGGGCGGGGTCCCAGGCCTGGCTGTGGCCCAGCGAGAGGGTCCAGGGGGTCCACTGATACAGGCGCAGATGCAGGGGATCACGCCCCGAACGGCAGAGCCAGGCGTCGGCGGCCATCTGTCGCAGGCCGTCGCCGTGCGGTTCCAGGATCAGCCTTGCCGGGGTTGCAGCCATTCTCACCCCTGGATGATGCCACGCTCCGAGGAGCGGATGAAGTCGGCCATCACGCGAGCGTCTTCGTCGGTGTGAGCCCGCTCTTCCAGTTCGCTCAGCGCCTGACTGGGAGTGGTGCTTCCCTTGCCGTAGATCAGGCGATAGTGGCGCTTGATGGCCAGCAGCCGATCGCCATCATAGCCGCGTCGCCGCAGTCCGACCGAGTTGAGTCCGCAGAACCGCAGGGGCGTGTCGTTGGCCAGCACGAAAGGCGGCACGTCCTTGGTCACGCTGACATTGCCCGCGATGAAGGCGTGATCGCCCACGCGCACGAACTGGTGAATGGGAACCATGCCGCCCACGCTCACGTGGTAGCCCAGTTTCACGTGGCCGGCCACCTGCACCATGTTGGCCAGGATCACCCGGTCCCCGATCTGGCAGTCGTGGGCCACATGCACATAGGCCATCAGCAGGCAGTCGGCGCCGACACGGGTCACACCGGCTTCCTCGGTGCCCCGGGAGAGGGTCACGAACTCGCGGATCACGGTGCGGTCGCCCACTTCCAGCGTGGTGCGCTCGCCGCCGAACTTGAGGTCCTGTGGCACGCAACTCACGCTCGCGCAGTGGAAGACCTTGACCTCGCGGCCCAGACGGGCACCGGCCGAGATCTGGGCCCGCGGGCCGATCCAGCAGCCATCGCCGAGCACGGTATCCTCTTCGATGATGGCGTAGGCCTCGACGACCACGCCCTCGCCCAGCCGGGCCTCGGGATGGATCACGGCCGTGGGATGAATCAGGGGTGACGCGCTCACGAGTTCTTGTCCATGACCACTGCGGACATCTCGGCCGTGCAGACCAGCTGTCCGTCGACCAGGGCCCGGCCCTTCATCGAGCAGAAACCCCGCCGCTGCTTGAGCATGGTCAGTTCCAGCATCAGCACATCTCCGGGCACCACGGGCTTGCGGAATTTCACGTTGTCGAGCCCGCTGAAGTAGACCACCTTCTCCTCGGGCCGATCGTAGCTGTTCAGCATCAGCACTCCGCCGCACTGTCCCATGGCTTCCACGATCAGCACGCCGGGCATGATCGGATGGTCGGGGAAATGGCCGTTGAAGAAGGGCTCGTTGCGTGTGACGCACTTGATGCCGCGCACGAATTCGCCGGGCTTGAGTTCCAGGATCCGGTCCACCAGCAGCATGGGGTAGCGGTGGGGCATGATGCGCTCGATGGCCGCGATGTCAAAGACCCGATCGGCGTGCAATTGGTCCTGGTACTCGCGCTGCAGACTCTGGCGCATCATGTCCTTCTTGAGCAGGCGCACCAGTTCCACATGGGTCGCATGTCCGCCGCGGGCGGCCAGGACATGGGCCTTGAGCGGATGGCCCAGCAGACACAGATCCCCGATCAGATCAAGCACCTTGTGACGCACGGGCTCGTTGACGAAGCGCAATTCGCGGTTGTCCAGCACCCCATTGACCGGGGGCTCGAGCGGGCGACCGGCCAGACCGAACTCGGACTTGAGTTCGTCCAGGGCCGGCTCGTCCAGCTGCCGATCGACGAGCACCAGCCCGCTGTCCAGCGTGCCGCCCTGGATCAGGCCCGCCGAGCGCAGGGCCAGCAGTTCCGAGAGCAGGCAGAACGTGCGCGCTCCCGCATACTCTTCCTCGAACTCCTCCATGCCGTACATCGAGGTGTACTGGGTACCCATGCCGGGCACCGCATAGTCGACCATGTAGGTCACGCGGAATTCGTCGGAGGGCAGCACCACGATGTCCACACCCGCATCGTTGCGGAAAGAGATCGGGCGGTCGGGCACGAAGAACACCCGGGGCTCATCCAGCTCCTGGATGCCCGCCCCGCGGATCAGGCGAATGAACTCACGGCTCGAGCCATCGGCGATGGGCGTTTCCAGAGCATCCAGCTCGATCAGGCAGTTGTCGATGCCCAGACCGGCCAGGGCCGCCAGCACGTGCTCCACGGTGTGCACGGTGGCACTGCCGGAGCGCAGGCAGGTGCTGCGGGTCAGGTCGTCCACATGGTCCACCAATGCGGGAATCCGGACCGGTTTGCCCTCCGCGTCGGGCACCAGGAACACCAACCCATGGTCGGCGGGTGCGGGATGCAGGGTCATGGTCACGGGCACGCCGGTGTGCAGGCCGATGCCGGACATGGTGGCCGGATTGGCCAGGGAACGCTGGTTCTTGATCATTCATCCTCTCCGGCGCTGCCAGCTTCCAGCCGGGCCAGCCGTTCTTCCAGATCCTTGATGGTCTTGCGCAGGGCGGGCAGCTTGCGCAGTGCCGCGCTCTGGGCCAGAAAACTCTCGTGGGACACGGCGGGAAATCCCGCCAGGCGAACCCCGTCGGGCGCGGAGGCCGTGATGCCTGAAAAACCGCCGAGCATCACTCCATCGCCAATCTTCAGATGGCCCGAAATGGCCGAATGCCCGCCGATCACGCAGCGGGCTCCCAGACGTGCGCTGCCCGCAATGCCGGTCAGTGCGGCCACCATGGTGCCCGCGCCGATCAGCACATTGTGCGCGACCTGCACCAGGTTGTCGATCTTGCAGCCCGCGCCGATCTCGGTGGCGCCCATGGTGGCGCGATCGACACACGCATTGGCGCCGATTTCCACGTCGTCGGCCAGGATCACGATGCCGGTCTGGGGAATCTTGCGAATCACGCCGTCGGCCCCGGGTGCATATCCGAAGCCTTCGCTGCCGATCACGGCCCCGTTCTGCAGCACGACCCGATCGCCCAGCACGCAGCGTTCACGCACCTGGCTGCCCGCGTGCAACAGACAGTGATCACCGATCCGGACCTGTTCGTGGATCACGCAACCGGCCAGCAGCACGCTGGCGCGACCGATGCTCGCCCCCGCCTCGATGACCACATGCGGCCCCACATGACAGCCTTCGCCAAGGACAGCGTCCTCGGCAATGACCGCGCTGGGATGAATCGTGGCCGGCCATTCGGTGCGCGGAGGAAAGAACAGCTCCAGTGCGCGTGCAAAGGCTTCGTATGGGTTGTCGTGCAACAGCCAGCTGCGCGATTCGGGATTCTCGAGTGCGGCGTGATCCGCGGGCCGCAGCAGGACCGCCCCGGCAAGGGAGGACGCCGCCAGGTTGCGATAGAGCGGATTTGCCAGGAAACTGAGGTCCCCGGGGCCGGCGCGATCGAGGGGCGCGGGGCCGTTCAGCACCAGGTCCGGATCACCCACCACGCGCGCGCCCAGCTCGCGGGCCAGATCCGCCAGCCGGAAAGCCGCCATGTTACTTCACGCCCTGAAGCTTGTTGAGCACCTTGGCGGACAGCTCGTGATCGATGCTGCTCTCCGAGGCGAACACGACAACGGCCATGGCGTTGTCCAGGATCAGGTCGTAGCCCAGCTCCTCGGCCACGCTCTGGATCGCGGTGTTCACATTCTCGATCAGGGGCTCAAGCAGTTCGCGGTTGCGCTTGGCCACCTTGCCGGTCTCCTCGTCGTAGAAGGACTTCCGCAGGTCTTCGAGCTGCTTGATCTTGCCGTCGATGCGGTCGCGCACTTCCTTCTGCTTGGCCGGGGTCATCGCGTTTTCCTGACGCATGAAGTCGTCCACTTCCGCCTGGATCTCCTGCTCGCGTGTGTTGAGCTGGCGGTCCCAGTCCTGCTTCTCCTCCTGGAGGATGCGCAGGTTGTTGCGGTAATCCTGGTATTCGGCCATGATCAGGCGGCTGTCCACCACACCGATCTTCATGTCCTTGGCCAGGCTCAGTGAACTGAGCAGAAGAATGCAGAGCAGGCTGATTGCAGATTTCACGGGGTACTCCGTTGACTGTGTGTGCCCAGTCGGGTCACGCTTTCGGGGACGCCGGGCGTCCTAGAACTCGCGTCCGAACTGGAAGTGAAATTCCCACTGACCTTCGCGCAACCCGGTGGACCCGTTGAGGCGGTCGAAGCCGTAGGCATAATCCAGACCGATCAGGCCCACGAGGGGCATGTGCAGCCGCATGCCGATGCCGGCGCTGCGCGCCAGATCGTTGAGGCTGGCCGAGCTCACGTTCTTCCAGACGTTGCCCGCTTCGCCGAAGACCAGCCCGTAGACCGTGGGACTGGGGATCAGCTGCACGCGCACTTCGCTGCCAAGCTTGACCATGGTGCGGCCGCCGTCGTCCCCGGTGCCCACGTCGCGCTCGTTGTAACCGCGCAGGCTGGTGCCCACCGACAGCGCCGTGCCGCCCATGAAGAAGCGTTCGTACCAGGGAATCTCGTCGTTGGCGGACAGCCCGTCCACCACGCCGGTCTCCATGGAATTGTAGAACACGAACTTGCCGAAGAAGGGACTGTAGCTGCGCATGGACATGGTGTACTTCTGGAAGTCGTAACTGCCGCCCAGATACCCACCGCCGAACTTGGACTGCAGACGCAGGGTCGAGCCCGTGGTGGGAAATTCCGGGTGGTCGCGGCTGTCGCGCTGCAGCACCAGGGCCATGGTCGAGGACAGTTCGGGATCGTCTTCCTTGAAGCCGCGCTCGATCAGGCTTTCCCGCTCGCTCTCGATGAAGTCGGTGTACACCACCTCTTCCAGAGCGTAGGTGCTGCGGGCCTGGAAGTAGTTGTCCGGCCAGTTCAGACGCTTGCCCAGACTCAGGCTGCCGCCACGGATCCGGCGGTTGAAGCCGTCGGACGTGGTGCGGTTGTTGTAGGTGTCGTACAGGCTGATGCCCGCCAGCACGGGACGGTCGAAGAGCCAGGGTTCCTCGAAGTCCATCCGGATGCTGCGATAGCTCTTGGCGAACTGCCAGTCCAGGGTCAGCTTCTGGCCATTGCCCATCAGGTTGTTGAGGGTGAAGCCCAGGGAGCCCACCAGCTTGTCGCGCTCGCTGTACCCGGCCGACATCGAGATCTGGTCGGTGGTCTTCTCGCTCACGGACACGGTCAGGTCGACCTGGTCGCTGCCCGCGATGTCCACGTTGGGTTCCACCTTGTCGAAGTAGTTCAGGATCGTGATGTCCCGCAGGCTGCGGCGCAGCCGCCCCACGTCGAAGGTGTCGCCCGGGTGCAGGCTCATCTCGCGGCGCAGCACCTTTTCCTTGGTCTTGTCGTTGCCCGCGAATTCCACCCGGCGCACCGAGAAGATGTTGTTCTCGGTGATCTGGAAACGGATGTCGACCACCGACTCGCCGCGGGGCTCCTCGATGGGGTCGACACGCACCTGGATGTAACCACGGTTGTAGTACAGATCCTGGAGGCTCTCCAGGCTGCGCTGGTACTTCTGCTCGTTGTAGGTGTCGCCCGGCTTGAAGAGCAGCTGGTTGCCCAGGAACTCGCCGGGATAGACCGTGTTGCCCGTGAAGCTGACGTCGCCGAAGGTGTACTGGCGGCCTTCGTAGACCCACACGTCCACACGCAGCGCCTTGCCGTCGTCATTGAAGCTCACGCTGTCGCGCTCGACACGGGCGTCGCGGTACCCCTGCTTGCGCAGGAAATCCACCAGATTCTTCTGGTCTTCCTCGAAGGCCGCCGGATCGAATTCGCCCTTGCGCAGAAAGCCCTTGGTGCGGGTCTTCTTCATCTGGCGGGCCAGGCGCCGCTCGCTGAAGGCCTGGTTGCCGTGGAACACCACTTCCCGGATTCGTGTGCGGCGCCCTTCGGAAATGACCACATACAGGGTGCCGCGCGAGTCCTGCACGTCGCGCAGGGTGGCCTCGACCTCGGCCTGTTCATAGCCTTCGCCCTGGTACAGATCCAGCAGGGTCTTGCGGACCCGGAAGACCTCGGCCTCGCCGATGGGTTTGCCCGTGGTGACCACGTCCTTGAGTGTATCACTGAGCTTGAGCTTCTTGAGCTTCTTGTTGCCCAGGATCTCGATGCCGGCCAGCAGGGGTTTCTCTTCGACCTGGATCAGCAGATACAGACCTTCGGGCAGCTCGCGCGCGATCTGGATTTCCACATTGGAAAAGCGCTCCAGGCTCCAGAGTTGGCGAATCGCGTGCTGGATGTCCTCGCCCGTGAGTGACTGGCCATTGACCAGGCCACTGTTGATCCGGATCAGGTTCTCATCGGTGGCGAGATTGCCCTCGACCGTGATGCCCAGCAGGACATTGGTACCGGCCTGGGCCCACGAGGGCGCGGCCTGCAACAGCCCCAGCAACAGCACCAGGCAGAACAGACCCCGGGACAGCACTCCGCGTGTGACCACTGTGTTCATGCGCCGGCACTGCCACGTCGCACGGTGGTGGAGATGCCGCCCCGTGCGTTGAACCGCCCTTCCACCAACAGCCGGCGAGGTTTCAGCGCCGCACTGAGATCCTGGTGGAACAGATTGACCACGTTCTCGTGAAACACGCCCATCTCGCGGTAGGACTGGGCGTACTCCTTCAGGGATTTCAGCTCCAGGCAGAGTGTGTCGGGGACATACACGATGCGCAGGGTGGCAAAATCCGGCTGGCCGGTCTTGGGGCAGTGGCAGGTGAACTCCGGCAGGGTTATCTCGATTTCCGTGTCGCTTTCCGGGAACTGGTTGGGCCAGGCCTCGATCGAAGGCCGCTGCCCGTGGCTGCGGGCATGTGCGTCGGTATAGGCGCTCAACGTGTCTCCTTGGTACTGCTTTTGACGGGTGACGCCTGCATTGGCGCACCCTGCCTGAGCAAGGCCACCTGGCCTGCCAGAACACTCAGGGCGGTTTCGACCCGCAGGATCCTGGCACCCAGGCTATGCTCTTCAAAACCCGCCGCGTTGAAATGTTCCAGCTCGTGGTCCTGCCACCCGCCTTCGGGGCCGATGGCCAGACAGATCCGGCCTGGCAGGGTCTGTCCCCACAAGGCACCCAGTCCGGGCGCGGAACCCGGGTGTGGCAGCAGGCGGCGAGTCGAGGGTGCCAACACCTCCGGCAGCCGGTCTTCCACGAAGGGGCGAAACAATGGATGCAGTTCGATGCGCGGCATCCGACAGCTTCCTGCCTGCTCCATGCCCGCCAGCAGGTGGCGTCGCCATTCCCCGTCGCTGAGCAGGGGCGAGGCGAAGAAGCTCTTCTCCACGCGGGCGCTGCGCACCAGAAAAAGGCGCTCGACGCCAAGCTGGGGCAGAGCCAGCAGCACCTTGCGCAAGGTCTGGGGTCGGGGCAGGGCCAGAACCACATCAAGGCCCAGACTGTCTTCCTGCGGCTGATCCGCTTCCTCATGGAAACGGGCCTCCGCCCCGGGCAACAGGTCGTTCACCAGAATGCTGCCGGGAGTCCCGTTGACGATACCGGCCCGCAGACGCTGGCCCGCGGTGGCCCGCAGAACCTCGCGCAGGTGAACCGCCTGGGCCGCACTGAGCAGCACCCTGTCCCCCTGTCGCTCGGAGGCGAAGAAGAGCAAACGGTTCATTCCCATCCCTTGGCCAGGCCTGTCCGAAGCGTGCTTCGGAAGCAAAGCGCTGAAGATAGGAAAAGATGGCTGCGGAATGTGGGGCCAGCATGGAAAGGCGTGGGGCCGGCCCGGGTTTTCGGGGCCTCAGGCCGGCTGGGGACTCTCACTGCGCGGATCCAGCACCTGACGGGCGGTGTCCAGGTCCAGGAAGATCGGCAGGTAGACTCTGAAGGTGCTGCCCCGGCCCAGTTCCGAGTCCAGCTCCAGCCGCCCGCCCAGCAGTTCCACCAGGCGCGCGGTGATCGCCAGACCCAGCCCGGTTCCGCCATGCTGGCGCTTGCTGGAGCCGTCACCCTGGCGGAAATGCTGGAAGATCAATTGACGCTCGTCGGGATGGATCCCGATGCCCGTGTCGCGCACTTCGAAGACCAGCATGCCTTCGCGTCGGAACAGCACCAGGGCGACGGAACCCCGATCGGTGAACTTGATCGCGTTGCCCAGCAGATTGATCAGAATCCGTTCCAGCTTGCTGCGATCCAGCACCGCGTAGATGTCGGGGTCCGGCGACTGCAGGCCGAAGTCCAGTTCCCGCTCGTGTGCCAGGGGTTCCAGATGGGCCACGGTTTCCCGTGCGATCGAACTGGCATTCACCAGTTCCAGATCCAGGCTGAGCTTGCCGGATTCCATGCGCGAATAGTCGAGGATGTCGTTGATCAGTTTCAGCAGGGTGTCGGAACTGGTGCGCACCCGTTCCAGGCTCAGTTGCTGGCGCGCGCTGAGGCCTTCTTCCTTGAGCACGATCGAGGTATAGCCCTTGATCGCGTTCAGCGGTGTGCGCAGTTCGTGTGACATCGAGGCGAGGAATTCCACCTTGAGCCGCGAGGATTCGGCGGCCGCGGTTTCGGCGTCGTCCAGTTCGCGCTGTTTGGCCCGCAGGCGCAGTTCCAGCTGCTGGACCTGCAGGGACTGCTGGGCCAGTCCGTCGCGCAATTCACGGTTGAGCAGCTTCAGCTGACGCAGGGTCCGCCGGTTCTGCAATTGGGTCTGCAGCAGCACACACAGTTCCAGTGCCAGGCGATGGCGCCCCCCGGAGTAGGCTCCCGCAGCCCAGCCGACCAGCAGGCCTCCCTGCCAGGTCTGCTCGGCATTCAGCGGAATCACCAGCAGACGGTCGAGATCCCGGCTGCGCATGAAATCCACCAAGGGAACCCACTCGGCACCCCGGGGAATGTCCTGCAGACGCCACAATCGGTCGGGCGTCCGTTCCTGGACGGTCTGCTCCAGCAGCGCCAGCAGGACCTGCTCCTCACTGGCCAGATAGTGTTCCGCATCGGAGTAAGGATCGCGGGCTTCGTCCTCGGCTGGATTGCGCAGCAACAGATCCAGATAGGCCACATCCAGCACCTGGCGCGAATCGTCCAGCACCTGCTGGACCAGATGGTGTACGGCTCCACCTTCCTCGAATCGCACGAGCAATCGTTCAAGCAGCCCCGCACGTTCCACTTCGGCGACCCGGGCCGACTCGAGCAGCACCAGGCGAGTGCCCGCGATCCGCAGCAGTTCCACCGCGCGCAGGGGTCCGGCGGGGCCGGAAAGCCGGGAGTGTTCCATGGAGAATTCGGCCGTGGGCAAGGCCTGGCGGAAGGCCTTGTTGCGCAGCCAGGCCTGCCCCGAAGGCCCCACCAGGGCCAGAGCGCGTGACTGGCTGCGATGCAGCGCGCGCAGTACCAGCAGGAAAGGCAGCAGCCCCAGCACGATGCCAGAAACCAGGATCATCCAGGTTCACCGGGTGTGGTGGAAGGCCTGCCGGGCAGTTCGGGCACACGTCGGGATTGCAGCAGACGGATCGTGCCGGTGAGCCGCTCCAGGCTGCCCGCCAGATCGGCCAGCAGCGCCTTGCGGCGTTCCACGGAGGCTTCGGAGATCAGCTCGGCCACCAGCAGACGGCAGGTGTCCAGCGTGGGCTGGAAGCTCATGAAGGCCCGTTCGCCCACGGCTCGTGCCTGCTCCAGAGCGGTGAGGCGCAAGTGTCCACGTTGCAGCCCGAACAGTGTGACACGCGCACGAACCCGCATCAGCAGTTCCTCGGGATTCGGCGGGTGAGTGAGGATGTCATCCACGCCCGCGCGCAGGGCACGGCCGCGGAAATCACCACTTTGGGCGCGCGAGATCAGCAGCGAAAACGGGGTGATGCCTTCTGCAGAGGCGAAAGTCGACAGCCAGTGCGGAATCTCGGTTGGCAGGACCTGGTTCAGCACCAGCACCCAGGGGCGCAATCCGGGCTCCAGCTCCTCGGTGCCACTGACCCGCAGGATGCGCCAGCCGTCCTGACGCAGAGTCATGAACCAGGCGGGAAGCTGCTCGCTGATGGGATCCGCCACCAGGATCAAGGGACCTTCCTCATCCACCCGATCTCCCGGATCAGCGGGTCCCGACGAGGCATCCAGGTCCACGATCTCGGTGCCGCAGGCGTAATCTTCGGTGCGGAACCTGTGCAGGGTCGCCAACTGGGCCGCCAGATTCATCGTGCGTTCCAGGCAGCCATCCACCTGCAGCAGTCGCTCGCGTTCCTGTTCGTGCTGGCTGCCGCGACCGATCATGACCTGCAGCAGCTGCAGAAATCCGGTGGCTCCCGACAGGGGCTGACTCAGTTGGTGTGCGGACGTGCCGATCATCGCCAGTCGCGCCCGTGCGCTGCCCAGACGTTCTTCCTCGAGGCGCAGGCGGCGAATGCGCAGCTGCACCTCGATGCGTGCCCGCAATTCGTCGGAGTCAAAGGGCTTCACCACGTAATCTTCGGCGCCCGCAGAGAAGCCTTGGGCCTTGTCGCCCAGTTCGCCACGGGCGGTCAGCAGAATCACGGGAATCTCACGGGTTTCAGGGCGCGTCTTGAGAAGCTGGGTCAGCTCCAGGCCGTCCATCCCTGGCATCATCACGTCCAGCAGGATCAGGTCCAGTTCCGGTTCCTGTTCGATGATGCGCAGAGCTTCCCGCGCGCTGCCCGCACCAATGCCTTCGAACCCTGCGTCCTGCAGCTCGAAGAGCAGCAGATCCACATTGAAGACGTCGTCGTCCACCACAAGAATGCGTGCGGGTGGCAGGGCCCCGGAAGGGCCGGCAGGGTCCGGAGTGTTGCGCAGAGTGTCAGGCATGGTTCCTTATCGTCCCGTCACGCGGACAGTTCAGCAGCTTTCGGGTGGGGGATGGTCAATGGAACTCGAGGGCACATCCACATGGCGGGTCCGGAGCGGTCCTCAGCGTGGAGACGTGCGCACGCCCCGCCCCGAGAGATGGATCTCACCCGGGCCACTCAGCGAATCGAGGAACTGCGGGGCGCCGTCCAGCAAGACGCTCAGATCTTCGCAGCGCTCGACAAGCACGGTGATTTCGGCCGTGGTTTCCAGCGCCAGCAGACTGTCGGCACGCAGGGTGCCCGAAAAGAAGACACTGTCGCCCGAACTGACTTTCAGGGTGCCGCTGCTGGCCAGTCGCATCTGGATCCGGCGCGGGGTCATTGAGGACTGCAGCCAGTTGGTGCGTTCCTGGTCGGCACGCACCCGTTCGAGGGTCCGGTTGAAACTGGGCTGACCCGCGTCCGCGGGATTCGCGGTGTGAGTGAAAAGCCAGACCACCCAGAAACTGCCAGCCACGACCAGCAGGAAGGCGAACAGCACCAGTAGTTTCTTGCGCATGGGTATCAGTGCCAGCAGGGGCGGCACCAGTTCGGCGTGTCCGCCTCCTCCCGCGGGCCGGACCACGGGTCCGCTGAGATCACGGGTCTGGGGGCGTCCGCCCTCGGCGGGTTTCCAGTCCAGCTCGTCGAAGTTGCGCAGCACCCGGTCGAGGTTCATGCCCACCGTTTCGGCGTAGCTGATCAGGTAGCCGCGCAGATACGGGAATGGAACCTCCTGCCACTCGCCATTTTCCAGGTGCGTGAGATAGCTCAGGCTGATCATGGTCTCGGAAGCGATTTCCTTGAGCGTGATCTTCCTGAACTCGCGGGCGACCTTGAGTTCCTGGACAAATGCCTGCAAGGGCGTATGGGACGGTGTGGCAGGTTCCGGCATAGGGGGCGAATTTAGGGCAATCTCATCAGTCAGAAAATTTTAAGTGCCACTAGTTGTTCACTCCGTGCTTTTTGGTGCATGGCTGGCACAGAATTCCAGCAGGTGGCGATAGAGGCGCGACACGGGCAGGCCCATGACCGTGAAATAGTCTCCGCGCAGTTCCTGAACCAGCAGGGCTCCCAGATCCTGGATGCCGTAGGCGCCCGCCTTGTCCATCGGCTCGCCGCTGGCCACGTACTGGCGGATCTGGGCCGCACTCAGCGGGTGAAACCGCACGTCGCAACTCTGTTGGTCACTCTCCACCGGACGCACATGGTCAAGCAGATGCAGGGCATAGCCCGTGTATACCCGGTGCCAGCGCCCCGAAAGGCTTGCCAGCATCCGCTCCGCTTCCTCCGGGCTGCCCGGTTTGCCCAGGATCTGCCCATCCAGCACCACGATGGTATCCGCGCTGATCACCAGACTCGAAGGATTCTCGAGGGCCACCGCGGCACCCTTGAGGCGCGACAGTGCCTGCACGGCCTCAGCCGGATCGGTGCCGTCGGGAATGTGTTCGTCCACTTCCCTGACCAGCACCTTGAAGTCCAGCCCGATGCGCTGCAGCAGTTCGCGGCGCCGAGGGCTGGCCGAAGCCAGGATCATGGGGGGCAGCCAGTCGGGGTTGTCGATCATGGGAGACTCTCCATTTGCGTAGAACGTGCCGCATGGGCCTCTGGTCGGTCGGTGCGAGCCGAGGTCTGCCAGATCCAGACACTGTAGATCAGCAGGCCCACCAGCATCACGACCTTCCAGAGACGCTGGGCCCCACCGGCCGAGCGCGGCGAATCCGGTTGCCAGTTCCAGATGGCCCAGAGCCCAAGGGGTGCGGGAAGCAGGCACAGTGCCCAGGTCAGCCCCCACTGATGCGACAGCAGCCCCAGCAACAGACCGGTCAAGGGCACGAGGCAGGCCACGGCCAGCAGCAGGCGACGCAACACGGAACCGGACACCAGCATCGGCAGGCTGCGCCGCCCGGCTCGCTGGTCGCCCTCGCGGTCTTCAGCATCCTTGAGAACTTCCCGGATCCAGCTGACCACCAGTGCGAAGCCCATCAGCGAACGGGCCGGCCACCCTGGTCCGCCGGGCAGGCCCAGAGCCAGTGCTCCATAGATCACGGCCGCCGCGCTCAGCAGGGCCACCAGGAGGTTTCCGACGAAGGGCCATTGCTTGCCCCGCCATGCATACAGCCACAGCAGCAGCAAACAGACCGCTGCGATCCCCGTGGGCCACGGGGATGCCAGCCGCATGGAAAGCAGACCCGCCAGGATCAGGCTGCCTGTCTGCAGGCCCAACGCCAGCAGGCAGGCTTCCGCGGGGCGGACCTTTCCCGAGGGCAGCGGGCGCCCGGGCCTGTTGATCCGGTCTTCGGTCTGGTCGGCCAGATCATTCAGCACATTGCCCGCGGCCAGCGCCAGAGCCGTGACCGCGGCCGCGATCAGCAGCGTGACTCGCCCCGTCGGATGCGCCAGGGCCGCAGGGTCTTCGCAGAGGCCCCCCAGCATCACCACCGGTACGCTCAGCAGCACGTTCTGCGGGCGGCAGAGCGCCAGCAAGCCCCGCAGGAGGTCAGCCGTGTCTCGGGTTGTGGTGTCGTGATGCATCATCAGAAGCGGCTGCTCAATTTCACGTGAATCAATCCCTCACGCAGCCCCAGGCCTTCGCCCAAAGCGTACTCCACGGCCAGCACTCCCTGCGGGATCGGCAGGCGGATGCCCGCACCCTTGCCCTGCCGCGTGAAGGCCGGATCCGTGCCCGCTTCCATGCGTGCCCAGTCCCAGAACAGATAGGTCCGGCTGGCCCGCCCCAGGCGCCAGCGCAGCTCGCCCTGCCCCAACCCCCAGGTGCTGGCCCGGAACTGGTTTTCGCGGTACCCTCGTGGACCGGCGGCTCCGCCCAGAGCGAAGCGCTCTTCGAGCTGCAGGTCCGCACGCGACAATCTGCCAGCCGCCAGTCGCAGCGAGAACACCAGACGCCCCAGCCCACTCGAGCCCCCGGGCGGGCGCAGGTAGAACTGGAAATCACTCTGCTGGCGCCAGAAGACCTCGTCTTCTCCACGAGCGGCCAGCCCCCGGAAGGTCAGGGCCTTGCGCGACACACTCTCGGTGCGCAGCCCCGCACGCCAGCCCCGCGTGGGATTGAGCGCGTCATCGCGAAAGTCCGCTTCCAGCCAGCCGCCGGCCACCACGGCGCTGCTGTGATCCATGCCCAGAGTCACCCAGCCATTGAGCGAGTCGGGCAGGATTTCGCGCAGGGCCAGCGAGGCACCGCCTTCCAGCCCGGGCACCAGTTCCCAGTCGGCTTCCAGCGAGCCGCTGCGGCTGAGCCAGGTGCTGTCCTGGATCTGCTGGATCACCTGTCCGCCCAGACCCAGGGGCAGTCCGAACACGAAGGGTTCGCGATAGCGGAAGAGCAGTTCCTGTGACACACCGTCGGGGCGGGCCGCCTTGAGATTGAGCCTCCGCCCGGTGCCCAGCAGATTCTCCAGGTCCAGAGCCAGCAGGAAGCTGACCCGCGAGGATTCGTTCTCGCGCCCGGGCAGGAGGCCCACCAGACCCTCGAAATGGTAACTGGGCAACTCCTCCACTTCCACCAGCAGCAGATGTCCCTCGGGCCCCCGCGCCAGTCTCGGTCCTGTGACAGAGCTGAACCAACCACTGCGTTGCAGACGCAGCCGGGCCTGGCGGTTGCGTTTGGGCGACCAGACCTCGCCACTCCTGAGCCGCCCCAGCCGCTCCAGAGTCAGCGGCAGGCTGTTGCTCAGACCCACGAAACGCACGGCTCGGGGACGAATGGTTTCCAGCCGGCCCAGCACCAGATCAAGGTCCAGTTCCAGCCTGTCATCCCGGGGGAAGAAGGCGGCCTGGCGGATCTCCAGCGTGGCCAGTGCACGCCCATCACTCTCGAGTTCTTCCAGAATGGTCAGGAAGGCATCGTCGAGCACACCGGCGCGCAGGGGGCGGCCCGGCTGCAGCAAACGCAGACCGGCCAGATCCGGCAGACTGTCGGGGCTCAGCGTCACACGGCCCAGCACGAGCACGGGACCTTCCTCGAGGCGCACCCGTTCGACCGTTCCACCCAGCGCCCCGGGAGCCCGCAGGCTCAGCTGGGGAAAACCAGCGTCGGCATAGAGCCTGGCCAGACTGTCCAGGCTGGCCTGCCAGTGACGCTGACTGACGGTCTGACCGGCGCCCAGCACTTGCCGCAGGACATCCACACTGAATTGCTGGTTGCCTTCGACCTGCAGTTCCCGCGCGATCACCAGGCTGTCGGGCAGGACCGCGATCTGGCCACAAGTCACACGTGACAGGCCCAGCAGGCAGAGGGTCAGCAGGACCCAGGTCGTGAGACGCGCGCCCATCAGAAGAAACTCTGGATCTGAGCCCGGCCACTGTGTACGGCCTGGCGCTCGGGCAGGCGGTCCATGTGCCAGGAGAGACTGAAACTGGTGGCCCGCCCGATGCGCGTGCGGGCCTCGGCGCCGGCCCGGATGGTCTGTCCCACGCGCGCTCCGTTGAGCAGCTCGTAGGGAATCCGTTCCGCGTCAGACCAGCACTGCTGCCAGCTGAAATCCAGAGTCAGCGACCCTTTGATTCCGCGCCGCCACTCCAGCCGGGGATCGACGCGCAGGGTCGTGGCCAGCAGATCCAGCACCGCCTCGCGGCCGCGCTCGCCGCGCACCGTGGTGCGCACTTGCAGGTCCTTGCGCAGATCCCGCGTGATCTCGCCCTCCAGCGCCCAGGCCAGCACCTCACGGTTGGCCGAGGCCGTGTTCAGGTAGCGCGTGGCCTGGGCCCGGCGCAGACCTTCCAGCTGCACGCGCGTGGTGCTGGCCGTGCGCGTGCGACAGCGCAGTCCCCATTCACGCAGGGTGCGTCGCAACGGGTTCTGCAACTGGCGGCGGTCCAGTTCCTGTTCCTCGTTCCAGCGCAGACGCCAGGTGCGGTCGGCGCGATCTTCCAGTTCAAGATCCTGGCGCACGCGGATCGCACCACTGAGGATCGAGTCCCCGAGCACGGTCCCCGGCTGCAGGGTGTAAAGCCGCGCGGGACTGGAGACCGGCCCCCGTCCTTCCAGTTCGAGGTGTGTGTCACTGGCCACCCCGGGCAACGCGGGCGGGGTCAGACGCAGACTGCCTTCCAGGCTGACCGCGGCCACCCGGCGGCGAGTGCCGGTATCGTAGCTCAGCGCCACCCAGGAGCCGTCCGGGTCGGGCACGAAGATCCCCGGTTCGAAGGGGTCCGGACTGTAATCGCCCTGCAGGCTGTCCACCTGGACATACTGGGTGATGCGGTCCTGCACCAGGCTGTTTTCGGCCCGATACAGCAGGCTGCCTTCCACATCGCGAGCACTCAGGCGCAGGTCCAGCAGAGCCAGATCGCTGACCGTCGAGGCGGAATCTCCGCGCACCCAGCGGGTTTCGCGATGGCTCCAGTCGGTTTCGCCATCGAGACCATTGCCCGTGTTGAGTCGCATGCGCAGGCGTCCGGTATCCGTGGTGCTCAGGTCCTGCCATCCGGGGGTTCCTTCCAGAGTCTGGCGCAGGCGGCGGCTGCCGTCCAGACGCAGAGTCAACCAGTCCCCCAGGGGGCGCCAGCCCGCCAGTTGCCATTCGGTGTGACGCAGGCCGCTGGCGCTGGCCGCTGCGGGCAGTTCCCGGCTGGTTTCGCTGTCCAGACCGGCACGCAGGGTGTTGGGGCCCAGATCCTGCTCCACTCCACCGCTCACCCGTTGCCAGTCGGAACGGCGCAAACCTTCGCGCAGACGGCGCCAGCTGCCCTCATGATCCACGCGGGTATGGCGCAAGGGGGAAAAACGGTTGCGCAGGCTGAGCATGCGGCTGGTGAGATCTCCCCGATCCAGCAGGGAGACACGCGCACGCTGGGCCAGACTGTCACCCTGCTCGATGGCCGCCTCCAGATCCAGGCGCAGCAGATCCTCGGCGCCCTGCCGGCTCAGCCCCCAGGTTCGCTCGAACTCGATCTCGTCGCTGGGTGAGAAGCTGCGGAACTCGGCGCGTTCGCCGGCGAAGGTGGCGTTCAGCCGGGGGCGCCCCAGTGGTACGCGGCCCAGCGCGAGCGCGCGTCGCCCCTGCAGACCCAGCCCCAGACGCAGTGCCCCGCCCAGATTGTCCTGGTCGTCTTCGCCCGAGAACAGGTTCTGGTCCTGGCGTGAGACGGCGCTCTCCAGTTCCAGCCGGAAGATTCCGGGCTGCCAGCGTGTCACAAGATCCACCACGTCCAGCTGCTGGGGCGCAGCCAGCGGCACGACAGGTGCCCAGGCTCCCGCACGCTCGCCCACGAAACTCCACCAGGGGCGGCCGGCCGTGGTGAAACGGCGTTCGTAGTCCCCCAGAAACTGTCCCTGGCTGTCCCGCCCCAGTTCGGTGAACCGCAGCTCCCAGATGTACTCGGCGGCCAGGCTGTCGGGCGGGTCCTCATTGAACTCGTAGCGCCCCCATTGCCCTTCGTCCGAGAGTCTGCGGTAACTGCCGTCGCCGGGGTCGGTCAGGCGCGCTCCACTGCCCAGGCGACCTTCGGGGGAATCGCCGGCCTGCGCCAGCAGCAGGCGATCCTCGTCCCCCAGAAACTGGTCCAGCGGGTTGTCGGGGTCGTCCCGTTCGGAGGCCGCGGCCACCGTGACGCTGAAGTTGCCCTGGCTGGCCTGCCCCTCAAGACCCAGCAGACGACGGTTGTAGACCCGCTCGCTGTATTGGTACTCCACCGTGATCCGTGTATCCGCGGTGATCGGGCGCCGCGCGGTGAAGTGAAGCTGGCCCAGACTGTAATCAATGGTATAGTCCCGGTCTTCCCCGCGGCTCACGGGCAGTCCGTCCAGCCAGACCCGCTCGCTGCCCGCCAGCACCAGAATGTCGTCGCGGCCCTGATCGGAGAGCAGCTGCCAGGGCCCCTGGACACCGTCCTGTCCGGCCAGTTCCAGGCGGCGGGTGCGCCCGCGGGCCAGCGCCCCCCAGGCCCGCAGCAGATTGTCCCGGTCGCGCCAGCCGCCTTCCAGACCATCCACGGTACGTTGGTACTCCAGATAATGCCTGTCCGCGAGGGAGAGGTCGAAGTCGCCCATCAGCGTGTGCCAGTGCGGGCTGCGCACGGAGACATGGATCCGGTCGATCTCCTCGAGAGATTCACTGCGGCCTTCGGGAAGCAGTGGAGTGCTGCGATCGCTGAGAAAAGCTTCCACATCCACATTGCGGCCCAACTGGCCTTCGACCTGAAGCCGCAGCCCGGATTCCATGCCCACGCCCGAGCCGCCTCCGACCCGGATCGCCCGCAGGAAACTGCCGCTGTAGCGCAGGGTGTTCTCGCCGTCGCCGTCCAGTGGATCCAGCGCGGGGGCCAGGCTGTCTTCCTCGACTCCTTCCGGCCCCACCCAGGGCAGACTGCCCTCAGGGTGCAGGCTTTCGGTTGCCGGCAGGGACAGCCGGATCACGCGCCAGTTGATCAGCAGGGTCTTGCCCAGGTCGCCCGACGACAGCAACTGGATCCGGCCGCTGTGGGCTTCCAGCAGATAGTCCACACCGGGCTCCAGCCGACGACCTTCGGCGCGCACCACGAGGGAGGCGGGATCGAGGGGAAACTCGGGCAATTGGATTTCCGGGCTGGCCTGGACCAGCCACTCGCGGTCGAGCAGCAGATCCAGGCCGGGAATCCCAAGGCTGTCAGCGGCCGAGGACTCCGACTGGGCCAGCCCCGACCCCACGAGCAGCAGAACCAGCAGCAGCGCCGCCCACAGACACTTCATGGTGTACCGGAGTCCTGCCAGGGCAGGGTACAGCGCAGCGCCGGAGCGCCTTCGCGGCTGATCCAGACCTGGTTCTCGAGATGCAGAAAGTCCAGGGGAAGACTTCCTTCGGGCAGCCTGGGCAGGCGAATGCTGGCTCCGGACTCCTGGAGTTTCAGTCCAGCCTCATCGCGGATCAATTGTACGGGGCCGTCGCGGCCAGCACGAATCAGGAGCAGGCCCGGTACACTGCGGGCCTCGCCGCGAGTGCCGTCGATGCCAACGCGGACCAACAGCCCTTCCGTGGCCCGGCGTTCAAGCAGCCAGAGATCCAGCCCGTCCAGAGCCATCGCGTCGATGCGGGCCAGACCCGAGCCATTGCGGCCATATCCGAAAAGCGGCTTCCAATGAGAACCGCGGTCGTCACTGAGGCGCACACACGGTGGTGCGGCGCTGGCCACCAGCAGGACCCCGGCCCCTCCGCTGGCCAGCAGATCGGGCCAGTCGCAGTCGCGGTCTCCCTCGCGGGGCAGCGCGATCACATCCAGAGTCTGCAGCGTGCGATTGAGCAGGCACAACCGGCGGTTGTCCCGGTCCACCACCAGGATCTGCAGCCCCTGGGAGGCGTCCACGTCGCCGGGCGCGCGGAATGAGCCCATGCCGCGCCCGCTGCCCCCTGTGCTGTGCCAGAGTTCTCCGCTGGCCGAGAGCTGCAGCAGCTTGTCCCGCAGGGGTGCCAGAGCCAGCAGCCCCGAGTCCGGATGGGCTTCCAGCGCGGCCAGCACGGGCAGCCCGGTCTGTTCGACCCACCCCGCCGACCGGCCCGCTCCGGCCAGACAGAGGGTGAGTATCAGGACAAGGATCGGCACGGTTTCCCGCTCCAGAATTATGGCTGGCAACGGCGAGCATCCCGGGTCCGGGCAGAGGGGGTATCACGGACCATCGAGGCCGCCGGAGATGGCATTTTCCAATTGAAGGCATAACTTAGGACTTGGTCGGTGCAAATGGTTCCGCTCCGTGCCCTCCCGGGCAACGGGTCACCCCACTTCAGGACACTCCAATTCCGTGACATCCACCATCGTGCTGGTGATCGGCTTCGCCGGTCAGGGCGCCTACTTCCTGCGCACCTTCTTCCAGTGGATCGAGAGCGAGCGCAGGGGCCGTTCCGTGACCCCGGGCTGGTACTGGATGCTCAGCACCGTGGGCGGAATCTGCCTGCTCTCCTATGCCCATCTGCGCCACGATCCGGTGATCGCCACGGGGCAGAGCCTGAACCTGCTGATCTATCTGCGCAACCTTCAGGTGATGCGTCGCAGGGGGCGGTCGCGGCTTCCCGCCGGGCTGCGCGGAGCCTTGCCTCTGTTGGCACTTCTGCTGGCCCTGGGGCTGTCGCTGACCCTGATCGACTCGGCGCCAGTGGCACACGATCTCTGGCTGACCGCCGCCTGGCTGGCCGGATGGGTGGGCCAGGGGCTGTTCATGAGCCGCTTCCCGCTGCAGTGGCATGCTCTCGAGACACACGGACGCACCCAATTGGGAACCTCCTTCTGGACCATCTCGCTGATCGGTTCGCTGCTGATCGCCGTGTATGCGCTTTCCCGCCACGACATCGTGATCCTGCTGGGTCAGGCGGTCGGGCTGCTGGCCTACACGCGCAACCTGCAGCTGGCGCAGCGGGCAGGCAACGATCCGGTGGAATCCGATGAAGCTTGACTGGCGCCGCCTGAGCACTCCAGGCTATCCTGTGCGCGTACTCGCCCTGTTCTTGCTGATGGCGGCCGCGCTGATGTCGGGCCTGCAACAGAAGGGGTTCTGGGGTGCCCACGGTGAATCGCGGCGCGCCGAAGTGGCGCGCGAGCTGGTGTCTCACGATCGCTGGCTGGTGCCCACCTTGCTGGACGAGCCCTTCATCACCAAACCACCACTGGCCTACTGGACCATGGCCGCCTCGATGCGGGTCTTCGGGATCAGCGAACTGGCGGCGCGGGTCCCCGCCATGCTCAGTGTCCTGCTGGCCCTGCTGCTGGTGGCGGATGCCGGACGCCGACTGGGCGGGCTGGAACACGGAGTGCGGGCCGCGTCGGCCTTCCTTGCACTTCCACTGGTGCTGGGAATGGGTCAGCAGGCCGAAACCGAAGCCCAGTTGCTGTTCTGGATCACACTGGGGCTCTGGGCCTGGCTGGGCCTCGAGAGTCGTTCAGGACAGTGGCCACGCCGGATGCTGCTGGCCGTGGCGCTCTGTGGGGGATTCATGGTCAAGGGTCCTCTGATCTGGATCTTCCTGCTGCCCGCCTTCGCCGTCGGCGAATTCTGGTCGACTCCCCGGCTGAGCTGGCGCGATTTCCTGCTCTGGGTGGTGTTCGCTCTGCTGCTGGTGCTGCCCTGGTTTCTGTTGGTCGCTCAGCGGGTTCCCGGTGCGCTGGATGTCTGGCTGGGCGAAAGTGTGGCACGGGTCAGCGATCCGGATTTCTCGGTGCACCGCGAACCTTTCTGGTACTACCTGCCCAATCTGGTGGTCTTTCTGCCCTGGTTGCCCCTGCTGGCCGTGGCCTGGCCGCCCGGGCAACGCCTGCGCCAGCAACGGACACATGCCTGGCGCGCCCTGCTGCCTGCCCTGCTGCTGCCACTGCTGATCCTCAGCCTGGCCAGCAGCAAACGCGCCCACTACCTTCTTGGACTGGCCCCTGTTGTGGCTCTGCTGGTGGCTGACAGCGGCCCCTGGTCGCTGGTCGCGGGCTGGCGCCGTCATGGCCTCTGGATCACGCGCACCGTGCTGGTGCTGGTTCCGCTGGCCCTCATGGCGGTCATTGTGCGGCTCGACGGCCTGCAGGCACTGCCCTGGGCGATCCTGCTGCTGAGTGTGGCGCTGTTCGCGGCGCGTACGGCAAGGCTGCTGCCCGACGGCGCGCTGGTCGTGGCCCTGTGTTACATCCTGGCCGGCCAGACCCTCTTGCCGACCATTGACGCCTACCGCAACCCCGGCCCCTTCTATCTGGATGCCGGACAGCGCGTATCCGCCAGTTCGGAGCCCGGCCTGCCCGTGCTCAACTGGAAGAACGACCGCTACTCCGCCAGTTTCCAGCTGCGCCGGCCCGTACGCCCGGTTGCCACCGAAGAGGCCCTGCGCGAGGCGGCCCCCGAGGGCGCCTGGTTGCTGATGCAGGCCAAGGATGCCCCCGCCCTGCCCGGAAGCTGGCAGCGGATTCACGCCCAGGAGTTCCAGGACCCCCTGCTGCCCGGTCGCCAGCGCACCTGGTGGCTGGTGCGCTGGAGCCCCCAGTCCCCGGACACGACCAGCTCGAGGAACGATGATGAGTGACAGACCCCGCCTGAGCGTGATCGTCCCGGTGAAGGACGAAGAGGACAACATCCCACTGCTGGCCGAGGAGATCCGGGCCGCTCTGGAAGGCGTCTGTGACTGGGAATGCCTCTGGATCGATGATGGCAGCAGCGATGGCAGTCGCGCCGCGGCCCTGACCCTGGCGGCCGCCGATCCGCGCCATCGGGTGCTGGCCATGGCACACAACAGCGGACAGAGTGCGGCCATGCTGGCGGGTTTCCGCGCGGCGCACGGTGATCTGCTGGCGACTCTCGACGGCGACCGCCAGAACGATCCCGCCGATCTGCCGCGCCTGATGGCCACACTGGAATCCAGTGGGCTGGATGCTCTCAACGGCTACCGCCAGCGCCGTCGTGATACGGGATTCCGCCGCTTCTCGAGCCGGGTGGCCAATGGCGCGCGCAATGCGGTCACCGGATATACCGTGCGCGACGTGGGCTGCTCGCTGCGCGTGTTCCGCCGCGAATGCGCGCGCAATCTGCCGCCCTTCAAAGGCATGCACCGCTTTCTGCCCGTGCTCTTCACCCTGGACGGCTTCCGCATCGGCGAAGCGCCCGTGAATCACCGCGAACGGGCGGCGGGCACCACCAAGTACGGCCTGCACAACCGGCTCTGGGTGGGGCTGGCCGACCTGGTGGGCATCTTCTGGCTCAAGCGCCGCTTCGCCAGTTACCGAATCCAGGAACTGCCCATCGGCAAGGAGCTGTGACGTGAACGCATATGCCCACTGGGTGCATCAATGGCCCCTGCTGAGTGCGGCCCTCCAGTTCGCCCTGCTGGGCACTCTGGGTGAAGTGCTGGCAGGCTGGCTGGCGACCCGCAGACTGCCGTTTCCCCTGGCCTGGCTGCCCGCCAAGATGTTGGCCTGGGCCGTGCTGGGTGTGGTGATCAAGCTGGGCTTCGTGATGATGAAAGGGGCAAGCGCGGGCCTGCTGGCATGGCTGGGCGAGCCCGCGCTGCTCAGCACGGGAGTGGGCCGGGCGCTGCTGGTTTCCGTGCTCACCAATCTGTTCTTCGGCCCGCAGATGATGGCCTTTCACCGCCTGGAAGACAACCTGATCGCCGGCACGCGGAACTGGCAGGGCCTCGACCGCGCCTGGAAGAGCCTGATCTGGTTCTGGATTCCCGCACACACCCTCACCTTCAGCCTGCCCACCGAGTACCAGCTGGGCCTTGCCGCGCTCTGGTCCGTGGCACTGGGTCTGATTCTTGGACTCAGCCGGGGCCCCCGTTCGAATTGAGCACGCGCCCGGTGTCCACGTTCGTCAGCGGGCCCGGAAGATGAAGTACACCGCCCCCAGCATGCAGAGCCCGGCCCAGAGATAGTCCAGCCGGGGACGTTCATCCAGCACCCAGATCGAGACGGGCACGAAGACCGCCAGCGCAATGACCTCCTGGAGAATCTTGAGCTGATCGATGCGCAGAACCTGGTGCCCCAGACGGTTCGCGGGCACCTGGAACAGGTACTCGAACAGCGCGATGCCCCACGACATCAGCGCTGCCCAGAGCCAGAAACTGCCCCGCAGGTGTTTGAGGTGGCCATACCAGGCCACCGTCATGAATGCATTGCTGATCACCAGCAGCACCACGGTCAACGAGACGATCCGCAACATTCACCCTCCTTCACGCCGGCCTGACTGGCGGCTCCCGCATATCGATTGTTCGCGCTCCATGGTCGACCGAAGGGCTGCATGCCGAGTGACGCCCGGGCCGCTCGACTCGGGTGCCAAGACGCACTCCACGTGATGCAGATCCTGGAATCCATGCTGCCACTTGCGCTTCCACGACAGAATAGCGGACAGGCATTCAAGAATTCTGATCGGAATTTGTAAACAAAGAACGCACCAGTCTGCTGCTTGAATCTTTGCGTTGTTTCTGACTTTCCGCAGAAGGTTCAATTGGTAATTCGTGATTCGGTGACTTCGGATCGTCAAGATTTTCTGACAGGGTTTCTTCCCTGACTGATCGACAAAATCTGGCCATGCATTTTTTGGTCGAATACTCCTATCTTTCGCGCCTTGTATAGAAAAAGAGAGGAAGAAAAAATGTCCGCACTTCAAGACCTGTTCCAGGCTTGCACCGCATTGATGGCAGAACCAGAAAAGATCCGGCTTGAGGATACCTTCAAGAAAGGCGAACACAAAAAGGCCTATGATGTGTTCAGCATTTCCGATGCCTGCGATTACTGGAAACTGCTTGACTACATGGAATACCAGTACAAGCTGGCCAAGGAAGTCCAGGGCTGGAAACGTGGTCCCAACCGCAAGGGCGTCAAGGCCAAGGCCCCTCGGGTGGCCAGCCCCAAGCGCAAGATCCTCAAGTACGTGCAGCGCCAGATGAGCGTTGATGAAGCCTTGAGCATGACGGTGGATTCCTGGCTTCAGTCGCGCTTCGGCAAAGGCAAGGGTTTTGCCTGGGCCTGCGAGAACCCTGAGCAGGTGCTGCCCGCCAAGGGTTGAGCCAACGGCCGCCGCATACAACGGGACGCATCACGCGTCCCGTTTTCGTCTCGACCGATTCCGGAGCTTTGTTGGAGTTTCAGCGGGCTGACGCTATCTTCGGTCCTCCGTTGTGGAAGAAGTCCACTCGGGAGTCTTTTCCCGGCAACGGAGGCCTCGGGGCAGTAGCTCAGTTGGGAGAGCGCAACGTTCGCAATGTTGAGGTCGAGGGTTCGATCCCCTTCTGCTCCATGGCCCGCCTTTCGGCGGGCCATTTCCTTTCGGCCCCGCACCTTGCAGGCCGCATGTGTCACCCGCGGCACTCGCAGGGCAGTGCCCAATCCCGTTCATCAGGAACCACGCGGATGAATGACTCCTCCATCGACCCGGAACGCAAGTTCACCTCGCCAGCCCGCCGTCGCTGGCGGCGCTTCCAGGCCTCGGCGCCCATGGCTCTGGCCCTCCTGGGCGGTCTGTTCTTTCTGCTGCGCTGGCTGAAATCCTGAGCACCGGTCGCCAGGCCATTGGCGGGTGATCAGATCCAGGTGAAACCGAAGAGCACGGCAACCACCACATGGATCACCAGAATCACATACATCACGAAGGCGAAGGGCCGGTGGATCACGTGCCAGTGATGCAGCAGGGCGCGTACCTGCTCGAGGCGGCGGATCCGTCGGCGCAGGCGCAGGGCGGTCCGCAGAATCACCAGCAGCCGCCGCGCCTCGGCGAGGTCATGCCCCGAGCGCACCAGGTCCGACTGGAAATGGCGCATCTTGAACAAACGCTTCAGATCATCGATGACCCACTGGAACAGCCCACCTTCTTCCTGCGGGCTGTAACGGGCCAGCAGCGCCGCACCATCGGGCAGAGCGCTCAGACTTTCTCCCAACTGCCGTTCCAGGTCCTGGCGATTCAGTTCGTGCCCGTCGATGCCACGCGGAATCTGCAGGTACAGATAGCGCCCCAGCACGCCCGAGAGCGCCACGGCCACCATGGACCAGAAAGCGATCGAGACGATGCCGCCCACCTTGAAGGCGGTATGGAAACACACCAGCATCGAGCCCGTGATCCCAAGCCAGATGTGAATGTCCAGCCAGTGGCGGATGTCCCCCCAGCTCTGCATGAAATCCAGGCGCTTGCGTGGGATGTAGAGCAGCATCAGGATCATCAACAGAGTGCCGAGGATGCCGATGCCATGCCCCAGGAATCCGGCGGGCCGCCAGAGCTCGTGCATGGGATGTCTGGGGCGCAGTTCGTCGGGCAGCATGTAGTAGGACCAACCGCGCAGCGCCAGCCAGGTCCCGCTGGCGATGGTCGCACTGTACAGCACCCACAGCAGAATGCGGAGCCAGATCGGCCGTTTCATTGAACGCTCTCCAGGTTGCGGACCGTGCTCCCCATCGCACGAGCCGTGATCCAAATTGCCGGGTCCCGCCCGGGCCCGGAATGTCCGGATTCCGCACCCAGCAACTCCCGAGTACCCGGATTCCGCACTCAGCAGCCCCCGAATACCCGGATTCCACACCCAGCAGCCCCGAGTACCCGGATTCCGCACCCAGCAGCCCCGAGTACCCGGATTCCGCGCCCGCGCGGAATCCGAATGTGTGGATTCCGCACCAGCGGAATCCACACACCAAGATCGCTTCAGAAATCCTTTCTGTCCTCATGCAGGGGCAGTTCCGGACGCAGCATCTGGCCGCGGCTGTTGCCATTGGGGTGACATTGCAGACAGGCGCTGCTCTGCCAGCTGTAGCCATTCTCCCCATTGTGTTCCGAGTCCATCCTGGACTGTCGGTGTTCATGGCAGTGGGTGCATGAGAACGTGTCCATGTTGCCTCCACTGAGGTGGCAGTCGGTGCAGGTGTTCCACTCATTGCGATGCCGACCGGAATAGATCGGGAAGTACTGGGTCCCATGATTGAAGCTCGAGGGGCTCCAGTCCGCGGGTGTGTGGCAAAGCACGCAATTCTGCGGATAGCCATCTCCGGGGTGGTCCGGATCGCGGGCATCCTGCCAGTCGGGCTCATGGCAGCTCCAGCAGTCGCTGGGCGTTCCCGTGTAGGTACCGCCCTCGTGACAGGCTGCACAACTCACGCTGGTGTGCCGACCGGTCAACTCGAAGGAGGTCATGCTCGAGTGCTCGAAAGCGGAGGGCGTCCAACCCATGGGAGTATGGCAGCGTGCGCAGTCCGTGGTGAAACTGTCCATCTCGTGCAGCGGCTCGGCAGCCTCCCAATCGGGCATGTGACAGGCTTCGCAGGCTGCCGGTGTGCCACTGTAGCCCTGGGTATGGCAGGAGGTGCAGGCCACCGTGAGATGCTCGCCAACCAGCGGAAATGCGGTGGCATCATGGTCGAAGCTGGCCCCTTCCCAGCTGGTGTTGCTGTGGCAGACCGTGCAGTCCTGCGGGTAGTTGCCATCCACATGATCGGGGTCCGTGGTGCCCTCATAATCGCTCTGGTGACAGCCCCAGCACTGGTCGGGCGTGCCGGTGTAGGTGCCTCCGGCGTGGCAACTGATGCAGCTCATGCCCTGGTGGGCGCCGGTCATCGGCCAGTCGGTCATGGTCGTGTGATTGAAAACGGACGGCACCCAGGCAGCCGGCGTGTGGCAGCGGGCGCAGTCCAGCTGGAAGCTGCTCTCCTCGTGAATCAGCTCGGCACTGTCCCAGTCAGGCATGTGACATGCTTCGCACGCAGAAGGCGTGCCGGCGTAGCCACTGGTATGGCAGCTGGCGCAGGCGACAGTGAGGTGCTGGCCAAGCAACGGGAATCCGGTGCCGTCGTGATTGAAGTCCGCTCCGGACCAGCCCGCCGTGCTGTGACACAGTGTGCACTCCTGCGGGTAGGCCCCATCCGTGTGGTCCGGGTCCGTGGTGCCCTCATAATCGCTCTGGTGACAGCCCCAGCACTGGTCGGGCGTGCCGGTGTAGGTGCCGCCGGCGTGGCAACTGATGCAGCTCATGCCCTGATGGGCGCCGGTCATCGGCCAGTCGGTCATGGTCGTGTGGTTGAAACTTGAAGGCACCCAGGCCGCGGTCGTATGGCAGCGCGTGCAGTCCAGCTGGAAGCTGCTCTCCTCGTGCACGGGCTCGGCCTCATCCCAGTCGGGCAGGTGACAGGCCTCGCAGCGAGTATCCAATCCGGTGAACTGGGCCGACTCACCACTGCCATGGCAGAGATTGCAGTCCGTTTACAGGTGGGCACCAGTCAGGGGAAATGCGCTCAGACCGTGATCGAATTCGGCGGGGCTGAAAGCAGTGGTCGTGTGGCACAGGGCGCAGTCGCCCGCGAGAGGTCCACTGGCGTGATCGGGATCCGATGTATCGTCCGCGTCCTGCTGGTGGCAGCTGGCGCACTGGGTATCCATGTCCGTGAAACGCGGAGAGGCGTCCAGCCGGTGGCAGTCAAGGCAATCGGTTTCCAGGTGGGCACCGGTGAGGGCGAAGCGGCTCAATTGGTGCTCGAACTCCGCCGGGCTGAAGGCCTCGGTGGTGTGGCAGAGGGCGCAATCCCCGGAGAGCGCCGCACCGGCATGATCGGGATCCGTGGTGGCATCGGCATCGGCCTGATGGCAGGCTGCGCACTGATCATCCAGCCCGGTGAACAGGCTCTGCCCCGCCTGCACATGACAGGCAGTGCATTCGGCATCCCGGTGCGCGCCAGTCAAGCTGAAAGTACTCAGAGCGTGATCGAAACGGGCAGGGTTCCAATCGCTGGTCTCGTGGCAGATCGCGCAGTCCCCGGCCAGGGCACTGCCGGAATGGTCAGGATCGGCGGCATCCTCCGCATCCTGCTGGTGGCAGGAGGCGCAGGCGGTGTCCAGACCGCTGAAGCGCGAACCGCCGTCCTGCTGGTGACACGAGGCACACTCGGCCTGCTGGTGTCGTCCGGTCAGCGGGAAGGCGCTGGCCGAGTGGTCGAACTGGGCCGGAGCCCAGGCCTGGATCGTATGACAGGTCGCACAGTTCTCCGTGAAGGCGGATGACCGGTGGTCGGGGTCGCCTTGGGCACCGGGAGCGACGTGGCAGCCGGCGCATTGACGCTCGAGGGCCGAGAGGGGCTGCTCGGGCAGATGACATGCCACGCATGCCGGTCCGCGATGGGCACCCTCCAGGGGGAATTCGGCGGGATGGCTGAAGTCCGCGCGCCAGCCATTGGCCGCGGGATTGTGGCATTGCTGACAGTCAACCGAGAGCCCCAGACTGGAGTGGCCCGGGTCCCGGGTCGCCAGATACTCCTGGTTGTGACAGCCGGCGCAGGCCAGCGGCGACTCGCTGAAGTTCTGGCCCGTGTGGCAGGCGGTGCAGCTCAGACTGTGGTGCGGCCCTTCAAGCGGGAAGGCACTGCCCTCGTGGGCCCGCCGAAAACCACCCGGGTCACGCCAGCTCTCCGGCGTATGGCAACGCTGGCAATCGCTGCCGGCACTGCCCGAATGCACATCCGTGTGACAGCCAGCGCAGCTGCTTTCCACCTCCGCGAACTGCAGTGCGTGACACTGGGTGCAACGCAGCGTGCCATGCACTCCCTGCAGGGGCCAGCCGCCCTGTTTGCTGTGGTTGAAATTGAGAGTCGTGGCCAGGGGAGTCCAGGCCTGGGTACTGTGACAGGCCGTGCAGGCCATGCCCTTGAGGTCGCCGTGGGGATTTCCCCCGGAGTCCGCAGTGTCCTGTGCACCCCAGACGGCCCGGGCAGCGAGCAGAAAGAGACACAGAGCCAGCAGCGGCAGACGTGCCGGAAGGCGGGTGTTCATGGATCGTTCCTCAAGATCGATCGTGAGCCACTTTCCTGATGCACCCATCCAGCTCGTGAGACGAGGGATGGAGCGCGTCCGTCCAGCGGGACCACGTCCGTCAGCTTACCGGCCGATCAACGTCGACATCACCTTGCTCGTCGTGTCCGCGCCCCCCGATGCATGGGACCGCGAACCCGGCCGATCCGGTATCGTCGACTCCTAGAACCGCCAGCCCAACTCCGCACTCAGGCGCAATTGGCTGGCACCGTCTCCTCTCTCCTGCTCGCCTTCTCCTCTGATGTAGGCGCCCCGCCACAATTCCTGATCCAGGGCCATTCCGACCCAATTCCGGCTTTGCGACTGCCCGCCATTGTCCAGGGTTTGCTGTCCCGCCCTCAGACTGACCCGGGTGCTTCGCGCAAAACTGCGCACCAGATCCGCCTGGAATTGTCGACTGTCACTGACGCTGTTGTGGTACAGATGGCCCGTGAGCCCTCCCGAGATGGCCAGCGGCAGCCCCGTATGACGCAGGCCGATGCGCATGCTGCGGCCCTCCTTGAGACCCGCGCGATCCTGCAGGCGTGATACATCAGCATAGATGCTGAAGGGACGCGTGACGCGCCAGTCACCCCCAAGGCTGAGAGAGCCGCTCTCGTGCAGGGCCACCAGGCTGTCGGCCAGGTCCTTCTGTTCAAGGGTCAGCGGGCTGCGCTGGCGGCGCCAGCCTGCGTTGATGCTGAAGGCGCGCCCGAATTGCTGCCGTGCCCGCAGGTCAAAGCGATTGAGCGCGATGCTGTTCTGCTTTTCGGAGCGCCAACCGCGATTGAAATCCAGCTCGCTCTCCTGGCCCAGACTCAGGCGACCGGGCGTGAGTGGCAGAGTCAGACTGAATTGCTGGGCCACGAATTCCCGTTCGGTTTCGCCCTCACGATAACTGCCGGCAAGGGCCAGACCGCTGGTCAGTTCTCCGCCAAGGGCCTTGTCCTGACGGCGCCAGGCCAGCCCCAGTTTCTGCAGGGTGGCATCCGGTCGGTCATTCGAAGGATCGGTGCCCAGACCGGCCCAGCCCTGCCAGCGCTGGCCGGCGGCGTCCCGGGTCCCCACTTCCACTCCATCCAGGCTGCCCGCACGCCCCAGACCGGCACCGGCCAGGCGGCCCGCACGCAATTCCAGCGGCGATCCCGGCGACTGCCAGGCGAATTCCAGCTGGGGAATCCGGCTGGTCCAGCGCCGAGCGCCGCCCGCATCCTCTTCCTGACGCAGGCGGAAACGGCTGCGAAAGCCGATTGGCAGGCCCATCAGCCTGTCGGAACGCAGGCTGCCGCGCAGGGACTGGTCCCAGCTGTCGAACTCGCCCGATTCCTGGAACCGTTCCACCGAAATGAAACCTCGCAAGCGATTGCTGCGGTCGCGCAGCGCCCGGCGCTTGCGTGTGGGCGCCACCTCGGCGATCAGCGTATCCACGGGTTCGGCCGGAGCCACTTCCTTGATGAGGCGCTCCTCGGGCAACTCGAATCGCACCATCACGCCTTCTTCCAGACCGACGCTGTCCTCGGGGATGCGCAGCGAGGCGCGATTGGAACTGACATGCACCACTTCAAGGGCCTGGGAGTTCTGGCCCATGGGCATCGCGCGCCCCATGTCACCCAGACGCAGGCCGTCCTCGCTGCCCTTGTCGATGAAGACCACATCCACGGCCACGTATTCCACCCGGGCCAGCAGTTCGAAGGCCTGGGCCGAGACGGCACACAGCAGCAGGAGCCAGGCTCCGCGGATCCACGGATTCAAGATCACCCTTAGAAGTCCTTCCTGTCTTTGAGGAAACCGGGACGGGGCTGCATGTGAAGGCTGCGGTCATCGGCGCGGCCATCCGGGTGGCAGAAGAAGCACGCCGAGCTCTCCCAGACATAGTCCTGCACATCTTCATCCTGATGCTCGCTGTCCATGCGCGATTGCCGGTGCTCGTGGCAGTGTGTGCAGGAGAAGGTGTCCATGTTGCCCCCCCCGAGATGGCAATCGGTGCAGGTCTGCCATTCGTTGCGGTGCTCTCCCGTGTAGACCGGGAAGTACTGGTTGTCATGATTGAAGGGCGAAGGGTCCCAGACCGTCGTGTTGTGACACATGGTGCAGTCCTGGGGGTATCCTTCGCCGGAATGGTCGGGATTGTTGGCGTCGTTGTAATCGCTCATGTGGCAGAACTGGCAGGCATCGGGAGTATCGGCATACTGCCCCGCGCTGTGGCACGCCACGCAACTGGTCTGGACATGGGAACCGGTCAGCGGCCAATCGGTCATGTTACCGTGGTCGAAGGTGGACGGGGTCCAGGCCGTCTGGGTGTGGCAGCGCAGGCAATCCAGCTGGAAGGTGGCCTCGTCGTGCTGGGGCGTGGCGTTGTCCCAGTCGTCTTCGTGGCAGGCCTGGCAGGCGGTCGGCGTGCCGCTGTAACCCTGGGCGTGGCAGGACTGGCAACTCACGCTCACATGGGCGCCCACCAATGGGAAAGCGCTCTGGCTGTGATCGAAGGCAGTGGCTTCCCAGTCCTGGGTGCTGTGGCAGATCGTGCAGTCCTCGGGGTAGTTCTCCTGCTGGTGGTTGGGGTCATCGGCGTCCAGCCAGTCCTGCTGATGACAGCCCCAGCACTGGTCGGCCGTGCCCGTGTAGCTGCCGCCGTCATGGCAGTTCACGCAGGCCATGCCCTGATGGGCGCCCGTCATCTCCCACTCGGTCATGGTCGTGTGATTGAAGCTCGACGGCACCCATGCCGTCTGGCTGTGGCAGCGTGTGCAATCCAGGGTGAAGCTGCTTTCCTCATGAGGCAGGGTCGCCTGCTGCCAGTTGTCCAAATGGCAGGACTGGCAGGCGCTGGGAGTGCCCGACCAGGTTTCCGCGTGACAGGCGACACAGGCCAGTGGCTGATGGGCCCCCAGCAGGGGAAAATCGGTCTGGGAATGGTCGAAGGTGGTTTCGTCCCAGTCGCTGGTGTTGTGACACAGCGTGCAATCCAGCGGCAGACCCTCGCCCTGGTGATCGGGGTCATCGGCATCGTTGTAGTCGTCCAGGTGGCAGGTCACGCAGGCCGGGTCGATCGGGTCGTAGATCCCGCCGGTATGACAGGCGGCACAATCCAGGCTGGTATGCGCCCCCGTCAGCGGAAAGTCGGTCAGTCCGTGATCGAATTCCGCGGGATGCCAGGCCGAAGTCTGGTGGCAGACCTGGCAGTCGGTGGGCAGAGCCGGGTCGTTGTGATCCGGATTCTCGGCGGCGTCGTAATCGGCCAGATGGCAGGCCACGCACTCGAAATCCAGTCCCGAGTACTGGGTGGCGTCGCCTTCGCCGTGGCAGGAGGCGCAGTCGCTGTTGATGTGCGCGCCGGTCAGAGGGAAGCGGGCCAGGTTGTGGTCGAAGTCCGCCGGGGTCCAGGCATCGGTGGAGTGACAGATCGCGCAGTCGCCGCCGAGGGCGGGACTGGAGTGGTCGGGGTCGGGAGTCTCGTCGGCCACTGCCTGGTGGCAGGCGCGACAGGCTTCGTCCAGGCCGCTGAATCGGGGACTGGCATCCAGTCCGTGGCAGTCGTTGCAGTCGGTCTGCACGTGGGCGCCGGTCAGGGCGAAGGTGCTCAGGGCATGATCGAATTCGGCAGGCGCCCAGGCATCCGTGGTATGGCACACGGCACAATCCCCACTGAGAGCCGTGGATGAATGGTCCGGGTCAGTGGTCTCATCGGCCACCGTCTGGTGGCAGGCCAGGCAGGCATCATCCAGCCCCGTGTACTGCACACTGCCACCGGGCTGGTGGCAGGCGGCACACTCGGCGTCCACATGGGCGCCGGTCAACTGGAAACTGCTGAGCTCATGGTCGAACTCCGCAGGACTCCAGTCGGCGGGCGTATGACAGGTGGCGCAGTCTCCGGCAAAGGCCGGACCCGAGTGGTCGGGATCGGGGGTCGCATCCGCATCGGTCTGATGGCAGGCCACGCAGGCATCGTCCAGCCCGGTGAAACGCGGCGTGCTGCCCACCTGATGGCAGGCGTTGCAGTCGGTGGTGCCGTGCTGGCCCTCCAGCGGGAATCTGCTCAACCCGTGGTCGAACTCGGCCGGATTCCAGGCACTGGTGCTGTGGCAGGTATTGCAGGTCCCCGCGAACAGGCTGCCGCCGTGATCCGGGTCGCTGACCAGAGTGCTGGCGTTGTGGCAGCCCGAGCACTCACGCTCGACCTGTTCCATGGGAATGCCGGGCAGGTGACAGGCGTTGCAGGCCGGACCCGAGTGTCCTCCACTCAGGGGGAAACTGGCGGGATGGTCGAAGGACGAACTCCAGTCGTTGCTCGTCGGGGAATGGCAACTGGAGCAGTCCGTGGAGAATCCTGCGCTGGTGTGCGCCGGAGTGCTCGTGTTCAGGTAGTCCAGACTGTGACAGCCCGCGCATTCGAGTGGTGCCTCGCTGAAGTTCTGGCCATCGTGACAGGCCGTACAGCTCAGGCCGCGATGGGCGCCGGTCAGGGGAAAGGCGCTGCTGTCGTGTGCGCGCCGGAAACCGCCCTCGTCGCGCCATGATTCCTGATTGTGGCAGCGCTGACAGTCGACTCCTGCGGTTCCATGGTGCACGTCGGTATGACAACCTTCGCAGTTGGAAGGCAGACCCGCGAACTCCAGACCATGGCACTCGCTGCAGCTCAGCTCGGCATGGCTGCCTTCCAGCAGATAGCCCGTATCACGCCCGTGCTCGAATTGCAGGGAGCTGGACAGCGGAGTCCAGGCCTCGGTGCTGTGGCAGACGGTACAGGCCATGCCCTTGAGGTCGCCGTGGGGGTTCTCGCCGGACATGCTGTCCTGAGCGTCAACCGTCGGGGACAGCCCGAACAGCAGACACCCAAGAAGCACCAGAAACAATGATCTGTCCGTCATGGGGCGGTTCCCCCCTCTTTCAGTTCGTCGTCCGGGCCACCCGTCTTTCCGTGACAATCCACACAGGCGAAGGGCAGCGGTCGGTAGATCCGGTCCTGCGTGCCATCGGCTCGCTCGCGCGATGCATGACACAGGGCGCAGGCCAGCCCCTGATGGGCACCATCCAGCGCGAAACGACTTTGCGACTGGTGATCGAAGGTTGCGGGTTTGAATCCATCCTCGCTGTGACAGCTTTCACAGGCCCCGTGTGTTTCTCCTTCGGCGAACTGGCCATCGTGGCGATCCTCGTGGCAGCCCAGGCAGCTCAGATCCCAGCCCGACAGGGGCACTGCCGTCGCTTCCTCTTCCGCCCGATGGCAGTCCCGGCACGAAACCTGGGCATGCTTGCCCTTCAGCGGGAACCTGGTCTCACCATGATCATAGTCCGCCAGGGTCCAGTCATTGGGGGTATGGCACTGCTCGCAACTCTCCTCCGCCGGCCGTTCCCCGTGCGGAGTATCATGGCAGTCCACGCAGGCGCTGGCCAGTCCTCGATACTGGATGACCTTGCTGTCTTTCTCGAGCGTGTGGCAAAGGGCACAGGGAATCGCGCCATGGGCACCTTCAAGGGGCCAGCCCGCTTCCGCGTGGGCCTGAAAGCCGAACCGGGCCGGTTTCCAGCGTGCATCGTTGTGACACGCCTCGCAGGCCCTGGCCTTTTCCGCAGGCAGGTTGAACTGTGTCCCGTGCGGGCCGTCGTGGCAATCCTTGCAGGCGGCAAAGGCCATGGTCATCTTCTGGCGCCTGTTGCCATGGCAGCTGGCGCAGGAGACCTTGACGTGTGCTCCGGTCAGGGGCCAGCGGGTGCGCGAGTGATCGAATCCGCCACCCGCATCCTTGAAACTGGACATGCTGTGGCAGTCCAGGCAGTTGTTGCCGAAACGGGTTTCGTGCGGGTCGGTGTGACAGTCCACGCACGCATCATGGGCCAGCCCGGTCCAGGTCCGGGCACCGTTCAGGGGATCCTTGTCCGTCATGCCTGCGGGAAACCTGTGGCATTTGGCGCACTCCACCTTGCTGTGAGCGCCTTCCAGGGGCCAGCTGTCCTCATGCTTGAATCCGGGCAGTCTGTCCCAGGCGGTCTGGCCGTGGCAGCGCAGACAATCCGCTCCCAGGCTTTCCTTGTGAGGATCCGTGTGGCAGGCCTGGCATTCGCTCTGCAGGCCCAGAAAACTGCGCTCGGGAACCAGATTGGGGTAACGTGTCACCAGATCCGTGCGCTGCAGTTCCGGCTTATGACATTTCCGGCAATCAAGTTCCCCGTGCGCTTCTTTCAATTCAAACGCTGTGCGGGAATGATCGAAGGCTTCTTGACCATCGGGCCAGTGAATCAACTCGAAGTCCAGCCCGTGGTGGTCCGAGTGACAACTGGCGCAGGTCTTGCCAGACAGCTCCTTGCGACTGTGGACACTGTGCTCGGCACCGGCGCGGTCCTTGATCTCCGTATGGCAGACGAGGCAGCGGTCATCGCTGACCGACTTCCCGAGCTCGTGGCAGGAGGTGCATTTCGTCAGGCCCTCGAGGGCGGCGTGGGGCCTGGCCAGCTTGCCCGGTGAGAGCTGTGCTCCCGCGGGCAGGGCAAGGAGCAGACACGCCAGCAACAGCCAGCCCATGCGCAACGGACATCGGATCACTGCATGCCACCCTGGCTGGACATCCAGGCACTCACGCGCTCGGCCATGGGATGGTCGGGAGCCAGTTCCAGCAAGCGGCTCCAATGGCGGCGTGCCCCGGCCGCATCTCCTGTGTTCACACAGAGCGCGCCCCGGTTGTACAATGCCTCGGGCCAATCGGGACGACTCTCCAGCAGGCTGTCGAGACAGGCGGCGGCTTCGGTGTCGCGGCGGAGTGCGTGCAGCAGGCGCGCGTGATCCAGCCAATAGGCAGGCTTGTTCTCAGGGGCATCCGCCTCCCGGGCCCGTCGCCACCAGACCAGGGACTCTTCGTTGCGGCCCGCCTCTTCCAGCAGTTGCCCGATGCGCTGGGCCACCGGCACATGCCCTGGGTGGCGGTCCCAGAGCACGCTCAGCACGGCGATGGAATCCGTGGGCGCACTCGCCAGCGAATCCTGAGACTCCTGTGCGGGAGCCGGTGTGGATTTCTGCGGCCCCCCGCAGCTGGCCAGAACCAGAGCCACCAGCAAGGGCAGCATCCCGAATCGCTCAGTCATCCAGCCTCCCGTGATGGCGTCGCATGCCGATTCCGCAGCCTTCGAGAAAGGCCGTGGGCAACTCGCCGCCGGCAAAGATGAACACGTGGTCATTCTCGAGCAGCACGTCCGTGTCCTTCTGTTTCAACAGCACGCAGGAGCCCTGGATGTTCACCAGCTGGCTCGACAGGTATGAACGGATCCGGCCAGTGGCCACGGCCCCCTCGAAGGAGGCCACATTCGCTTCGCGCGCCCGGGCCAGCGTGTCCTGGCGATAGGAAAGACTCACCTCGCAGCCTTCTCCAGCCAGGGCGACGGCCGCCTCCAGGGCACTGTCGCCACCACCGACCACCAGCACCTTGCTGCCGGCCCAGATTTCCGGCTCGAGCAGTTGGTAGGACACCTTGTTCGAGTCTTCTCCGGGAATGCCCAGCTTGCGTGGTGTGCCGCGTCGGCCAATGCTCAAAAGGACTCTCCGCGCACGCAGGGTAGCGCCTTCGGGGCCATGCACGACGAATTGATTCAGCTCCCCGAGAACCTTGGTGACCTGCCATGGGGCGCGCACCTCGATGCCCGCGTTGTGGGCTGCCGTCTGGAACAGTTCCAGCAGCTCTTCCTTGCCGATCTTGTGATGCTTCCACTGACCCTGACCCGGGACTTCCACCGGACGGGTCATCACCAGCTTGCGCCGTGGATAGCTCAACACCGCACCCCCCAGCCCGTACTGGTCGAGCAACTCGACCTTCAGCCCATCCAGGCGTGCCTGGATCGCCGCGCTCAGCCCGGCGGGGCCGGCTCCCACGATCACCACATCCAGGACCTCGGCATCGCTCTTCGCGGAATCGTTCTTCAGGTCGGCCGAAATGGCCTGCATGGCCTGTCGCCCCTGAGTGAAGGCGTTGCGGATCAGCCCCATCCCGCCCAATTCGCCGGCCACGTAGACTCCACGGACGGTGGACTGGAAATCGCCGCCCACCTCGGGCAGATCCACCCCGCGACGCGCGGTGCCGAAGACCAGACGGATCGCATCCACGGGGCAGGCCTCGGCACATTCTCCGTGGCCGATGCAGCGGGCGGCATCGATGAGATGGGCCCGGTTCTGGATCAGGCCAATCACCTTGCCTTCCGGGCAGACCCGCTCGCAGGCGCCCATCCCCGCACAGCGGCTGGTGATGACGGGGTGCAGCGAGGGGGGTTCGTCGCGCCCGGTCTCCCGGGAAAGCTCCAGTGCTTCCTGGGCCCGGGCCGAGCGATTGCGCTCCCGCAGGACATAGAACAGCGGCACCAGCAGCGTCAGCAGCAGGGCCACGCACCAGATGATCGTATCAAGGGACACAGGGCATCTTTCCGAAGTGAAAAACCGGAACTTGACAAGGCGAATGTGAGGTCAGGATCTGGTGGAGCCTGAACTTAATCCGGCATCGGCACTCAGGCAAGCCATTCGAGCCTGGAACCTGAATTTCCAATGCGTCATCCCGCGCATTTCCCATGGTCCGAATCGCCCAACAGGACGGACTTTGCCTTAACTTCCGGAAAATCCGGACACTCGAACAGGATCCGCCATGAATGTCTTCCAGAACTTTCCCCAGCTGCCGCTTCACGATCCCTTCCAGTGGTTGGGCCAACACCCTCGCCCCGGACGCCGTGGCGGGCTTCAGCTGCGTCTGCTCGAGATCGGCTGCGACTCTCTTTTTCTGCAGGATGCACGAGGTGGACAGGAACTCGAGCTGCAAGGGAACGGGCAGGGGCTGTTCGAGCTGGAACTGACAACGACCCTCGATGCCAGCACGGTTCTTTTTCGCCATGTGGTCGCCGGCAAACCGGACTGGATCGCCCATTCTCCCTGGCTCTTCGCGCCGTTGCTGGACGACATGGAACTGCACCTGTTCAAGGAAGGACGCTTGCTGGAAAGCTGGAAGAGCATGGGGGGGCGTGCCTGCACCCATCAGGGCGTCGATGGGCTGCGATTCGTGGTCTGGGCGCCCAATGCGCGCCAGGTGAGCGTGGTGGGCGATTTCAATGGCTGGAATCCCCAGGCCCATCCCATGCGCAACCGGGGCGAGAGCGGACTCTGGGAACTCTTCCTGCCCGATCAGCAACCGGGACTGCGCTACAAGTACAGCCTGCTGGTGGCCGACGGCCGCCGGATCACCAAGGCCGATCCATATTCCTATGAAACCTGCCTGCGGCCCGAAACGGCGTCCATCGTGACCAGCGGCAGTGCACACACCTGGGGCGATGAGTCCTGGATTGATGCCCGCACGACACGCGAGCCGCTGGGGCAGCCGCTCTCGATCTACGAGCTGCACCTGGGCAGCTGGCGCCGGCCCTGGAATCCCGATGCCGAAGGCACCTGGCTGAACTACCGGGAACTGGCGGCCCAGCTGGCCGACTATCTGGACGGCACCGCCTTCACCCATGTGGAACTGCTGCCCGTGATGGAACATCCCTTCGATGGGTCCTGGGGCTACCAGGTCACCGGCTACTTCGCGCCCAGCCGCCGTTTCGGCAGCACCGACGATTTCCGGGCCTTCGTGGACCTGTTGCACCAGCGCGGGTATGGTGTGATCCTCGACTGGGTTCCGGCGCATTTTCCCAAGGATGATTTCGCCCTGGCCCGTTTCGACGGCAGTGCCCTCTACGAGCATGAAGACCCACGCTTGGGCGAGCATCCCGACTGGGGCACCCTGATCTTCAACTATGGCCGCCGCGAAGTGCGCAACTTCCTGATCTCGAACGCCCTCTACTGGATCAGCGAATACCACGTGGATGGCCTGCGCGTGGATGCGGTGGCCTCGATGCTCTACCTCGATTACAGTCGCAAGGAAGGCGAGTGGTTGCCCAATGCCTATGGGGGCCGCGAGAATCTGGATGCCATCGACTTCCTGCGGGAACTGAACACCGAGCTGTTCCGCCAATTCCCCGGAGTGCTCTCGATCGCCGAGGAAAGCACGTCCTGGCCAGCCGTCTCGCGTCCCGTGTACACAGGCGGGCTGGGGTTCAACTACAAGTGGAACATGGGCTGGATGCACGACACCCTGCGCTACATGCAGCTGGATCCCGTGCACCGGCGCTTCCATCATGACTTGCTGACCTTCTCGATGATGTACGCCTGGCACGAGAACTTCATTCTTGTGCTCTCCCACGATGAGGTGGTCCACGGCAAAGGGTCGCTGCTCTCGAAAATGCCCGGCGATTCCTGGCAGAAGCTGGCCAACCTGCGCCTGTACTACGGTTGGATGTGGTGCCACCCGGGCGCCAAGCTGCTCTTCATGGGGGGCGAACTGGGCCAGTACAGCGAGTGGAGCGAGGGCAAGGACATCGACTGGCGCCTGCAGAATCACCAGGCCCATTCTGGTGTGCAACGTCTGGTGGGTGACCTGAACCGTCTGCTGCGGGAACGCCCCGAGCTGCACGTGGCCGAACACCGCCAGGAAGGCTTCCAGTGGGTGGTGGTGGACGATGCGGTCAATTCCGTCTACGCCTTCATCCGCAGGGATCCGCGCACGGGCGCCAGTGTGCTGGTGGTGGGCAATTTCACTCCGGTGCCCCGCAACCAGTACGTGCTTGGCGTGCCTCACGCGGGCACGTGGCAGGAACGTCTGAATACGGACAGCTCACTGTATGGCGGAACCGATCACGGCAATGGCGGCAGCGCGGTGGCCTGGGATGAACACTGGGGCGAATTCCCGGCCCGACTCAGCCTCAACCTGCCGCCGCTGGGCCTGCTGGTGCTGGTTCCCCAGTCCTGACACACGACTCCTTGGAACAGGGAGGGAGAATGACACGATCCTTGCAAAGACTGCGCGTGGTGGGCGACCGGGTTCTCATCGATCCGGATACCGGAGGTGCGCGCACGGGAGCCGGGCTGTATCTGCCACCCAGTGTGACAGCCGGTCAGACCGTCAAGGGCGGGCGGGTCGTGGCCGTCGGCCCCGGTACTCCCCTGCCCGACCCGGAGTCCTCCAGCGGTGAAGCCTGGCGTGAGACGACACCGCGAGCGCGCTACCTGCCGATGGAAGTGGAAGTGGGCGACTACGTGCTCTTCCTGCAGAAGAGTGCGATCGAGATCCGCTACGCCGACAGCGAGTACCTGCTGGTGCCACTGGGCGGCATCCTGCTGATCGAACGGGACGAGAACGGCGACGACCCCGACCTGAGCGAGTTGCTCGAAGGGTGAGCCGAATGCTGCATGCATCAAGAAGGCCCGGAATCCTGTGGACTCCGGGCCTTCTCCGTTCAGGGCCAGCATACCGGGGACGGGACTTGAACCCGTACGGCCCGAGGGCCAGGAGATTTTAAGTCTCCTGTGTCTACCAGTTCCACCACCCCGGCTTCTGACACGGTTGTCGCTTCGCAACAACCGTGTCAGAAGGCGCAGTTTTTCGCGCTGCGAAAAACTGCTGCTTCCTTTTGGCCCCGCGGAGTCCTTTTTGTGTGCGCCTGTGTTCCCTTCGGGAACTTGGCGGATGGGACAATTCGGGGCGGGCAATTGGTTTTGGCCGGTTGTGCTCCTTTCGGGAGCTGGGCGCGTCGCAAAGTGGCCGGTCTTTCAGAAGAAAAGGCCCCCGGCCTTTGGGTGCCGGGGGCCTTATTGTGCGTGATGCGTTGGGCTACTTGACCAGAAGCAGCTTGCGGGTGGCTTCGTGCTGGCCACTGACCAGGCGGGTGAAGTACACGCCGCTGGACAGGGAACTGGCGTCAAAGCTCACGCTCTGGCTGGCACCGTCGGTGGTGCCGCTGAACAGGGTGGCCACTTCCTCGCCCATCAGGTTGAAGACCTTCAGACTGGTTTCCTGGCCGGCGGGGCCACGGAAGTCAATCCGGGTGCTCGGGTTGAAGGGGTTGGGGTAGGCTTCGGACAGCTCGAAGCTGGCGGGGCGGCTGGGGCCCACGACCACGTCGGTGCCGGTGGACGAGCCACTGGCGAACAGGTAGAGGCTGGCGTCCTGGCCGGCCGGGGTCGACCAGTCCAGATCCCAGCTGGTGCCATCGCTGATGCCGTAGTGTCCACCGTTCCAGACCAGATCGTGTCCGATGGCATCGGGGAAACCGTCGGGCATCTCGAGCCAGATCCAGCAGGCACCGGACACGGTCACGGGAGTGCTCAGGGCCCACTCGTAGAGCACGGCACCGGTCTGGACATTGGTCAGGTTGATGGTCTGGTTGTGCAGCTCGGCACCCGGCGTACCACCATTGTCGGCGTAGATGTGAATCACCACGCTGTGTCCGTTGTGCGGGGTATTGTTGTCACCCAGCACGGCGGTGATGGTGTCCAGCGAAATGTCGCCGGCGCCGAAGTTCTCGGCCAGGTCGAAGTAGCAGAAGGGGCCTTCGCCGGGCTCCACGAAGAAGATCGTGGCGATCTCGTCACCATGGTAGTAGTAACCGAAGGTCAGGTCGGGGCTGGTGCCCAGGGTCCAGTCGGCGTAGCTGGTGTCGTTGACGGCGTTCTGATCGTCGCCGAAGACGGCGTAGCTGCGCACGCTGATGTCGCCGGACATCGACGGGGTGAACTGGATCTGGCCGCTGGCGGAACTCAGGGGTGCCACGTCCAGACGGGGATTGATGAAGCCCACGTGGTTGCCATTGACATCCACCCAGGTCAGCACCTGCTGAGCGGCGTTGCTGCCGTAGTTGCGCAGGTCGACGCCCACATCCATCGGCACGCCCTGGGTGCGCGGCCAGGAGCCCCACACGCCGGTCACACCCAGATCGTTGGCCAGCACGTTGCTGCCCCAGATCTGGAAGTCGTCGATGATCAGGCCAGCACCCGTGCCGCCGTCGTCGTTGTCGTCCGTGATCACCACGAAGCGCAGGCGAATTGTCTCACCGGCGTAGGGGGTCAGGCTGGCGGTGCCGTCGTTGAAGGGATCCAGCAGGGGGTCGTACTGATCCCAGGCCAGGTTGTTCTCGTCGACATTGAAGCCCGGACGACCCACATCGGAGTAGTCGTGCAGCAGGTAGGTCCATTCGATGCTGCCCTGCACCTGCACCTCGACGCGGTAATAGTCTTCAAGGTTGGTGCCGCCGGAACCGGCGAAGTCGCGCAGATCGGAAATCAGCCACCACTGGAACCAGTACTCCCAGTTTTCGGGAAGGGTGATCCAGGGCGTGGTCAGTCCGTCACGCAGGTTGGGGAACACGCTGCAACGGGCGGCCGTGGTGGGGCTGTGGGAATAGTCGGTGGTCAGTTCCCACCAGTCGCCGGAGGCTTCTTCGCCATTCACCAGAGTGAATTCGGAAGGCACCGGAGCGTCGTCGGCATTGTTGCTCAAAAGGGTGGTGTTGCCATCCATGATCAGGATGTCATCCACGCGGAAACCGAACCAGTCGACGTTGCCCCCGTCCACGGTGCTGGCACCGGGATCGCTGCAGAAGGCGAAGCGGAACTGGACGGTCGATCCCGTGTAGCTGCTGAGGTCCTTGGCAGCGGCATGCCAGCCACTGGAATTGCCGACCCAGCCGGCGATTCCTGTACCCATGCCGAACTCAAGCCCGAAGGAATACAGGCTGGTGGCGTTGTAGGGATAGCCAGTGAAGCCGTCGAGCACGGTCCAGTCACCACCGTCGACGGACACCCAGACGTTGCCGCCGTCCCAGGCGTTGTAGCCGGCAGGCTCGCCGCCGGGTGCTTCCACCCAGTGGTTGATCTGGAAGCTCATGGTCGGGGCGGTGGTACCCGTCAGGTCAATGGTGGGGGTTTCGAGATAATGCAGCCAATGATTGTCATAGCCCCCGATGGTGGCGTCGCCGCTCCACCAGGAGTTGCCATCGAACCCGCCTGTTGCGTCGATGTGCCAGGCGGGCTGCACGGCGGTGATGTCAATGGAAGTCCAGCCGTTCAATCCGTTCTCGAAGTCCTCGAAGAAGAACAGGGAGTCGGTGCGCTCGCCATCGCGGGACGCATTGTCAAGACGTTCGGACGGCCCTTTGTGGCTGGTACCAAGATGGCCCGCGGCGAATGCGCCAGCGGCGGTGACCAGCAAAGAGGCAAGAAGCAGTCGTTTCATGGGTTCAATTCCCTCCAGTGTCGTTATACGAAAGGCTTGTGCGACGGTGAGTCCAGACTGGGTCCGGTGCGTTCGTCCTGCAGATTCAGGACCCTGATCTATCGGGATTGGCTCAAGCTTCTGATGGGCGCCTGTGCCGGGCGATGGGGGGAACCGGCCCCGATTCAAGCTGGGCCGCACCACCGCGAAGCGCGAAAGTACCACAAAAACAGGGTGCTTCCAACGCCCGACCGTTTCCCGGCAGGTGCGGTTCCAGGCGAGGAACACCGGAACTATATTCGCCGAATGAAAAATCGGTTCCTGAAATCGCTGCTTCTGCTGCTCCCGCTGGCAGCAGCCGAGGCTCGGTCCATCTCGCCGCTGGACCACCCGGCTGACCCGCAATTGCGCCTGCATGCGGGCCTGGATTGGTTGCTGGAAAGGGATCGGCGAGCGCCTGCAGCCAGTTGGCCGGCGGCTCGCAGTCCTGTTCTTTCGGCAGAATCGGGTCCCCGTTCCAGTCTGGCCAGTCAGGATCTTGATTCCAATGGCCTGGCACGCTGGGCGCCCGCTCGCTGGACTCAGCCCGATCTCGCGCTGGCGCTGGCACCCGTGCTGACCGTGCGGGACTGGAAATCCCGCGAGTCAGGCATGCAGGAAGCGGGCAACGGGCTGGATCTGGAAGCTCTCTGGCTGGATCAATGGGCGGTGCAGCTCAGCTTCCGCGATGCCCAGCTCACGGGCGACCTGGCCGCGCGCAATCACCCGGGCTTTGAGCGCTCGACCAGCTGGCTCTGGCAGGAAACCTCCCCGGATGGCCGGAGCCTGACCCACGACGAGACCTTGGCCCGGCTGGGCTGGGCTCATGCGCTGGGCAGCGAAAGCACGCTGCGCGTCAGCATCGGACGTGAGCAGCCCACCTGGGGGCCCGGTCTGCTGGGTGGAGTGATCCTGCGCGGCGAACGCGCCCCCGGGATCAATCTTTTCCGCACCAGCCTTGACTCCGGGGACCTGGCTTTCACCTTCATCACGGCCGAACTGGAGAGCCAGCTGGTGGACTCGCTGGCCCTGCACGCGGATCCGGTCCGTGTGCGCCAGCCCTGGCGCCAGAAGTGGCTGGTGGGACATCGCCTGGACCTGCGTGGCAAAAGCTGGGCTGCCGGTCTGGGCGAACTGGTGGTGGTGGGCGACGAGTTCCCGGGCCCCGGCTACCTGAACCCGGTGAACTTCCTCTGGAGCGAGCAGCACGCCTCGGGCGACCGCGACAACACACTGCTCTTCGCCGACCTGCGTGTCCGTCTTCCCCGCTGGCTGCCCGGCCCCGGGATGCTCTACGGCGAACTGAGCATGGACGATTACACTCTGGGCGATTTCGGCAGCGACGCCGAAGGCCAGAAAACCGCCACCCTGCTGGGCCTGGCCTGGGCGCCCCCGCTGGAGGTCCTCAACCCGCTGGGCGGAACGGGCAGGCGCAGCATCTGGTTCATCGCCGAACAACGCCGGATCCGCCCCTGGTTCGGCAGCCACTTCCACCAGATCAGCAGCTACACCCACGGTGGCCAGAGCCTGATGGGCGCCGGGCAACCCAACAGCCGCCTGCTGGACCTGGCACTCAAACTGGACCAGCGCACCAGCAGCACCCGCATCGGAGCGATCACCCTTGAGCCGGGCCTGCTGGGCCTGTCACTGGAAGGCGGCCAATCGCTGCACGGCGCCAATCCCCCCGGGCTGAACATTGGTGGCCGCATCGACGAAGGCCACCGCGAAGGCATCGACCCCGACCACGTACGCCTGCTGGAAGGCATCCTCGAACGCCAGGACTGGCGCCGCCTGCGCCTGGACTGCCGTCAGCCCCTGAGCCTGGCCTTCTCCGGCCGCCAGCGCCCGGCCGGTGTGCTCCAGCTGGACCTCGCGGTCGCCCGCTGGAACGGCCATGCGCTCGCCCCCGGCGGCGAGTGGGTCCGGGAATTCCACATCGGCTGGAGCAGCGGCAGCGGCACCCCGTGACAGTTTGCTGGCAGGATCTTAGCTTGCGCGGCGCGAGGCTTCCGGAACGCGTGTGATTCCTGTTCTTTTCTCGGGAAGTCTCGCGCTCCGGAAGCCTCGTGATCTTACCCCGTGGTGTAATGGCAACACTTCTGATTTTGGTTCAGACATTCCAGGTTCGAGTCCTGGCGGGGTAGTGGCTGAAAGCCTTGACTCAACACAAAGGGTTGCGAATGCTTCGCAACCCTTTGTGTTCTGCTCCGCCACAGGTCGGCTTCCGCGGCCCATCCCCCAACCTTCGGGTTCTCGGCTTGCCCCGGCATCTCACTCCTTCATTCTGATGGTTCCCAGCGGTCATATGGATCGGGGTCCAGAGCCACTCCTGCGATCCAAGTCCGGAAGTCGGCACGTCTGGAAGAACCGCTCTTTGCCGCCGTTTGCGGACTCTGGTGGTCTCAGCCGCCCATGGCCTGCGGGGAGGGCTGATGTTCCGGTGGCTGGGGATGTCCACACCCCTGCTCTGGGGCGTGATGATGGCGCTGCTGTCGGTGATCCCCGTGCTCGGTTCCCTCGTGATCTGGGGTCTGATGGCGAACCGCGGCAGCAAGATCCGCATCGGCTCCGTCAACCGCTGCTGGCGCTCGGAGCTGGCCCTGTCAGGTGCCAACCACACCCTTGACGTGGTGGGTCTGTTCGGTGGGGACGTCAAGGAAAATGCCTCGATCTCGGCCCGCCTGCGTCTCTTCCCCGCCAGTGGGGCGCTTCCCTGACGGATGGGGCGTGACACACGGGCCAGTCGGTGAGCTGAGCCAACGGCCGGCGCGCACCAACCGAGCATCACGGCTCCAGCTGCGAACCACGGGCAGGCAACAGCCTTGCCGCAAGGCAGAAATCGTGCTTCGGCTCCCCACGCGCCCGGCTACTTTCTGCCGAAGAGAACCCAGCCCAGCAGCAGGCCGACTCCGACCATGACCATGGTGGGGAACCACATCCAGTGCACACCGGCCACCTGACCGCCCCGCCTCATGCCACTGCCATCGTGAGACCCACTCAGGGCCCCGCCTCCGACCACCAGGAAGCGCACCTCACGCTCACCAGCGATCAGGCGGATCAGGCTGGGCGTGCATGGGCTCACCCATGACCCGGCCCTTGGGCGACAGAGCGCTGTGCCACAGGCTGGCCGTGGTGTCGCTCATGAGAGATCGGAAACCGGGGAGCGGGGGTCGGACCGGCGCAGCTGTTGGTCGCTGCGCTTGGCGAGAGTGCTCTCGATCAGGCGAGCCAGTTTGCCCGCCGCGCCGCTGATGGCCTGGCTCTCGTTGGCTGCGTGCTGTGTGACGGCAAGCGGCTTGTGATCCTCGAGCCGGGCTTCCATCATGCAGCGTTTGTCGTGCTGGCCACCCTTGGGGCCATTCTCGTCGCCCAGGTGGACTTCGACGCGCGTCACGCGATCGCCGCAATGACTCAGCGCCCTCTCCACCACCTCCGTGACATGGGCGGAAAGCTTCTCGAGACCTTCGATGTTCTTGTCGGTGCTGAACTGAACATGCATCGTGAATTCCTTTCGGTGAGTCAGGTCAGGGCTCGAGTGCCTCGCGCGGTTGAACGGCCATCCGGAGCGGCCCGAGCGTCATGCCGGTGGGGGTACTTGATGACGCCCGCCGCAGTTCCGGGATCGGTATCCGGGGTGGCACAAGCAGCAGGCACATGCGCGGCTTGCTGGCCCGGATCGGACTCGTGGTCCGCCTTGGCAGTCGCGACGCGCTCAGCCTGCGGTTCCGGGGCCAGCTGGCCGCGATCTCCAAAGCCCAGGCTGTGATCGAGTTCACCTGGACGGCACGATTTTCACCGCCAACCAGAACTTCCCAGACGTGCTCGGTTATCGCCTCGAGTCAAGGTGGTCAAATACGCCACAGACCTGACCGCGACCAAGCTGGCGGCCGAGATCGTCACCAATCTGGACAGCGCGGCCTTCTGGCTGGACATCGTGGCCAACGAAGTCAAGGAACTGGCCAAGCAGACCGCCAAAGCCACCGAGGAGATCGGCCACCAGATCGTGACCATCCAGAACGGCACGGCCATGAGCGTGGAGGCCATCGAAGGCATCGCCAAGGTCATCGACCAGATCGACAGCTACGCCACCTCGATCGCCGCCGCCGTCGAGGAACAGTCCACCACGGTGCAGAGCATCGCGCGCAACGCCAGCGAAGTCTCCACCGGCGTGGGCTATGTGGTCGAGAACATCAAGGGCGTGGCCACCGCTGCGGCCGAAGCCGAGAAGAACGCCGCCACCTCACAGGAAGCGGCCAGAAATGTGACCCGTGTGTCCGGACAACTGGAATCGCTGTTCAGGAAATGAGCCGTCGATTGCAGCCGGGTGTCCCCACCGCGCACATGCGGCGGGGACACCTGGCTCCGTTTCGGGCAGGATTGAGCAAGGTTCTGCCGATAGTGCCTTCATCAGCATGGCAAAGAAGCCGGCCAGGGCCAACCCGGAGACAGGCATCATGGAATGGCGCGACGAATTCTGTACGGGCATCGAAGCCATCGACGAACAGCACCAGCGACTCTTTGCTCTGGTGGATGAACTCAAGCTGGCCTTGCAAAGCGAAGACTGTTCCTCGATCTATCAGTTCGGGCTCAACCTGCTGTCCAGTTATGCCCTCGAGCATTTCGGGCTGGAAGAGACCTGCATGCACGTGCACAAGTGTCCGGCCGCGCAGAACAACCAGCTGGCCCACGCCCAGTTCGTGCAGTACGTGACCCGCTTCCAGCAGGACTTCGAAAACGACGGTTTCAGTCTCCCGGTGGCCACCGAGCTGGTCAAGTCACTTGAAGACTGGCTCGTGAATCACATCTGCAGGATCGATGTCCAGCTGCGGGTCTGCCCCACCGTGCTCAAGGATCTGCCCCGGGCCTCGCTCTGAGTGCTCCCAGGAACCTGCAACCAACCGCAACACCCACCTCGGCGGAGGATTCACTCTTCCGCTGCGCCGTGGTGAAATCCTTTCGCAATGGAATGCCCGGGCTTGCGTGCCGTCCGCCGGATCCCGTATCATGGGACAGCAGATTGCAGCCAGCTCCATTCTCAGGCACACCCATCCGAAAGGACCCCCGATGTCCGCTCATCCGACTCTCCTGCAACGCCCGCGCAATACGCGCATGATCGCCGGCGTGGTCGCCGGTCTGGCCAACCGCACCGGCATGGATCACACCATGGCCCGCGTGATCTATGTGGTGGGCTCGATCGTCTCGGTGGCGTTTCCGGGAATCCTGGTCTACCTGCTGCTGTGGCTGATCATTCCCCAGGAACCGGCGGGTCCGTTTGCCGACTGATCCGTCGGGCATGGCGTTCCAGAATGCAACACGAAACCGGAGAGCCGATGGCCTCACTCTGGAAGAAAGGACGGGGCAGACTTGGTCTGTTCCAGCCCCTGCTGGGCCACTGGATTGCCCGCGCGGACTCACCCATGGGGCCTTTGCGCTGCCTGCGGAGGCTGGAACCGGTGCTGGGTGGCAAGTACCTGCAGCACACGGTGCGCTGGGAATTCGGTCCCGGGGGCTCGGCGAAGGTCTACGAAGAACACGCGCTGATCGGAGTGGGTGATTCCGGCCAGCCGGAATTCTGGTCCTTCACCTCGGACGGCAAACATTCGCACGGACACCTGACGGATGCCATCGACCTGCATCCCGAGGCCATCGGCTTTGAAGCCCGGATGCCCGCGGGACTGGCGCGCATGGTGTTCTGGCCCGAAGCGGAAGGTGGCTTCAGCTGGGTGGTTGAATCACGGACGAGCAAGGGCTGGAACCGCTTCGTCGAACACCGCTACCTGCCCCTTGCCGACGCCTGAGATCCCGCGCCCGGCCAAGACCGCGCAGGCAATCAGATTCCGGAAGGTGCCCGTGACGAGCCGTGTTCCGCGGAGGGCATCGACTTGATGTGCAGGTCCCGCTGCGGGAAGGGGATCTCGATGCCGGCTTCCTTGAGCCGCCGGAACACGTCAAAACGCAGCTCGCTCTTGATGTTCTCGATACGGAAGGTCTGGGTGCTCCAGAACAGCATCTCGAACTCGAGCGCCGAATCGCCGAAACCCGTGAAGCGCACCGTCGGCTGCCAGGGGTCCTCGACCAGAATGTCCGACTGGGCCAGCATGCTGTCCACCAGCACCTGACGGACACGCTCGGGATCGGAATTGTATGACACGCCCACCGCCACATGGAACCGCGCGTGCATGCTGGGCTGGCGGCTCCAGTTGATCACGTTGTCGTTGATGAACTTGTGATTCGGAATGATCAGGATGATGTCGTCGCGCGTCTCGACCTTGCTGGTGCGCAGGCTGATTTCCTTGACCTTGCAGACCAGCCCGTCCACCTCGAGCACGTCGTCCAGCTTGATCGTGCCTTCCACCAGCAGGAAGATGCCGGACACGATGTCGTTGAAGATCTGCTGGATGCCCAGCCCCAACCCCACCAGCAGAGCGGCGGAACCGGCCAGCAGCAGGGTCAGCTGGATGCCCAGGGTCTGCAGCACCAGCAGGATCACCACCACCCAGATGATGTAGCGGCAGAGCAGGTAGATCGACATGCGGCGCGCACGGTCCCAGACCGAATCCTCCGTGCGCCGCAGCAGGGCCTTCTTGATCAGGAACAGAGTCACGCGCCCCAGCAGCACGATCAGAATCACCAGCACCACCTTGTAACCGGTGATCTGCAGCGAATCCACCTGCAGGATCCGGTAGCTCAGCAAGGTTTCCAGACTCATCCGATCTCTCCTTCACTCGCGTGCGTCAGGCATGGCTTCGTTCGTCAGCGCCCCATGAAGGCCGCCACGGCCCTGGCCACCTTGTTGCCGTCGATGGCCGCGCTCACGATGCCGCCCGCGTAGCCCGCACCTTCGCCGCAGGGATAGAGCCCGGGCACATCCGGATGGGCCAGGCTGGCGGGGTCCCGCGGGATGCGCACCGGTGAACTGGTGCGCGACTCGGTGGCCAGCAGCAGGGCCTCCTCCGCCAGATAGCCCGGGCGCTGGCGCTCGAAATCCTGCAGGGCATGGCGCAGGCGGCGCGCGATGCTCTCGGGCAGCACGGTTTCCAGCGGCACCGAGGTGGCCCCCGGGTGATAACTGGTGGCAGGCAGCGCGCGGCTGACCTTGCCCGCCACGAAATCCCGGGCCCGCTGGGCGGGCGCGCACTGGGTGCCGCCTCCGGCCTGCCAGGCCGCCACTTCCACGCGGCTCTGGAACTCCAGACCGCGGCAGGGGTCGTCGCCCGGCAGGTCCTCGGGTTCCACGGCCACCACCAGTCCGGAATTGGCGAAGGGCGAGTCCCGGCGGGCCAGGCTCATCCCATTGAGCACCAGTTCGCCGGGGGCTGTGGCGGCGGGCACGATGAAGCCCCCGGGGCACATGCAGAAACTGAAGACGCCCCGGCCTTCCACGGTGGTGGCCAGACGGTAGGAGGCCGCGGGCAGGCGCTCGTCGCTGGCCCGGTCGCCGTACTGCAGACGATTGATCAGGGCCTGGGAATGCTCGATGCGCACTCCCAGGGCAAAGGCTTTGGCCTCCAGCCGCACTCCGGCGGCCGCCAGCAGCTGAAACACATCCCGGGCCGAGTGCCCGGTGGCCAGGATCACAGCCGGGCAGTCCAGTTCCTCACCCGATTCCAGCCGCACCCCGGCGGTGGCGCCCCCCGCATCCCGCAGCAGCGCAGTGACCCGGCTGCCGAAGCGGATCTCGCCGCCGCGCTCCAGCACCCGCTCGCGCATGGCGCGCACCACGGCGGGCAGGCGATTCGAACCGATGTGAGGATGGGCTTCCACCAGAATTTCCGCGGGGGCTCCGTGAGCCACCAGCGTGCAGAGCACCTGGTGCACGTCGCCGCGTTTGGTGGCGCGCGTGTAGAGCTTGCCGTCGGAGTAGGTGCCGGCTCCGCCCTCACCGAAACAGTAGTTGCTGTCGGGATGCACCTCGCCCCGGCGCTGGATCGCGGCCAGGTCGGCCCGCCGTGCGCGCACATCCTTGCCCCGTTCGAGCACCACGGGGCGCAGGCCGGCCTCAATCAGGCTCAGGGCCGCGAAGAGCCCCGCGGGGCCGGACCCGATCACCAGCACGCGCGGGGCCGCATGCACGGCGGGCAGCGCGGGCAGCAAGGGCGGTTCGGGCTGCGCGGCTTCGTCCACCCAGACCTCATAGCGCAACTGCAGCGCGATCTGGCGCTGGCGCGCGTCCAGACTGCGCTTGCGCAGCCGCAGTTCCGTGATCCGGGCGGGGCTCACCTTCAACACGCGGGCCACGGCCTGGCGGCAAAGCTGCTCGTCGCCCGCCTGCTCGGGGGCAAGCCGGATATCGACCATCTGGATCACGCAAGGCCCTTTCCCGCTATGAACGCGTCCTTCGTTGACCGCGGACGCACCCCCATCCTGTTGAAATCCGGCGGGTGCCGCAAGTGTCAGTTCCGCAAATGCTTTTTCCCGGTTCCTCGCCAGCGGCCATTGTGCCAGATTGGCGGCCTACAGGAAAGGAATTCCATGCAGACTCCACAACTGGAAGCGGACACGCTGGTGCGGTCCTTCGGGCAGGTCCGGGCCGTCGCTGGCCTGAGCCTGAAGGTGCACGCCGGAGAAATCGTCGGCCTGCTGGGCCCCAATGGCGCGGGCAAGACCACTTTCGTGCGCCTTTGCTCGGGCCAGCTCACACCGGACTCGGGCCAGGTGCGCATCGCGGCTGAAGGTGGCCCGCTCGATCCCTGCCTGCCACGTGCCCGCGCCGCCATGGGCGTGGCGCCCCAGGGCGGCTCGGTGTTCGAAGGCCTGAGCGTGCACGAGAACCTGGAGCTTTTCGCCGGCCTGCACGGTCTGCGCGGGGCCGAACGACGCCGCGGGTGCAATGACGCGTTGGACTTTGCCCAGCTGGCAGATCTGAAGGACCGCCCCGCGGGCCAGCTGTCGGGCGGCCAGCGCCAACGCCTGAACCTGGCTCTGGCGATGGTGCACGGCCCGGGCCTGCTCTTTCTGGACGAGCCCACGGTGGGCGTGGACACCCAGAGTCGCGCCGCGATCCTCGAGGGCGTCAAGCATTTGCGCGAACGCGGGGCGGCCATCCTCTACACCACCCATTACCTGCAGGAAGCGGAAGCGCTCTGCGACCGCATCGGGATCATGGATCACGGGCGCCTGCTGGCCCTGGACAGTCTGGAGACCCTGCTGGCCAACCACGGCGGTCCGCACCGGATTCTGCTGCCGGGGCGCGAGCCCATTCTCAGCCAGGAGCCCTGGCGCGACCTGCAGGAACTGGCCGCCCACGGCCACCCGGGCCGGGTGCGCGTGGAAAGCCCCGACCTGGAACAGGTCTTTCTGGACCTCACCGGCCGCGCCCTGCGCGACTGAGTCCCGGGCCCCGGCCCGCCCTGTCTGTCATACAATTCGGGAGTTCCCGCATGCTCGACCGCATCCTGTTGCTGGCACACAAAGACCTGCGCCTGCTCTGGCGCGATCGCGGCGCGCTGTTCAGCGTGCTGCTCTTTCCGTTGCTGTTCTCGGTGTTCTTCGGTCTGATGTTCTCGGGCGGGGGCAGCGGCGGCGGCGCGAAGATCAGTCTGGCGGTGGCCGACGAAGATTCCAGCGCCGCCAGCCAGGCCTTCGTGACGGGCCTGGAAGGCAACCCGGGGCTCGCCGTGCGGCGTGCGTCGCTCGACGACGCCCGTGCTCTGGTGCGCCGGGGCAAGGTGGCCGCCTGGTTGCGCCTGCCGCAGGGCTTTGGCGACGACAGCCAGAACCTCTTCATGGGCCAGCCACCCAGCGCCGAACTGGGGCTGGACCCCAGCCGCAAGGCCGAAGGCGGTTTGCTGCAGGGCCTGCTTCAGCAGCAGGCGGCCCAGCGCTTCAACACCCTCTTCAGTTTCAACGAGAACACCACCTCCCTGCTGAAGCGCCAGCGTGAACTGCTGCGTGATCCGGCGGGTCAGGTGCCCGGTTGGCTCGCGGGCCTGGACCGATTCTATCAGAGTCTGGACAGCCTTTCCGCCGTGGTCGAGGCCACGGGAAATCACGCGCAGGCCGACAGCGCGGCCCGGGCCAACACGGGCGACGGATTCGTGCCGCTGAAGATCACGACACACGAGGAAAGTGTGATTCGCAAGGGCCCTGCCAGTTCCTTTGCCGTCTCGTTCCCCCAGGGCGTGGTCTGGGCCCTGATCGCCTGTGCCGCCAGTTTCGGGGTGGCCATGGTGGGCGAGCGGCGCAACGGTCTGACCGCACGCCTGGAACACGCCCCGCTGGGCGCCTTCGAGCTGCTGGCCTCGCGCGCGCTGGCCGCCCTGCTGAGCATGCTGCTGATCAGTGTCCTCTTGTTCGCGGTGGCCGCCCTGGTCTTTGGCCTGCGGCCCGCTTCCTGGGGCCTGCTGGTACTGGCCGTGTTCCAGAGTTCGCTCTGTTTCGTGGGGCTCAGCCTCTGCTTCTCGCTGCTGGGCAAGAGCGAGCAGGCCGCCAGCGGCATCGGCTGGGGCATCATGTCCCTGCTGGCCATGCTGGGCGGAGGCATGATTCCGCTGATCTTCATGCCCGGCTGGATGCAGACCCTCAGCCGGATCAGCCCCGTGCGCTGGGTGGTGGTGTCTCTGGAAGGCGCGATCTGGCGGGGCTTCAGCCTGGCCGAAATGCTGGTGCCCGGTGCCGTGCTGCTGGCCATCGGGGCCGCCAGTTTCGGCCTGGGCGTGGCATTGGCCCGCCGCCGCGCTTGAACATGCTGAGTGTGTGAGTCAGGTCGTGGGTGGAGCCTTGCGTCGCGAGGGTCGGCGGGCCTGATCCAGCACCAGCCGTTGGCGCACGACGCGCGCGATCAGCTCCAGCGGAATCGGCTGGTCCAGGGAAAACTTCAGATTTCCCTTGGGCCCCGCGAAGGGCGCCAGCTCGCGCTGCAGCTCCTCATCCCCGCTCACCGGCGGATACACGCCGATGTGCGCCTTGAAGGCCGCGAAGTACACCAGCATGCCGTTGCCGCGGAAGGCGGGCATGCCATAGCTGATCACTTCCTCGGCGGCGGGCGCCTCCCGGCGGATGGTCTGGCGGATCTGCTGCAGGATCTCCCGGACGGCCTCGGGTGCGTCGGCGATGTAGGCGTCGATGGGTGTTGGCTGTGAAGGATTCATCGCTGCAGGTTCCTCTCGGCGTCTGTCGGCCTGATATGCTTGTGTTGTGTTGCGTCCACATACCCGCGGCCAGCATGCCCACTTTTTCGCCTCGTTTCTTGCTAGTCACATCATTCCAAGCAGCCAGAATAGTCGACTTGCTCGTTTCGCATGAGCTTGATCCATCATGGCCCACAAGTCCGACAGGTTTCTAGGTGCTATTGTTCAATACTCGCCAAACACTCCTTCTCTGGTCTCATTAGACTGTTTCGAAGTTTGCGCATCAAGTTCCCTGCAATAATTGGCTTAGTAGTTCCTATGTATTGAATTTTTCCAACCAGCTTTAAGTACACGCAGCTTGTGACTGAACACTTTTCTACACATGCAATTTGTGTTCTGACTTCTTCAACATAACTTTTTGTGACGCCGACTGCTCTATTTACGGTTAATCCAAGAACTTCCTGTCTTTTATTGCTTTTCATGATTTTGAGTTTTTTGGCTCTATGCACGGAAAATCTCATTCTATGGAGAGCAGGGAAAACCAAACTTACAAGTTCCGTGACTTTGCCATAGCTACCGGAGATGATGATGTCATCAACAAATCGAATGCAATCACACCCTAGCCTTAAAGATTGGTTATACAAATATTCATCAAAATTATATAGCGCCAAGTTTGCAATAATCGTACTTGTTGCACTTCCTTGTGGAAGATGGCCTTTATAAGTGGTAATTCTTGTAAGCATTCGAGACACAGGCGGCGAGTAACCCAGATTGCAAAAAACCTTATAGACTTTATTATTTGTTACACAAGGAAAGAAAGATTTTACATCTACAGTCGCGACGCAATCTTTGTTAGTATGCAAAAGCGCTGAGGTTTTGGTTGAATGCCCCTTAACTCCTCCAGTGGCAATAGGCCTGAACACATCCACATCGCATAGCAAAAACTTTTTGATTCTAATCTGTAATGCTGCAAGTTCGCCTGTTGGATTGTCAATTGACCTTGATTTTTCTCCCCTTTTCTTTTCAAATGGCTCATAATATTTTTCTGGATTTTGCTCGATTCGAACTAACTCTTCAACATCAACATCAAGCAACTTTGCTAGTGATTTGATGGACTTTACATTATATGGCATTACTCAACTATCTACTATAAAATGCAAGTCGCAGTAACTCTTCGATAACCACGGAGCGACCTGCAGAGCGTGATTCACCTGCTTCATTTTGTTCTGCTAGCAAAAATAAAATTGGTAATGGGACTTCTAACGCATCTGCTATACGCTTTAAAAATCCCAGACTTGGATCACGTTTGTTCCGCTCCACAAGAGAGATGTACGATGTGCTTACTCCGGTTGCATTTGCCAATTCTTCCTGGCTAAACGAACTGCGTACTCTGACACTTTTTATTGCAAGCCCGATGTTCATTTAGAATTCACTATGCACTAGAGTTTTTTGACTAGCTCGGATACGAGACCACCAATTTCGCTTTGTCGCAAAAGCATATACCATGCAATTTTCTCGACCAGCTTTAAAATGATCTTTCGCTCTTGGCAAGTCTCTCCCATTCTCTGAACTGAGTCGAATTCAACCAGCATATGGATGATTTCGTTCAGTTCCTGCTGGAACTCTGCAGTAGATCCCTGTGCTCTCTTAAGACCTTGAAGCCGTTCAATGGCCTCGGGCAAAATGGATTTCATTTTGACCTCCTTTTAGATGAGTAACTGACCGCCATGATTGGCGTGTCCGCTAGCACCAGCTGGGCGATCAGGCAGGGGTCTACAAGTGCATAATGAGTTTCTGAACCGTGTCCGCATGACCGGTTGCGTCCATCGCATCACGACAGCGCTGCCAGCCTGTACGGCAGGGGTTCGGAACCGCAATGCGGTCGCGGTTTCCCGCGTTCATAAGCGTGAAACGTTTGTTTCACCTGCCCAGCTTAGGAAGGTCAAAGAGCAAGGCCGAATTCGGCCACCGGGGCCTATTATAAAAGAATCAGAGGTCGGAGTCAAGATAGAGGAACGAAGTGTACATGAAATTTGACTTTGGGTAATATTCTAATTGCTTTCGCTTGGTTTGACTACCAGCTACTTCACCAACAACACCCGCCCCACATCCACTTCATCTTCCCCGCGCAGGCTGAGCAGGTAACACCCGCTGGCCAGCTGGCTGCCGTCAAAGGTGAGGCTGTGCTCACCCGAAGGACTGAAGCCCTCCAGCAGGCTGGCGACCAGGCGGCCGTCGAGGGACCAGGCGTCCAGACGGATGTGCTGGCCGCGTTGTTGGCTCCATTGCACAATGGTGCTGGGGTTGAAGGGATTGGGCGTGCTGTGTCCCAGAGCCAGCCCGGAGGGGCGAGTGGCGGGGCCGGACTCGCCCAGGCCGGTCTGGGTGGGCGGGCGCAGGTCCACGAAGCGTGGAATGTGATCGCTGGCGGTGGGCGTGTCCAGGGCCTGCAGGCCCCAGGCGCTCAGGCTGTCGGCGGGGATCACGGGAGTCCAGAGCAGGCCGTGGTGGCCCGTCTCGAGTACGCTGTCGGTGTACAGGATGTAGTCCAGGCGGCCGGGCGAATAGGGGGCCGCGCCGCCCTCGTCGTACCAGGTCCAGGCGTCGCGGCGGCCAAGCTGGTAGCTGCGCAGGTCGGTCAGCGGGCTGCCGTCCCAGTCGGGCGGGTTGGCGGGTCCGTACTGGGCCGTGTCCTGGATCTCGCCGTTGAGCAGGGTCAGCAGTTGCTGGTGATCGCCCACCAGGTTGAAGTCGCCACACAGCACGACGGGCGTGTTGGCGGCAATCTGCGGGTAATCGCCCTGTTGCACGTGGCGCAGGAAGGCGATGATCGAATCGGCCTCTTCCTGGCGCTGGGCATTGGCCGAGCAGCAGCGCAGATGGATGTTGATCACCAGCAGGGGTGTGCCCAGGGCGTCGGCGGTCTGCAGCAGGTGGGCCGTGTTGCGGTAGTCGGGGTTGACGAGCCAGCTGGCCGTGATGGGAAAGCGGCTGGCCAGCACATTGCCCGAAGTCAGCTTGGCGGCCTGCCAGGGGGTGTCACGCGGGTCCAGCTGGTCCAGGGTGGCGGCCGTGGTGGCGGCGTCCTGGTCCCAGATTTCCTGAAACGCGATCACGTCGGCGGAGAGCGCACCCAGGATGCGTGCGTAGGCGCCCTGGTTGGCCGGGGTGAACAGCGAACCGAAGAGCGTGTTCCAGGCCAGCAGGCGCAGGTCCTGCGGGCGTTCCCGTTCCAGCGAGATCAGCTCCGGGTCGGGAACGCTGCCGCCGGCGAGCGGCAGCTCAAGGGAGCCCGAATCGGGCAGGCGGTCTCCTCCGGGGGTCGTGTCGCGCAGCACCGCGTGCACGACCGAGTCGCCGAAGAGCGGCTGACCCAGCGGGGCCGCGTCCAGGGCCATGGCGAATTCGAACCGGTCGCTGGCGTGGCTGGGCAGAATGCGCAGGCCCAGCTGGGCGAATCCCACGGTCTGGCTCTGCCCCTGATTGTACACGGTACCCGTGCGCGAGGCGAAGTTCCAGACCAGCTCGCACCCCAGGCCTTCGGCCGGGAAACCAGTCTGCGAGTCGCTGTCGGTGTCCAGATAGAGCACCAGCCCGTTGTCCTGCTGCTGCAGAATCTCCTGCCCCAAGGCGATCGTCAGCATCAACTGGCGTGAATCGTTGACGATGCCCAGCTCCAGCAGATCGATGCCACCTCCATCACCGGCGGGATCGCTGGCCGTGTCCGGGTTGTCCAGCCAGTCGTCGCCGAAGCCGTCGAGATACAAGGGGCGCAGGTCGGCCCCGGCGATCAGGGGCACAAGCCACAGCAGCAGGCAAAAGCGCATCGATCCTCCTTGGCGCGGGCGAAAGTACAAGGCCGCGCGCGTGTGTCTGGCCTCAGCGCAGCAGCAGGAGACGCTGTACCTGCTGCGCGCGTCCTCGCGACTCACGCAGACTGAGCAGATAGACTCCACTGGCTGCGGGCATGCCGCTGTCGGCCAGTCCGTCCCAGCTCAGCTCGTGCTCGCCGGCGCCCAGACCGGGCAGGCTCCACTGGCGCACGCGGCGCCCGGAAATGTCCACCAGTTCCAGCGAGAGCGAGGCCGCTTCCCGCAGGCTGAAGCTCAGGCGCGTGCTCGGATTGAAGGGATTGGGCGTCGCGGGGTGCAGGGTGAACAGTGCGGGAAGCGGCTCGGCATCGGGCACGGCGCTGCCGGCCAGGGTCACGCGCACCGGGAAACTGCGGTTGCCCGCCGTGCTGCGGAAGTTGACCGTGATGTCGTACTCGCCCGGTTCGGCGTCCGCACTGAGGCGCAGGCTCCAGAGACGGCTCTCGCCGGGGGCCAGGCTCGCAGGAAAGCCGTCGAAGTCCAGCAGCGCCGGAGTGGCGGCCAGGGCCCAGAGGCTCACGGACGTGCTGCCTCCATTGTGCAGCACGAGCGAGGCGAAGGTCTCGTTGACATCGGTTTCCACGCCCAGATCGAGGGCCGCGGGCCAGAACTGCAGGTTGCTGTTGTTGGGAAAGTCGGCGCTGCCGCTGAAACTGTAGATCCGGTCGATCAGGGCGGGCTGGTCCACCAGCGGGTTGCGGTTGCCCTGCACGGCCTCGATGGCCGTGTTGCGCGCGCGCTCCTTGTTGCTCACCGGGTCCTGCACGGCCCACTGGCGCAGTGTGGGCTCCATGTAGGTCAGAAAGTCATACCAGTTGGTGTAGTGGATCGCGAAGTAGAGCAGCGAACGTGCCACATCGCCCTTGTGCTCGTCGCGCGGTTCGAAGACCTGGATGAAATTCTCGTCCTCGCCCAGCCAGCTGCCGCCCTGGGGCCAGCCCGCATCCGGGTAGACCACGTTGCCGAAGGGCAGATTGCTGCGCGAACTGTTCACCGTGGCCATGGTGGGATAGAGATGGTGCAGGTCGGTGGTGGCCGTGTCCGGATCCTCGAAGCGGCTCTGGGGCCAGCTGTGCTCGGTATTCATCGTGGTCGCGGGAGGAATCCCCGAGGTGGTGACCAGAGTGCCGGTGTAGACGCACTCCACCTGCCCGTTGACATTGTCGATGGTCGAGAACATGTGCGTGCGGGCCGTGGTGTAACTGAGCACGCTGTGCTGGCGCACGCGTGCGCGCAGCACATCCAGCAGGGCCTGGCCACTGAGGCCGGCCGTGTCGTCCCAGGTGGTACCCGGAAAGTCGCCTGCGCCCGTGTATTCCAGCAGGGCCGCGCCTTCGCTGCCACCCAGGACCAGGCTGCCCGCGTAGTCCAGATTCTGCTCGGGCTGAAACCAGAGCTCCAGTTGCAGGCTGTCGCCGGGGGCAATCTCGCTCAGCTCTCCGCCAATGCGGATCGCGTCGCCGCTGTCGCCCAGCAGACTGGGCAGCAGGGGCTCTTCCTGGTCGTTCACCAGCCAGGCGCTGGCCGCGGTGGAGTCATCGGTCTCGCTGAGGCCGAAGTCGATCTGTGAGGGGTGAATCACAAGGCACTGCCCGCTCAGGGGCAAGAGCGTCAGAGCCAGCAGTGCGAAGTGTGTACTCGGGCGGTTCATGCGGGGCGTCCTTCCACCTCGGTCCAGCGTCGGGCCAGATGCACGATGACCTCGCTGGCCTTGCAGAGTGCCTTCAGCGGCACCCATTCGCGCCTGGAGTGATAGAGCATGCCCCCGGTGAAGATGTTGGGGGTGGGGTGGCCCGCGGCGGTCAGGTTGCTGCCGTCGGTACCGCCGCGGATTTCCTTGGCGATCAGCGTCACCCCCGCGTCGGCGATGGCGGTGGCCGCGCGCTCGGTGATGTGGGGGTGCTGGGCCAGCTTCTCGCGCATGTTCTGGTACTGGTGCTGCCAGTCCAGAGTCACCTGCAGGCGCGGTTCCGCGCGGCGGGCGGCGCTCACCCAGTCTTCGATGAATCGCCGACGTGCGGCGTTCAGTTCCGGTTCGAAATCGCGCAGCAGCAGCACCAGGCTGGCCTCTTCGTGGCCGGCGTCCAGATGCACCAGATAGTAGAAGCCCTCGCGGCCCGCGGTGCGCTCGGGGCACTCGGCTTCGGGCAGGGCGGCCAGCAGGCGGGCGGCGGCCATGCCGGCGTGCACCATCACGCCCTTGGCGCTGCCGGGATGCACGGCCACGCCACGGAAGGTGGCCCTGAGCTGCCAGGCGTCAAAGCACTCGTTCTCGAGCTCGCCCATCAGCCCGCCATCCATGGTGTAACACGCCGTGGGCAGGCGGTCCAGGTCGACTCCTTCGGTGCCGCGGCTGACTTCCTCGTCCGTGGTGAAACACAGGCGCAATTCGCCGTGGGGCAGCTTGGGAAAGCGCTGGAAGGTGGCGGCCGCACACATGATCTCGGCCACGCCGGCCTTGTCGTCCGCGCCCAGCAGGGTGTCGCCGCTGGAGGTGATGATGGTGTCGCCACGGAACATTGCCAGCTCGGGGCAGTCTTCCACGGCCAGCCGCAGGGCTTCGTCCGCGCTGAAGCGAATCGGTTCGCCCTGCCAGTTCTCGTGGCACACGGGGCGCACGTTCTCGCCGCTCTGGTCGGGCGAGGTGTCCACGTGGGAGACCAGCCCGAAGGCTTCGGCCCGTTCGCAGCCCGGGCTAGCGGGCAGGGTGGCGTACAAGGTACCCGAGGGCGCCAGATGCACATCCTTCAGGCCCAGTTCGCGGCACTGGCTTTCCAGCAGGCGCAGCAGGTCGAACTGACGCGCCGTGGACGGAGTCTCCTTGCTGTCAGGATCGGAGGTGGTCCAGATCTTCACATAGGCCAGGAAGCGGTTCAGCACATCCTGACGGATGAAGTCCTGAATGGCGGGGTCCAGCGAATGGGGCATGGCAAGCGGACTCTTTCTGGCGCGGGGCGCCGGTTCAACATGAGCGAGTGTGAGTCACCCGAGACTCACACTCGCTCACGCGTGCACGAGCTCATCGGCGATGGCCAGCATGCGTTCGTAGACTTCCTCGATGGTGCTGTCCAGGGTGCTGGTACCCGCGCTCAGTCCCACGACCTGGAAAGGCCGGAACCACTGGGGATCCAGTTGGTCGGCGGTCTGGACATGCACGGCGGGAATGCCGCGGGCCAGGGCCAGACGGGCCTGCTCGCGCGTGTTGTTGGAATTGCTGCCACCCACCACCACCAGCGCTTCCACCTGGTCCAGCAACTCGTCCACCGCTTCCTGGCGCAGGCGGGTGGGGCGGCAGATGGTGTTGATGTGGCGGATGTCGGCGTCGGGGTTGCAGCGCCGGATCTCGGCCAGCATGATCTCGGACTTGCTTGGTGCGGTCGTGCTCTGGCAGATCACACCCAGGCGCGTGTACGGGTACTGGGTCACATCCTCGACGCGCTCGACCACGGTGTAGTTGTCGGGCAGGCTGCCGGTGATGCCGCGCACTTCCACGTGGCGTGGCTGGCCGATGACCAGCACATGATACCCGTCGCGGTGCAGCTCGATGGCCGCCTTGTGCACTTTCTTGACCAGCGGGCAGGTGGTGTCGATGAGCTGCTTGCCCGCGTTCAGCAGACGCTCGCGTTCCGGGTCGCTGATGCCGTGGGCCGAGATCAGCAGCCAGGGTCGGTCGCTCAGGGTCGACCGTTCTTCCTCGCCGGTCATGGTCACCCCGCGGGCACGGATCTGCTGCAGGGCCACATCGTTGTGCACCAGCTCGCCGTGAATGCTGACTTCGTCGGGATTGGGCAGGGTATCCACGGCTTCCAGGGCATCCTTGACCCCGAAACACATGCCCATCGCCCGGGCACGGATGATCTTCATCTGCTCTCCTTCTGGACTGGGCGCTGCCAGCGGCGAAACCCGCCCCCCGGGCGTTTCCGCGGCTTGCGCCAAAGCGGGCCGCCAAGGTATGGAATTCCCGGTGTAACTGGGCGCGATCCCTATATTGGCCGACCATCCGGGCGGCGCCGCTGCCCTCCCTCATAAGGACAGACCATGAAATCAGTTCCGCACAGCACATCGGCCCCCTCGTCCACTCCCAACGGCCCGGCCTGGAACATCGCCTGCGAATACCCGGCGCTGGACAGCCCCGAATTTCTCGAAGACCACCGCCGGTTTCTGGAACTTCATGGCCAGATCGAAACCCTCTCGACGAAGATGGGCCCGCTGCTGGAGTCGATCACCGACGGCGACACCCAGCGCCAGACCCTGCTGGTGGCCGCCGCGCGCGAACTGAACCGGCTGTCGCGGGAAGCGGGGCTGATCGCGGCCAACATGGGCACCTGGCTGGGCTGTCTGCTGTCGGTCGAGAGCTCCAACGCCCTGGCCCGCGGAGTGCAGGCCCGCCTGCGCAGCGAGAATTCCCGCCTGGCCCAGGCCCTGGAACCGTTGAACCAGTTCACCCTGCGCGCTTCCGACGAGTTGCTGGAGGTCTACCTGCAGGACCCACTGGCCGCCGAGTCGCGCTTTTACCTGACCCAGAGCCGCAAGCTGCGTGATCAGTTGCTGAGTCCCGAGGAAGAAACCCTCGAGAGCTCGCTGAGCCTCGACGGGCACACCGCCTGGGGCAGCCTGTACACCACGCTGGCCGCCAGCATGACCGTGCCCCTGGGCGGGCGCCAGCTGGGGCTGGCCCAGGCCGCGGGCCAGTTGCAGAACCCCGAGCGCGCCCAGCGCGAGGAGGCCTTTCGCGCGATCAATTCGGGCTGGCAGGTGCATCGCGAGACGGCGGCCTCGATCCTCAATTCCATTGCGGGCTGGCGCCATGAGATGTACGCCCGCCGTGGCAAGGGCCGTCCGGTGCACTTTCTGCAGCCGGCCCTGCACGTCAACCGGATGCAGCCGGAAACCCTGCACAACCTGATCCTGGCCGCCGAGGATGCCCGCCCGCTGGCCCGTCGCGCCCTCGCGCTGATGGCCAATGCCCTCGAGCTGGAGCAACTGGCGCCCTGGGATCTGGCTGCTCCGCTGCCCGCTGCCCTGCGCACCGATTCCAACTTGCTGAGCTTCGAAGACGCCATGGACCAGGTGGTGGAAGCCTACGGCACCGTATCGCCCGAGATGGCCCGCTTTGCCCGCTCCATGCAGGATCAGGGGTTCATCGAAGGCCGCAACCAGCCGGGCAAGCGCACGGGCGCCTATTGTACGCGCTTCCTGCGCAGCCGTACCCAACGTGTGTTCATGACCTGGAGCGGGGGCGGCCAGAACCTGCGCACCCTGGCGCACGAACTGGGACACGCCTTCCACGGCCACGTGATGCGCGACCTGCCCGTGGTGCAGCAGGGTTACCCCATGAGCCTGGCCGAAACCGCCAGCATCTTCGCCGAGAACGTGCTGGGCGCGCACACCCTGGCGGGAGCCAGCGACCCGCGCGCGATCTTCGAGGCCCAGTGGCCCGTGCTCTCCAGTTGCGGCAGCATGCTGCTGAACATTCCGATGCGCTTCACCTTCGAGAATGAATTCTACGAGCGCCGCAGCGAAGGTCCGCTGCTGCCCGACCAGTTCAGCGAGCTGATGCTCAAGCACTGGACCCAGTGGTACGGCGCGGCCACCAGCGAAGGCGACCCGATGTTCTGGGCCAACAAGCTGCACTTCTCCATGACCGGCACCAGCTTCTACAACTTCCCCTACCTCTTCGGCTTCCTCTACAGCCTGACCGTGCTCAACCAGCGCGAACGGCTGGGCGAGGGGTTCTTCGCGGCGTACAGCGGTCTGTTGATGGACACCGGGCGGATGACCGTGGAAGATCTGTCCCGGAAGCATCTGGGCATGGACGTGCGCCGCCGGGAATTCTGGCAGGGCGCACTGGAACACCTCGAAACCCAGGTCAACCACGCCGAAAGTGCGCTGGCCCGCTTGCTGCCTGGAGGCACACGGTGACTCACGACGACGGGTCGTCACGGCGCACGATGGGTGTGCTGTTTCTGACCCTGTTTCTGGACCTGGTGGGCTTCTCGATCATCTTTCCGCTCTTCCCGGCGCTGCTCGAGTACTACATCAGTCTCGAAGGCAGCAGCGGCCTGCTGGGCTCCGTGCTGCATCAGCTGGACCGGATCGGCGCCATGCTGGGCGCAGGCGGGGGCACCACCGCGCGCATCGTGCTCTTCGGGGGCTTTCTCAGTTTTCTCTATTCGCTGCTGCAGTTCGTGGCGGCTCCGCTGGCCGGTACACTCTCCGACCGCTGGGGGCGCCGGCCGGTGATTCTGTTCTCGGTCTGTGGCATCGCGCTGTCCTACCTGCTCTGGGTCTTCGCCCACAGTTTCTGGTTGCTGGTGCTGGCTCGCCTGCTGGGCGGCCTGATGGGCAGCAACATCACCACCGTGACCGCCGCGGTGGCCGACATCTCCGGGGAGAAGTCCCGCAGCCGGGGCATGGCGATCATCGGCATCGCCTTCGGTGTGGGCATGATCGTGGGTCCGGCACTGGGCGGGCTGACCGCGCTGATCCGGCTGGACCTGCTGCTGCCCGGGGTGCCCGGACTGAATCCCTTCTCCGCCCCGGCCCTGCTGGCTTTCCTGCTGGCTCTGGTGAACCTGGTGCAGATCCAGCGCCGCCTGCCCGAAACCCTGCGGCCCGGCCAGCGCAATCCCGATGCCGTGAGACGCAGCCTGAATCTCTTCCGGCTGTTTTCACCACTGCCCTACCCGGGGGCCAACGCCAACAACCTGGCCTACTTCGTCTTCATTCTGGCCTTTTCCGGAGCCGAGTTCACCCTCACCTTCCTGGCCGCCGAGCGCCTGGGTTTCGGCCCGGGCCAGAACGGCCTGCTCTTCGTCTACATCGGAGTGGTGCTGGCCGCCGTCCAGGGTGGGTTCGTGCGGCGGCGGGCGTCTGCCATCGGCGAAGCCCGGATGGCACTGGCGGGACTGCTGATCCTGATTCCGGGCATGCTGCTGATCGCAGCGGCCTACAGCCTGCCATGGTTGCTGGTTGGCCTGTTCCTGCTCTCCAGCGGATCGGCCATGGTCATGCCCTGTCTCACCACGCTGGCCTCACTGTTCAGCCCGCCCCACGAGCAGGGCCGCGTGCTGGGTGTCTTCCGCAGTCTGGGCGCACTGGCCCGCACGCTGGGTCCCCTGCTGGCCTGCACCTTCTACTGGCGCCACGGCGCGGGCTTTGCCTGGCTGCTGGGCGCGGCCAGTCTCCTGTTGCCCCTGGTCATCATCCACCGCCTGCCGCTGCCGCCCCGGCGCGAAGCGGAGGCCTGATCCCGCGCACGAAAGCGCCCCGGCCCGCATGACGCGAACCGGGGCGCCCTTTTGCCCCCCTGCCGTCTCACAGCATTCACTCAGTGGGCGTACACCGTCACCACCCGGTAGAAGGCACGCGAGGGTGCCGCCTCCAGGGCCAGATCCAGACTGGTCTGGGTGGTGCGGGTGAGCAAGGTGCCACCGCCCCATGGCTCATCCAGTTGGTAGACTTCGTAGGCCAGCGCATCCCGCACGGGCAGCCAGGAGAGCTGCAGCAGGTCCTGCGCGGGTGAGACATGCAGGCGCACCACCGGGCTCTCGGCCTGCTGGCGCTCGACGATCGAGAACAGATCCAGAGCATGCCCGCTCTGGGTGACCACGGTCAGCTTCAGGAACCAGCGTCCGTCGGGCATGGGAATGGGAAAGGGCGTGTGGGTCGGGAAGGGACCCCAGCCGCTGCCGCCACTGCCGTCGCCGCCGTCGCCGGGTCCGTTCTCCACCGGGCAGACGTAGTACACCGGACCGATGGTGCCGCTGGCTTCCGTGTCGCCGTAGCCGCTGAAGGTGCCGGTGGCGGGGTTGAAATCCCCGTACTGGGTGTTGCCCGTCCAGGGGTCCATGAAGTCCATCGTGATCGTGCCGTCCTCGTTGGGGTCGTTGTGGATCGAGCTCAGCGTCACGCTGTGGGCTCCTCCGCCATCCCACTCGAGAGTCGTGATCACATCCTGGCCCTGACTCTCGCCCTGGTCCTGCATGCCGGCCACACTGCCGTCGTCGCGGTGCACGGTGTAGCCCCCGCCGCAGTCATCGATCCAGTTCTGCAGGCCATTGAAGAAGTCGGAGTGTGCCGTGCCCGGGCCGCCCACATTGGTATTGCAGGTCTCGCCCAGCGCGCGCACAAGATCTTCACCACTCAGTCCGCAGGTCACATTGGTGCCGTAGGTGGCGTCCAGCCATTCCAGACAGGCCGCCGCGGCCGTGGGCGAACAATGGCTGTCACTCACCGGGCGCTGCCATTCTGGCGGCACACTGCGTGACCACTCGTCCTGCTTGGTGCACAGGGACCAGCGCAGTTCGACGTACTCCCAGGGCAGCAGGGATTCGAAGGAAACCAGCAGGGTGTTGTCATGCACGGTCTGGTACCGTGCGATGTCGGGCACGAGGCTGGCCGGATCCAGGGCGGGCACGTAGCTGCTGCTGCATTCCACGCTCTGCAGGCTGCCGTCCGCGAAAGTGACCTGCGCCTGGAACTCCACCTCGCCTCCCACGGGTGGAATCGGCAGCTGATCCGGGTTGAAGGCCAGGCGCCAGCCATCCCCGGTTTCCCCATCGGGTGCGGTGGCCATGCGTGTCTCGCTGCCGTCGGTGTCCGTGCCCAGCGGCAGCCAGCTGCCACCGGGTTCGCGGGCCAGGAAACTCACCTCCTGGATCGTGCCGCAGGGGTCGTCGGCAAGCAACCAGAGCACGGAGTTCTCCCGCGAGAACCAGCGATGCCAGGGCTCGGCGGCCGTGCCCCAGTCGCCCGCGATCAGACGCGCGTTGCTGCCGGTGGGCGTGGTGGTGATCCGGACCGATTCGATGCCGCTGGCTCCGCCCGCGCCTTCCACGACGACGTAATATGTTCCGGATCCAAGGCACGTGCTGACCCAGCTCCGTCCTCCTCCGTTGGTGCAGGCAGGGCTGTCATCATTGCTGGCCAGCACGGTGCTGCCATCGGCGGCCACCACGCGGATCACCGTGTCAAAATCCGTGGCGGCCGCGCAGGTGTTGGCCACCAGCAGCCCGGCGTGCTCCAGCGAGAGCTGATACCAGACATCGGGCGCGCTGCCGAAGCCCCGGTCACGGAAGCCCGTGGCCGTGTCCTGACTGTCGCTGTAGGGGTTGGTGTCCACGGGCAACGCAAAATTGCGGCAGTCGCCCAAGGGAACCGACGTGGGCACTCCGGGCATCACCACCAGTCGGTAGTTGCCCTGATCCAGTGCCGCCACCTGCGACACCTCCAGCATCAGGGTGGAGATGGGGCCAACCTCCAGGCAGGGGTCAAAGCCCCAGTTGAGAACTTCGCCCTGGCAGAACGCACCCTCATCGACTTCCTGAAGCAGCACGGGCGGCCCAGCCTGGATGCCCCAGAGCCGCAAGCTCAGGTTGAGAAAATCCATCTGCAGCTCGACGCTGAAATCCTGCATGGGCGGAATCACCAGCTCGAACCAGTCGCTGTCGCCCTGAGGACTCTGTTCGCCGTAGACGGGCAGTCCCATGGGCAGGGCCATGGCCATGCCCCAGTCATCATTGGGCTCCATTTCGGGCACACAGCCCAGTGGGTCCACGGGTCCGCAGATGGCGGCGGCGGGCCGGTTGAGCGCCAGCAGCAGCACCAGCCAGATCAGGATGTACAACAGAATGCCGCGCACGGTATGGCGCGAAGCGAGTGACAAAGGTTCCATCGGTCTTCCTCCCCAGAATGGCTCACACGATCCAGTGAACGGATGGCACAGTGCGAACCGCCAGGCGGAAGGTCGGGAACGATCCGCCGGGCGGACCATCGGGAGGCAGGGGCTGCGTGTCGGGCGAGGCAGTGCCTCCCCTGTGGGACGGCAAACAGCCAAGACCCGGCCGGAAAGGCAAGTAAAATCTCAACCTATTGAAAATTTTAATGTTAAGCAGGGATCAGAGTCTTCGGCAGCGAACCCGGTCTTTGCCGATGAACAGGCTCTGAGTTCGGGATCGAACGATTCGCAGGGGCCGTGATTGCGCGTCGGGACAAAAAAATAGCGGCCACCGCAAAACGGTGGCCGCCCTCCTTCCCCTCCCCGTGGGGACTTTGCTGGGAATTTGATCCGCACGCGGATCCAGGCAGAATTCTTTGGGCCGCAACCATCCACGGGCTCCAGCCGACGGGTCTCAAGAAGCGGTTCCGCCCGGGGCCGCGGGGTGATCTGCGCAGGGGCCGCGATGTGAGCGCGCTCACATCGATCGGCTTCAGGCTTCGTCCAGGGCTTCCACGCCGGGCAGCAGCTTGCCCTCGAGCAGTTCCAGGCTGGCACCGCCGCCCGTGCTGACATGGCTGAAGCCGTCTTCCAGACCGGCAGCGGCCACGGCTGCCGCGCTGTCTCCTCCGCCGACGATGGTGATCGCACCGGCGGCCGTGCGCTGGACCAGCGCGCGGGCCACCGCCAGGGTGCCGTGGGAGAAGGGTTCCATCTCGAAGACTCCCATCGGGCCGTTCCAGACCACCGTGTTGGCCTTGCCCAGCAGGGCGCGAATGGCCTCGATGCTGCGCGGGCCGATGTCCACTCCGATCCAGCCGGCGGGAATCCGTTCGCGGTCCACCACCTGGGTCCCGGCGTCGGGCGCGAAGCGGTCGGCCACCAGCACATCCACGGGCAACAGCAGTTCAACGCCCGCGGCCCGGCAACGTTCCATCAGATCCCGGGCCATCTGAACGCGATCTTCTTCCAGCAGGCTGGACCCGATGTCCAGTCCCATCGCCTTGTAGAAGGTGAACATCATGCCACCTCCCACCACGATGCTGTCGACCTTGGCGATCAGGTTTTCGATCACGTCGATCTTGCCACTGACCTTGGCACCGCCCAGCACGGCCACCAGCGGACGTGTCGGATCTGCCAGCTCATCATTCAGGAACCGCAGCTCCTTCTCCATCAGGAACCCACCGGTGGCATTGCCCAGCGCACGGGCCACCCCCTCGGTGGAGGCGTGCGCGCGGTGGGCCGTGCCGAAGGCGTCGTTCACGTAGAGTTCGCCCAGCCGGGCCAGGGCCGTCACGAAGTCGGGCGCATTCTTCTCCTCGCCCGCGTGGAAGCGCAGGTTCTCGAGCAGCAGCACCTCGCCATCCTTGAGGGCGTGGGCGGCCGCTTCGGCTTCGGTTCCGATGCAGTCCGCGCTGAAGGCCACCGGCTGGCCCAGCAGCTTCGCCAGTTCCTGCTGCACGGGGCGCAGGCTGAACTCGGGGGCCGGGCCGCCCTTGGGCCGACCCAGATGGCTCATCAGAATCAGGCGTGCGCCGCCCTTGAGCAGGTGCTCGATGGTGGGCAAGGCGGCGCGGATGCGCAGGGAATCGGTGACGTGCCCGGCACTGTCGAGGGGCACGTTGAAATCGACCCGGCAGAGCACGCGGCGGCCGCGGACCTCCAGGTCACGAATGCTTTTCTTGGCCATGGGGAGTTCTTTCCAGTGGGACGGATTGGATCACCGGGACGCTCCGCGAGCCTCCGTCGGCAGCCGGCGGGCGAGGCATGAATGAGCGCGGGGGGCCCGTGCCCCCCGCCAATCGACTCGGTGCTTACTGGGCCAGGCGCTTGACCAGGTCGACGACCCGGCAGCTGTAACCCCATTCGTTGTCGTACCAGGAAATCACCTTCACGAAGGTGCCGCCCATCACGGTGGTGCAGAGCGAATCGAACACGCTGCTGTGCGGGTTGCCGATGATGTCGCTGCTCACGATGGGATCTTCGGTGTATTCCAGCACACCTTTCATGGGGCCCTCGGCGGCGGCCTTCATGGCCGCATTGATCTCCTGCACCGTGGCGGGCCGGCTGAGCTGGCAGACCAGGTCCACCATGCTGCCGTCCTGCACGGGCACGCGGATGGCCATGCCGTCCAGCTTGCCGTTGAGGGCGGGAATGATCTTGCCCACGGCACGGGCGGCGCCGGTGGTGGTGGGAATGATGTTCTGGGCGGCCGTGCGCGCACGACGCAGATCCTTGTGGGGCAGATCCAGTGTGCGCTGGTCATTGGTGTAGGCGTGCACGGTGGTCATCAGACCGCGCTCGAGGCCGAAACTGTCGTGCAGCACCTTGGCCACGGGGGCCAGACAGTTGGTGGTGCACGAGGCGTTGCTCACCTTGGTGAACTCGGGCTTGAGGGTGTCGTCGTTGACGCCCATGACCACCATGCCGTCGATGGCATCCTTGGGGGGAACGGTCAGCACCACCTTCTTCGCACCCGCCTGGATGTGCTTGTCCAGGGCGGCGTTGTCGGCGAACACGCCCGTTGCTTCCACCACGATGGTGGCGCCGAGCTGGCCCCAGGGAATCTGGGCCGGATCCTTGTGGGCACTGACCGGAATGCGCTCGCCGTTCACGATGAGGGCGTCGCCTTCCACCTCGACCTTGCCATCGAAGCGGCCATGGGCCGAATCATACTTGAGCAGGTGGGCCAGAGTCCTGGCATCGGTGAGGTCGTTGATGCCGACGATGGTGAAACCGCCCTGGGCCAGGGCCCGCCGGAAAACCAATCGTCCGATGCGCCCGAAGCCATTGATGCCGACGCGAATTGACATAGCCGGAACTCCTGTCTGGTTGGATGAAGCCCGGGCCCGCTGGCCCGAAGCAGGTTTGCGGGGACCGCGCCCCCCGAGGATCTGGAGGATGAACGCTGGCGCCCGCCAAGTCGCCCGTGAAAGTAGGAAATACAACGGGCCACCGCACCGGCGGGTTCCGGGGTGCGGCCGCTACAGGAGTTTTGACCTGTCTGACGCAAGTCTTGACTTCCTGCCGGAGCCGCACTACCTTCAGCGCTTCCTTCACGGGCGATTAGCTCAGCTGGTTAGAGCGCTGGTGTCACATACCAGAGGTCACAGGTTCGAGTCCCGTATCGCCCACTGGATTCCGGTCCGGAAGAGTGAGGCCCTTGCTGTTGCGGCAAGGGCCTTTTCGTTTTTCCGGATGGCGCCCGCATCCTGCTGCTCGGTCCTGCATGCGGGCAGGACACCCCGTCCACAACCTGCACCCGTGCTTCCGGACTCACTCCGCGAACAAGGCCACCATGATGTCCTCGACGGCGGTTTCGGCGGTCAGCAGCACCTGTTTGATCGAATCCGGTGGCAGCAGACGCAGGGCGGTGTCGGGGTCGAAGGGTGGCACGTGAAACGCGCCGCTGTTGCCGATCTGCAGGCCATGGGCCAGCACGTCGGCCAGCTGGACGATTTCCACCAGTTCGCGGTTGCTTTGGATCGCGGAGGGAAGGTGATGGTGCGCGGCCGCCTGACAGATGCTGAAGGGCAGCCCCCATTCGCTGAAGAGCGCGCCGCCGACCTGGCCGTGGGTGTAGCCCAGATGCTGATGCTCGACCAGCACCAATGGCTTGCCCGCCGCCTTGGCGTAGAGCAGCAGTTTGTGATACTCGACGGGCAAGGTCTGGATCATCACCAGCCGGCCCACATCGTGCAACAGCCCCGCCGTGTTCAGTTCTTCGGCGTTGTCAAGCTGATTGAGGATGCCGATTTCGCGTGCCAGCAGCCCCACCAATACCGAGTGCTCCCAGAAGCCCTTCATGCTGATCAGGGACTGGGGCAACTTCTCGAACACACTGAGCACCGATGCGCTCAGCACGATGTCACGGGCGTGTTCAAACCCCAGCACGGTCAGCGCGTGGTGCACGGTGGACACGGTGCCCCCACGCCCGTAATAGGAACTGTTGCTGCGGCGCAGAAGGCGGGCGGTCAGACTTGGATCACGGCTGATCAGGGTGTCCAGCTCCACAAGATTCGAGTCCGCATTGTTCAGCACCTCCAGAATCCGCAGGTGCAGGGCGGGCAGACTGGCCAACTGGGTCACTGACCGAATGATCCTGTCCAATGGTGGAGGTGTTTTCTTCATGCGTCGTTCTCGCCCAGGACGGACAGGCGATCCAGTCGGTCCAGCAGGATGTAGAACAGCCTGGAAGTGAACGCGTGCTCCCGCTCGCAGAACTCGAAGAGCCCGCTCAGGCGGGCTTCATTGGCACGATGCATCTCCAGCGACAGCCCGTCGAGGGACACATCGCACCAGGGTGGATGTCCCGATTCGCTGGCCTCGACGTACACCACCTCGATGTGCCATTGCTTGAGAATCCGCAGGTGCTGCGCCGTCAGGACGGAACCGGCGGGCAGCAAGAGATGCCCCTGCCCATTCAGCAAGTCATGGCTCAGCACCATTCCCACATCCAGATTGTCGAGCAGCTTGCCCGGCATTGAGCGTTCCTTTCCAGGCATCTGTGGCGGGCAACCGGGCGCCCGTCCGGTCGCGTCCGGTTCCCCGGGTGCGACAAAGCGTATCGGCATGCGGTCAGGTCCAGGACCTCGACACCGTATCGGCCCGCAGCACTATAACAGAAGACATTCGAGTTCGATCGGCGAAACGTGCCTCAAGATTGAATTTCAATCAATGCACCTTCCCATTTCATACGGGTCGCGGGCAAATTCGCAGGCGGGGCGCAGCATGTATGGATCCGGTGGAAAACTTTGTCGATACTGTTGCAATCCTTCGGTCCGGCAGCGACCGACATCACCAACACAGCACATCACGTGTCATTCATTGTCCAGGGCGTTCCCCGGTACTGCGGTGAACTGTCCGGAAAGGTTCCCATGAAAAGTTTCTCCGCGTTCATCTGTCTGGGTGTTCTCGCGGCCGGTGTATCGGCCGACGGACACAAACCGGTCGTCGAGGCCGGAAGCCTTGTGACCAGCACGGCGTCCACCACGGACCCGCACGACCGGAACACGCATCAGGGCGTGCACGGGAAGACCCACGTTCAGCAGCCAACGGGGCAACCCGTGGTGCTGGGCCCCTTCCCCGGCCGGGACAAACAGGATCTTGACTCCTTCTGGCCTGAGCTGGAGCCCCGGCGGGCCTACCGGCTGTTCAAGGAACTGGGTCAGCCGATCCCCACGGATCTGGCACGCCAGTTCAACCACGGTCTGGAAGCCACCCCCTGGGTCGAATCGGATCGTACGGCCGGCAACTCGCCCGCAACGGCCCTGCCGATTCCCGACACGTCCATCGGGGCGAACTTTTCCGACCAGGACGACACCTCTTCCAGGTCGAACTACCTGGCCGACATGCCCTGGGGCGAGACCGGAAATGGCTGCGACTACACCGGGGATTTTGCCGCCAACGACGCCTGGTACGTGTTCACTCTGGACACCCAGACCCAGGTCTACGCAGGCCTCTGCAGCGACACCTTCGATTATGACACACGCCTGGGAATCTTCAGCCCCAACCTGGAGCAGGTGGCCGGCAACGATGACAACTGCGATCTCGAGGACCTGCAGTCCAGCTTGGTCTGCTGCCTGGATCCCGGGACCTATTACATCGTCGTGGATGGGTATTCCACCTACAGCGGTGAGTACGAACTGACCGTGACCTTCGATGCCTGCGACTTCGGCCCGACGCCCGTGGCGGGTGGCCCTGACGCCTTCGGCTACAGCTGGCGCAGCTCGGACCATCCGGACGGACCGTCCTACAGCTGGCAGGACACCGCCGAGGGCACCGAGATCGTGTTGGGCGATGACGCCTATACGGAAACGCCCATCGATCTGCCCTTCGATTTCCTGTTCTACGGAACTCTCTACTCCCAGCTCTATGTCGGCTCCAACGGCATCCTGGGCTTCGCCGCCGCGGACATGGACGACCTCAGCAACACCGCCCTGCCCAGCAGCGGCACTCCCGACAATCTGATCGCGCCCTTCTGGGACGACCTGGATCCCAGTGCCGGTGGCACGATCACCTATCTCAATGAGGACTGGCTGGGGCGGGTGATCGTGTCCTACGAGGATGTGATGGCCTACAGCGGAGATGTGCCGCTGAGTTTCCAGGTGATTCTGATGGAAGGCGGCGACATCCTCCTGCAGTATGCCAACCTGGACGAGAATGACCTCGAGAGCGCCACCGTGGGCATCGAGAACGCCGATGGCAGCGTGGGCATGCAATGCAACCTCAACGGCGATGGCGTCAATCTTGCCGACGAAACCTGCATCCGCTTCAACGCTCCGCGTGCCACCTCCGGCGTCGACGACGCCACCGGTTACAGCTGGGCCCATTCCGACGCCGTCAACGGACCCGCCTGGGAATGGGTGGACATTTCCAGTGAGACCAACCTCCAGATCACGGGCGACGACGATACCGAAACCGTGATCCTGCCCTGGGGCTTCCCCTACTTCGGCATCGATTACGTCAATGTGCTCGTGTGCTCCAATGGCTGGCTTGGGTTTGACGTGAACAGCGAAGCCGAATACAGCAACCAGAGCATTCCGACCGCCGGCGACCCGGACAACGCGATCTTCCCCTTCTGGGAAGACCTCTACCCGCCCTCGGAAGATGGCGCGATCTACTTCTGGGACGATACGGCCAACGACCGCGCGATCTTCCAGTGGGATTACATTTCGCACATCGACATTGAAAGCGAGCACGTCTCCTTCCAGGTGATCCTGTATCGCAGCGGTGACATCGTGTTCCAGTACGGTGAGATGGCCGAATCCCTGCTGGCCAACGCCACCGTGGGCCTCGAGAACGGCGATGGCAGCGTCGGCCTGCAGTTGCTCTACAACGGCAGCGGCATTCCGCTGGGCAGCCATCAGGCCGTGCGCTTGCTGGCGCCGCACGCTCGCCCGACCCGGGGCAGCGGAGATGGCTACGCCTGGACCAATTCCCTGGACGCCACGGGTCCCAGCCACGTCTGGGAGCTGATCACGGAGACGGGCACCGCGCTGGATCTGCCCAGTGACGACAGCCAGACCGCCGTGACTCTGCCCTTCCCCTTCCCCTTCTTCGGCAGTGAGTACACCGCGCTGCGCGTCTGCAGCAACGGGTGGCTGAGCTTTGACGAAACCAACAGCACGGACTACAACAACCAGGCGATTCCGACCACCGGCAATGTGGACAACGCGATCTTCCCGCTCTGGGACGATCTGGACCCTGAGGAGTCGGATGGTGCCGTCTACGTCCAGACGGACTTCGGCGATGGCGTCGATATGGCCGTGTTCCAGTGGACCGACTATCCGCACCATGTCACGGGCGGACCTTACACCTTCCAGGTCGTGCTCTTCCCCGACGGCGAGATCCTTTTCCATTACATCGACATGGACGATGAATCCCTGGGCAGCATCTCGGTCGGCGTGGAAGGCCCCGGCGGGACTGAAGGACTTGAAGTGAACTTCGACGGCACGGGAAGCTGGATCACCACGGGCCTGACCGTCTCGATCCAGCCGGTGACGACCGACGTGGAAACTCCCGCGGTGCGCCCGGTCTCGCTTGAGCTGGCCGACGCGTACCCCAACCCCTTCAACCCCCGCACGACCATCGGATTCAGCCTGGCCCAGGCCGGTCCGGTGCAGCTGCGCGTGTACGACATCGCCGGACGTCTGGTGAGCACCCTGATCGACCAGCCCCTCGGAGCCGGCCAGCACCAGGCACGCTTCGATGGCAGCGCACTGCCCAGCGGGCTCTACTTCTACCGCCTGGATACGACCAGCGGCAGCCTGACCCGCAAGATGATGCTGGTGAAATAGCCGCCAGGCTCACACCGATCGCTTTCCTGAACTCCCCCGGTCGCGCGCGCGACCGGGGGAGTCTCTCATGGCACGGTGGATCCGTCCGGGGAGGATTTTGCTGGCTCGCCGCCTCCGGTCCTGCTAGCTTGTGCCGCTGTTCTCCCCCTGTCCCACTGATCAAATCCAGGACCGCCCGTGAACGGACGTACCCTGCTGCTCTTGAGCCTGGCCGCCCTGGCACTGGCCTATCGTTTCTACGGTGGCTGGCTGGCCCGCCACTTCGGGCTGGACGACTCCCGTGCCACACCCGCGCATGCCCGTCGCGATGGAGTCGATTTCGTGCCCGCTGCGCCCCCGGTGCTGATGGGACATCACTTCGCCTCGATCGCGGGTGCCAGCCCGATCGTGGGGCCCGTGCTGGCCAGCGTGTTCGGCTGGGTCGCGGTCTGGGTCTGGATTCTGCTGGGTGCGATCTTCCTGGGTGCCGTGCACGACTTCACCAGCCTGATGGCCAGTCTGCGTCACGGCGGGGCGGGCATCGGCACGCTCATCGAGGACTATCTGGGGCGGCGTGGCAAACTGCTGTTTCTGGGCTTTGCCTGGCTGACCCTGCTGCTGGTGATCGCCGTGTTCACCCTGATCGTGGCCCGCACCTTCGTGCTGGTGCCGGCCTCGGCGGGCAGCTCGCTGCTCTTCATTGTGCTGGCCGTCGGTTTCGGACTGCTGATCGGCCCGTTGCGCATGCCGCTGCTGCCCGCGACCCTGCTGGGTGTGGTGGCCCTGTTCCTCTGTCTCTGGCTGGGACTGGCCTGGCCCCTGGATCCGGCCCGCATCGGACTGGACCCGGCCCGGGCGACCACGGTCTGGCGCTGGCTGATTCTGGCCTACATCTGGATCGCCAGCGTGACACCCGTGCACTGGCTGCTGCAGCCCCGCGACTACCTCAACAGTTTTCTGCTGTACGCCATGATGGGGCTGGGAGTGGCCGGAGTGCTGCTGGTGGGGCCCGAGTTCCGTGTGCCCGCGTTCACCGGGCTGAGCGCGCCCAGCATCGGCGCGCTGTTCCCCCTGCTCTTCGTGACCGTGGCCTGTGGCGCGATCAGCGGGTTCCACAGCCTGGTGGCATCCGGCACCACCGTGAGACAGCTGGACCGCGAGAGCCACGCCCGCCCCGTGGCCTACGGCTCGATGCTGGTGGAAAGCCTGCTGGCCGTGCTGGCACTGATCGCGGCCGCATCGAGTCTGGGGCCCGAGCGGCTGGCCGGGTTGGCCACCGGCGATGCGATTCCCGTGTTCAGTCAGGCGCTGGCCGGATTCATGGTGAGGCTGGGGCTGCCCTTCGAGGCGGGCACCTCGTTCATCAGTCTCACGGTGGCGGCCTTCGCGCTGACAAGCCTGGACACTGCCACTAGGCTGGCGCGCTTCCTCTGGGAGGAACTGGCGCGCGACATCGCTCCGCACACTCCCCTGCTGCAGAACCGCCAGGTGGCCACGGGCATCACGGTGGCCGGGGGTGCGCTGCTGCTCTTCAGTCCGGCGGGCATGGGCATCTGGCCGCTCTTCGGCACGGCCAACCAGTTGCTGGCGGCCCTGGCCCTGCTGACCGTGGCGATCTGGCTGGCCCGTTCAGGAGACACGGCCTGGTTCGTGCGCCTGCCCCTGATTTTCATGCTGGCCGTCTGCCTCAGCAGCCTGGTGCTGCAGATCCAGAGTTTCTGGAGCGCCGGCCGCCCCGTACCCGCCCTGCTGGCGGCGCTGCTGCTGGCGATGACCCTGCTGTTGGTCAGCGACGCGGTGCGCGCATTGTGGACGAAGCACGATCCGGGAGCGCCGTCGCGGGCCCGTTGAGCGGACTCCTGAATCCATCGAGTGGTGAGCCGCGGGGTCCGCGGTTCCCGGAGTGTCGATGGGCAGGACGGTGGGTCAGGGAATGAGTCTGACCCTCAGCGGGAAGAATCGGGTGCGACTCCACACACTCTCTTGCAGAATCCCTCCTGGTCCGGTCCCCACGTCCTTGCCCACCACGATGTCGCCGTTGTCTTCGCCGATGCAGACCTTGTCACAGCCCAATGCGTCCGCGGCCGCGATGGCGGCCTGGGTGCAGTCCGTTGGTCAAGCGTCTGGGATGGGTCCCGAATGTCCTGAATGGGTGACTCAAATCCAGTGAGCGACTGCAGGATCGTGCGATTCAAGCTGGGTGCTATGGCATTCAAGACTGCTGAGCCGATCCAGTTTCGATGGATCCGTTCCATCGGGTCCACACGAATTCAGATGGTTCGTGGGGTATCCAGGACTATGCGTGGCAAGGATCATTGGATATATTAGGCAGTGATTCTGGCTCCATGCTGTGGGCCAGATCTGCATGCCGGTGAACACAATCGGGATTCAATATGTTCAATCCAGTTTCCCAGAATGTGATAGATGCAATTGAATTGGCACTCTCGTTCGTTCTCGTCCTTTGTTTCATCAATCTGGACTATTCACTGTGGATCCTGGCCCCTTTGTTTCTCCTGCCATGGATGGGCAAACGAACAGACTTTTTCATCCTCACGATCTTGACGGCAATCTGCAAAACCGTTGGGATCTCCCGATGGTGGCGCTGGCGTATCACATTTTACGGATGGATGGTGCTCAACATCTTGAAGTTTTCCGGATTCACCATGCTCTGGTTGATGTTGTTTTTCCCAAAACTGTCCGTGTTCTTTCTGATCCTGTCAGTCGTATTCATCATGGGATTCATACCGATCCTTGACAAGAACTGTTACAGTTTCGAGGATGAAAAAACAGATGGCAAAGTCACAATGGAACCGGAAAATACATATCCAAAAATGTATCTGATCACCGCTTTCATTGATTTGTCAGCAATGTTGGCAATGATTGTCTTGAACCAAAAATTGCTACTCATTCTTCCTCTGCTGATAATCATGACACGAAATCTTCTCAGATCATTTTTGGGTCCAATACCGTACTCAAACTTCTTCTTGCTGACGATCTTGACCATCTGCGTGATGTTGTTCCAGCAACCGAACCTTGAGCAGTTGATGTGGATGGCAACAGTGGCCGGATTGTCTCTGCTCGTATCCTTGCGGTTGGTCAAAACAGAATTGCTCAGCTTGATCCGAGTGAGAAGAGCATTCTCCACCTTGAATCCACCCAAGAAGTGATTCAGCTCTCGCAATCGGCTCCGTCGATCAGCTGATTGAAATGGAGTCTCCAACTTTCGAGATGACGTCGCCTTCCAGCTCTCTGGGCCCTCCACTGGGTCCCACGTCCTTGCCCACAACGATATCACCGTTGTCTTCTCCGATGCAGACATTGTCGTAGCCCAATGCGTCCGCGGCGGTAATGGCGGCCTGCAGGGTGGCGATGGACACTTCGCGGCTGGGAACGGTTGCCATGGGGATTCTCCTGTGGTTCATCAGTATTGACGAGCCACAAGAATAATTCATGCGCTCCCCAGGAGCAATCACTCGATCTTGTTGCCGAGCAATCCGGATCCACGGGGGCGTTTTGAGCTTGGCCGTTCAAGTGGCAAATTCCCGCCGGCCCTGAAGACGATGCCGGATGACGGGAAGCATGGAAGAACTGGTGAACACAGCCTCCCGGAAACCAGCACAGCACACCTCACTTCCGTTCCACCCGTTCGCTGGCTGGCGGCTGGTCCTGCTGGGCCTGCTCTGCCTGAGTGCCACGCTCCAGGCCCAATCCACGCTCAACGCACGCGACTATCTGGGCCAGAGCGGCTACAGCGCCAAACGCGATTCCATCTTCAGCTACCAGGCCGACAGCCTGCACCTGGAAGTCCAGCAGCGCCAGACCCTGCTGGAAGGCGATGCGCGCATCCTGTTTCTCAGCATGGAACTGACCGGTGACGGCATCCTGCTGGACTGGCCCAACGACCGGCTGGAAGCCTGGGTGGCCGACAGCAGCAAGGCGGACTGGCGCGGAGTCGGGGGCGGCGGGGGCAGCAGCCCGCGCGGCGTGATCCGCCCGCCCGACGCCACAGTTCCCGATTCCAGCCGCGGCCACTGGGCACGCTTCACCGACGGCAGTCAGGAACTGCTGGGGCGCCGGATGAGCATGAACATCAAGACCCGGGCGGGCACCGTGCTGGAAGGGCGCACCGCCGATGGCGAGAGCCGCTACGGGGGGCGACGGCTGGTGAAAGTGGCCCCCAAGGAAATGCACGTGGGTGATGCGCTCTTCACCACCTGCGACGCCGATCACCCTCATTTTCACCTGGAAGCCAAGCGCCTGAAAATGATCATGGGCGACAAGGTGGTGGCCCAGGATGTCTGGCTGCACTTCGGCGAGGTGCCCACCCTGTATGCCCCCATGGCCCTGTTCAGCCTCAAGCGCGGGCGCTCTTCCGGGCTGATCGTGCCCTCGTGGAACAACACCTCGCAGGAAGGCCGCGGTCTGCGCAATCTGGGCTGGTACTGGGCCGCCAGCAATTACTGGGACACCCAGCTGAAGATGAGCTACTTCGACAAGGGTCCCGACCTGCTGCTGACCAACTACACGCCCTACCGCCTGCGCGGCAGCGATGGCGGAGCCCTGTCCGCCGGCTGGTCGCGGCGCAACACCAGCAATTCCCGCTCCTGGGACCTGCTCTGGCGTCACAGCCAGCAATTGAACCCCTACCTCAGTCTGCGCGGGGATGTGCGCCTGGCCTCGAGCCGCTCGATCTACACCGCGGCCGCCAACAATCTGGCCACGCGCCTGCAGCAGAACCTGACCAGCAACCTGACCCTCAACGGGCGCTTTCCCGAGAGCGGCATCAGTTACAGCCTCTCGGCCAACGCCAGCCAGGACCTGGAAAACGAGGTGATGAGCGGGCGCCTGCCCAACTTCAGCCTGCGCTTTCCCAACATGAATCCGCTGGCCGGCGTGTACAAGGACAGCCGCGAAGGCAGTGCGGGAGGCTGGCTCAAGAATACGGTGCTTAGTTACTCGGCCACCGCCCAGAGTCGTTTCACCAGCAGCACGCTGGGTTGGTCGGACCTGCAGCGCGACAACGGGGCCGAGCACAAGGTGGGCCTTTCCATGCCCGGCAAGCTGGGCTACTTTTCGCTGACCCCGCGCTTTTCCCTGAGCGAGCACTGGGTGGACGAGAGCAAGGCCCTGCGCGCCCGCCCCGGGGGTGGACTGGACACCCTGACCGTGCCCGGTTTCGCCGCCCGTCACACTTTCAACTTCAGCCTCTCCACGGCCACCACGCTCTACGGTGTGGCACGCACGCACATCGGGCGCCTCGAGGCCGTGCGCCATGTGGTGAAACCCAGCCTGAGCCTGACCGTGGCGCCGGACTTCAGCAAGCCGGGCTGGGGCTATGTGGACGAAGTCCGCTATCACCCGCTGCCGGAACTGGGCCCCCCCGCGGACGCCGAGAAGGCGCGCAACACCACGCTGACCGCCCGCCTGGACCGCTTTCAGGGTTCGCTCTACGGCAACACGCCCACGCGCGAAACACGCCGGCTGGGCATTGGTCTGGACAACCTCTTCCAGGGCAAGCTGGCCCCCGCCGATTCGGGCGACGTGGTACGCATGGACCTGCTGAGCATGAGCAGTTCCAGCGGCTACGACTTCACCAAGGAGACTTTCCGCCTCTCGGACCTGAACACCAGCTACAGCCTGGACCCGCTGAAGTACACGGGCGGCAAGCTGGGTCCGCTGAGCACGCTCACCATGGCGTTGAGCACGACCCATACCTTCTACAAGACCGACCCGCTCACGGGCCAGCGTATCAACCGGCTGATCTGGCTGGGAGGCAACGATCTGGACCCGCGGCTTCCCCGGATGACCAACACCAGTCTCACTCTGGGCACGCGAGTCCGGGGTGGGGACGCCCCCAGCACGCCCCGTGAAGACGAGGAGGACGACGCACTCACCACCACCGAGTCGGAACGCTTCGACCCCGTCTGGGGCAGCACCAACCTCAGCGTGCCCTGGGAATCGTCGCTCTCATGGAGCTGGAGCCGTGACAGCTCGAACCCCAACAGCATCCAGCGCCGCAGTTTCCTCAACGCCTCGGGCTCATTGCGCTTCTCGCAGTTCTGGAAACTGAGCACCAGCATGTATTACGACATCGAGCAGCGCAGCTTTTCCTCCAGTTCCATCCGGATCTACCGCGATATGCACTGCTGGGAAGGGTTTTTCACCTGGGATCCGCGCGGCGCCAACCCGGGATACTACCTGCTGATCCGGGTCAAGAGCTCCTTCCTCCAGGACCTGAAGTGGGAGAAGAAGGAAGGAGCCACCGGTGGCGGCATCTGAGCGGAGCGCATCCTGAACGGCAGCTCCGGGCTGGGTCTGCTGGCGGGACTGGCGGCGGCGGCCTGCTGGGCCCTGGGCTCAATCCTCTTCCGCCGACTGGGCGGCAGCCTCTCCCCCATGCAGCTCAACCTCTGGAAAGGGCTGGTCGCGCTGGCCGTGATCACACCGGCCCTCTGGCTGGCCGGACACGCCCCTCTGGAGATGCCCTCACAGCTTACCGCACTGCTTTTGCTCAGTGGCGCGCTGGGCATCGGTCTGGGTGACACGGCCTTCTTCAACGCGCTCAACCGGCTGGGCGAACGCAACACGGTGCTGGTGGCCGAGACCACCGCGCCCCTGCTGGCCCTGCTGGGTGCCGGCCTCTGGCTGGGCGAATGGCCCGGGCCGCTGAAGTTGCTGGGCATGGGCGCCGTGCTGGGCGGGGTGGCCCTGGTGCTGGTGCAACCCGGGGAGAAGAATTCCGCCACGGGCCGTGTGCTCAAGGCCGGACTGGGCTGGGCGCTGCTCGCGGCCCTCTGTCAGGCGGGCGGGGCCGTGATCACGCGGCTGGCCTTTCTGCGCGCCGATGTGGCCGCCTCCGACAGCGCCTGGTTGCGTCTGCTGGGCGGTGCGCTGCTGCTGAGCCTGCTGCTGCCCCTGCGCCACCAACGCTACCTGCCGACCCGTGTCTCACCGCGCCTGATGCTGGCCGTGGCACTGGCCGCGCTGATCGGCACCGTGGGTGGCATCATCTTCCAGCAACTGGCCTTCAAGCACACGCAGGCGGCGGTGGCCCAGACCAGCCTGGCCATGAGCGTGCTCTTCGTGCTGGTGCTGAATACGCTTGGTGGCAAACCGTCGACAGGGCGGGTCTGGTTGGGGGTGTTGCTGTCCGTGGCGGGCGTCGGCCTGCTCTACGCGGGCTGAGAGGCGGCCGCACCCGGAGGCCGGCCATCCAGGCAAGGCGGGCTCAGGCCACAGCCAGAAGGAACCGTGCTCGGGTGTGGTTCCAGGACGTTCACAGACATGGCCTCGCGCGCGTCCTGCCGGACGCGTGAAGAGTGCGGCCAGACCTCCGAGCCCTCCCCCGCAGCGTACGGCGGCCTTCCCCGATCGAAAATCCAGATCAGCCTGCGCACAGGACACGCCCCGGAACGGCTTCGGCCGTGACATGGCGTCCCGATGGATTGCTGGACAGCGGGTTCAACCATCCGCGCTGGATCCGGGCATGATGGAGGGTCAGCGAGGCCATCCGGGTCTGCCGCAAGCCGGCCGGGAACGCCCGTTCAATCTCATAGTGACTCAGTTCTTTAATGACAGATCTGGGACATGCAAGAATTCTACGAGTCGGACGCGCCACAACAATACTCGAAACATGTTGCAAAACAGCCAGATCGCTGAGAATCACACGGTTGGCCGTGGTTGGCACAGATGTTGTCTGGTCCTGGGCAACAGCCAGGCAAGATCCAGCAATGCGGCTCGTGCACACTGACCCAACGGGTTCGGGGAGCCACGGGTGAGATCCGGATGCGGATCGTTGGCTGTGCGATCCAGACCCTGTTCCATCCATGCCAAGCAGCAGATGATCCGTTCGGTCCTTGCGACTCCGATTGCAGCGACCACCGGAATGGTCGGACCAGAAGAATTGACAGAAGTTGATCATAAAAAGGAGATCGATTCGTGAAACGAAATGCACTTGTCTTGCTGGGACTGTTGCTTGCACCTGGCTGCCTGCTGGCATATCCAGTGGGAGAAATGGTTCCATTCGACCTGGGAGGAGCAAGTGTTGCCGGCGTCACCTCCGATGGGTTGAAAGTCGCCGCATACAATTACCCCTGGGCTGGAGTGCTGTACTGGACCGAGATCGAAGGCGTCGTGAATGTGGACACCAACGCTGAAGCGGGCGCAATCAGCGATGACGGACGGATTTTCGGCTCAAAGATCGATGCCAACCTGGGCCACGAACTGCCGTGCTACTGGGATGCGGACAATACATATCACGAGCTGCCACATCTTTCGTACGGCCAGAACAGCGACATGTTCTTCAGCAATGTCTGGAGCTGCAACTCGGCAGGTACATTTCTGGGTGGCCTGCAGTGGATTTCTGCTTCTCACACGACACCTGTGATGTGGTATCAGGATGGATCCGGTGACTGGCAGATCCTGGACCTGTTTCCCGAAGACGACACCCGGGATGGACGCATCAACGCGGTCAGTGAGGACGGCACACAGTTCGCCGGCTGGTTGGCGAATGTCGATGGAGGCTGGATACCCACCCTGTGGACAGTGGACGAGAATCTGAACATCACTCGGGAAACGGTTGCATCACCGCCTGACTGGGTCAACGGGGAAATCTGGGCATTCAGCCAGAATGGACTCTACATGGCCGGGTACATGAACAGCTTCGGTTCATTGTGGTTTGATGACGGAGCAAGCTTTGATGTGGTTCAGCCCGAAAACCCAAGCTTCTGGATGAGCATCGTCTCCACGGATGTAAGCAATGGCGGCATGGTTGTAGGTACAACAAGAGATTTCTGGAACGGAGGGCAGTGGGCCCATGTATACAAGCCGGGAATGGGCTACATGCAGGCCGACGATTATCTGAACATGTTCGGTGTGGTTCATCCTGTGGATTATCAGTTCGCTGACATGATCTCCTGGATATCCGACGATGAGAGCATGGTGATGGGCTCGTATCTTGACACCAACTGGCTACCAAAACTGTTCATTCTTGAGCTGCCTGAACTGAGTCACATCGAGGGAACGGTGACCCTCAACGGCAGTATTGGTTCCGTGGAGGACGTCCACATCTTCACTGCCAATACCGGGACCTATCCCGATGCCAACGGATTCTACTCACTGCCGATCGGAGCGGGCACATACGACATCAGCGCCAGTCTGCCGGGCTACCTTGGCCAGACATTGACCGGCATCGTCGTGCCGGAAGGCGCAACCGTTCCCGGCAACGATTTCAGTCTTGAGCAGATTCCCGATGCCGGCTTCATTGAAGGCAATCTGACCCAGATCTACAATTGGGATCCATTCACGCTGGCGACCATCACCGCCGATGATGGCAGTGCCCAATATGTGACGAATGGCACGGGAGCCGACAATTACCAGCTGATCCTGCCGGCGGGAACCTATGACATCCTTGCAACACAGAGCAATTGCTACGACGTGATGATACAGGATGTCGTGGTCGTGGCAGAAGCAACCACTCAGCTGGACATTGAATTCATGAGTGTGAGCACTCCGGCCTACATTCACCTGGATTTTGTCGTGGATCAGCCCGAGACATTCGACTGGTCCAGCATCAAGATCAAGGTTGGTGACAACAGCAGTGTCTCACAGATCGACGTCTGGGAAAGCAGCTACACTGGCGAAATCTGGACAGCCGGAACATATACGGTCAGTGTGTGGGCTCTGGGGCACGAGATCTGGATTCAGGACAACGTGGAGTTTCTCCAGAACCAGACAACCTCGCTGACCATTGAATTGGTGCCGAACACATATCCTGTTCGTCAGCTTGCGGTAGCCGATGATGGAGCTGCCAGCTGGAAACATCCGCTTCCCGTGGATGCCTATTCCCAGGACCACGAGCAGTTCCAGACAGGCATGGATGTGACGGCCAACATCAGATACTGGTATACCCCCTTGTGGCCGAACAGCAATGCGTTCACCACCGAGGATCAGGCATTCGAAGGAACCAAGTCCCTCAAGATCGATACGGTGGACGGAACCCCTGGTGATATCTACTGCGATTTTGGCTGGCCGTATCCTACCGTTGGAACGTACGTATTCGAAGCCGCGCTGTATGTGCCATCCGGACACTGTGCTCATCATGGAATCATCAGGGAAGGCGTGTGGGGAGCCATGTTCGCGATCGAGCTCTTCTACCGCGCGGATGGCACCGTCAACATCATGATCGGTGGCAACGAACTCACTTTCGCCTATCCGCAGGATCAGTGGTTCAGCTTCAAGCTCGTTGCCGATCTGGACAACGACCTGATCGAGTACCATCAGGACGGAGCCCTGTTGGCAAGCGGCCTCTACAGTCTGGACGCCTACACGGGTGACCCGGCCGTGGTCTCCCTGGGCACCTATGACATGTCGGTGGAATCCAGGCCCGGATTCGCGGAATCCGGTCTGGTGTACATGGATTCCTACACCAGCTACCAGCTCACCGGCACGCATGAAGCGACGTACAGCGTCAGCTTGAACGAGGCGCCCCAGGTGAGCGCTTTGAGCGAGAATGCCTATCAGTTCCAGAATCTGAGCGCAGGCCAGCTCTACACCGCGGGCGTGGTGGCCGACTATGCATGGGGCTCGGCCGAGGAAGTGACGGCAAGCTTCACCCATGTCCCTCCTTTCGGTGCTCCTGTCAACGTGAGCATTCACGTTTTCGGTGGCAACACGGTGTTGACCTGGGACCCTGTGACCGATGCCACCTCCTACAAGGTCTACTCCTCAAGCAATCCGTATACCGGATTCACCGAGGATCTGACAGGCTCCTTTGCCGGTGAAAGCTGGAGTACTCCCGCAACCGGCGGCAAGAAATTCTACTGTGTGACCGCGATCAGCGAATAGACACCGCAGCGGAGTTTCTTGATCCGCGGCGCTCAAGAGCATGGAAGTTGCCTGCAGCGATGCAGGCAACTTCCCTTTTTTCATTGAATGTGCGGCATGCGTGGACCACGGCAGAACCCGGGCTGCGTCGCACATCGGTCGGCGGCCCGGTTCCGCGGTGGCATCTCAGGATCGAGTCACGGATTCCAGGCTGTCACGTGCGACACACGACGGTGGAGCCGGGGCGGCCGGTGGTGCTGGCAAGGTCAAGGGGATGCGGTGGTTGATCGGGCTGGTTCCGCCCAGTCGGCTGTCGCTGGGCTCTGTCCCACGGGATACCGGTCGCGGATGGCTCCGTCAATCCCCGTGTTTCTTCTTTCCGGCCATTCGGTTCAGGGTCGCCCAGGCGACGTCCAGATACTTGGCTGCCTTGGTGATGTTTCCATCCATTCGCTTGAGAACCGTGCGGGCGATTGTTTCCTGCATGTCTTCCAGTGGATAGCCTTCATCGGGCAGTTCAAGCACGATCCGATTGTTCTGACTCAGCTCGCTTTCACGCCCGGCACTGAGAATCTCCAGATCGCCGGCATCCAGGTAGCGACTCTCGTGCATCAGAACGATGCGGTCAATCTGGCTCTTCAGTTCCCGGATGTTGCCCGGCCATGGGTACTCCTCCAGGAGATGCACCGCCTCGCGTGTGATGGCGGAGAATTGTTTGCCGTATCGGGCATTGGCCTGGCTGAGGAACAGCCGGGCAAGCGGAAAGATGTCCCGCAGACGGTCGCGCAGAGGCGGGACATGGATGTAACCCGTATTCAGCCTGTAATACAGATCGCTGCGGAAAGCCCCTTCCTTCGACAGGGTGAGCAGTGACCTGTTGGTGGCACAGATGATCCGCAGGTCAAGCTGCACGATCCTGTCACTGCCCACACGCCTCAGCTCCCGTTCCTGGATCACGCGCAACAGTTTGGGCTGCATGTCAAGGGGCATCTCGCCAATCTCGTCCAGGAACAGCGTGCCGCCCTGGGCCTGTTCGATCCTGCCGATCGCCCCGCTGCGTTTGGCTCCCGTGAACGCACCTTCCGCATAGCCGAAGAGCTCGCTCTCGAACAGTGAGGGCGCGATCGCCGAGCAGTTGACCGGGACGAAGGGCCGGTGTTCCTGGTCGCCACCATGAATCAGCCTGGCGATCACTTCCTTGCCCGTACCCGTCTCGCCCTCGATGAGCACAGGGACATCCCGCTGGTTGTGGAGTTTGCTGCACACCTGCTGAATGTGGCGCATCGGGGCGGAGTAGAAACCGACGAGCTGGCCGGGCAGAATATCGCGGAACACGCTGCCGCCGTCTTCGATCTTCGCGCCGGATGAACGGCTCTCCTCCGTGCCTTGGGCAGCTGTGCGTGTCGCTGCGCTGCGGATCTGCCTGCGCCTGGCAATCCGCTTGAGCACGTCGTCCAGTTCCTTGATGGAGATCGGTTTGAGCAGGTAATCGCTGGCTTCGGCCCGCAGGGCCGCGATGCAGCTGTTCAGGTCACCAAAGCCCGTCATCAGGACCACATCGGTATCGCATCCCCTGTCACTCGCCTTGATTCTGTTGAGCATCTCCAGGCCGCTCATGCCCTGCATGCGGATGTCGCTGAGCACAATGGAAATGTCCTGCGTCTCGAACACGGCCAGACCTTCGCTGCAGTTCGCGGCCGTGAGCACCTCGTGGCCGAAGGGATCACGCAGATAGCGCTCCAGTGCCTGCAGGCTGCTGGGGTCGTCGTCAATCAGAAGCACCTTCATCGACTCGTCTCCCGTCGCTCGATCGGCAGCGTGATACTGAACATGGCCCCGCCCTCCGGCTGGTTGGCGCATTCGATGCTGCCCTTCATCTCTTCGATGAAACTTCTGACGATGGCCAATCCCAGACCCATGCCCTCACCGGCCGGTCTGGTCGAATAGAACGGATCGAAGATCCGGTCCTCGACTCCCGCGGGCAGACCTTCTCCCGTGTCGCAAACCCTGAGCCGCGCGCACGCATGGTCACGGGAAGTTGTCAGCGTGATCCGCTTCTCGCCGGATGGCTTGTTGTCCAGGCTGTGCATCGCGTTGATCACGAGATTGATCACGATCTGCTGCAGATGGATGCTGATACCGAGCACCGGAACCGGGCCTTTGCAGAGGCTGGTATCGAGCGCGATGCCATGGCTGGCCACCTGTCGGCGAATCATTCCCAGAGCGTTCTCGATGCCCTCGTTGAGGTCGAAGGACACGTGTTTCAGGTAGTCGGGCCTGGACCAGAAACTGCGCATGTGCTTGACAATCTCATCGATGCGCATGGCCGCCTGATGGATCTGCTCGACGGACTCGCGGTATTCCCTGGGCAGCACTTTTTCCCGGTCGTCCTTGAACAGCATGCCGTCCGCATTGATCGTGATGGCGTTGAGTGGCTGGTTGATCTCGTGGGTGATCCCGGCGCCCATGACGCCGATCGAGGCCAGCCGGGCCTGCTGTTCGAACAGCCGTTTGGTTTCCAGCTCCTTGCGCTCAAGTCTGTAGGTCGCTTCCAACTCGGCGATTCGCTGCGTGATGCTCCCGGAATACAGCTGCTCGTGCAGACGCAGGCTCCTCGTGAGCACGGAGGCCAGTTCTTTGTCATCGCCGATGGCCCGGCAGCTGTCGGCCAGAGACAACAGTCCGAACCACCTGAGCTCGTTGTTGTCCAGTTGCTCAGCCAGTTCCAGGGCTTCCCGGGCATGGCCGTGAGACTCGATGGATGCATCTCTGCTGAGGGCGACCCTGCTCAGGCCGATCAGAGCGAAAGCGCTGGATACCTTGTCCTTCAGGCGGCGTCCCATTCGCAGCGCCCTGGTGAAGTGCTCTTCGGCCGTGTCGATGTTGCCGTCGGCAAAGTGTACCTCCCCAAGGTTCTTGTACAGATGGGCACTTTGCAGTTCGTCGCCCAGAGTGTCCGCCAGTTCCAGAGCCTGCATGAAGCGCGCGATGGCTTCCGGGACCCGATCCATGTCCCGCAGGCGTTCGCCGGCGTTGCTGATGGCTTTGCTGTTTTGGGGGTTCAGTTCAATGGCCTGCTCGAAATACTCCAGGCCCCGCTTCGGGATTCCCAGGGCGGTGTAATACACGCCGATGTTGTTGAGGATGTTCGACAGCAGGACGGCCTCATCCAGCCCCTGCAGGATCTTGACGGCCCTGAATGCGGACTCCAGGGCCCGGTCAATGCTCAAGCGACTGTAGTGCAACAGTGACTGGAACTTGAAGGCCAGAGCCAGACTCAGTCGATCGTCGAGGACTGTGGCCAGCTCGAGGGCCGCATTGACATAGGGTTCAAGCTCGGCAAGCCTGCTTTGCGCATTCAGCAGCTCGCAGATCTCGATGGCTTCCTTCAGGCGCTGCGTCCTGTCGGACAGCGTCTCGAAGTTTTTCAGTCTGTCTTCCAACTGGCACATCCGTTTCCCGCTTTCCCCGGTCGGCTCGACTCACCAGGAGATTCAATCTGTTTCACATGTGGAGGGAACATCTCGAGTGGACTGCTCCGGGCTGGTCTCGGAAGGCAAAGGTACTCCCCAGATTATTGAGAATCCTCAGATTCTTGTGAGCTGGATCTGATCCTCCAATGGCTCTGTGTTCGGCCCCGCCAGGCACCAATGCTTCAAAGCTATGATAATCAGCAGGTTGGACTCGACAGGCAGGATGCCCACGATTGGCACGCAAGCTGCAAAACCTGCAGCAATCCTGTAGGTCGCATGAGGGAGCACGATGGATATTCTGCTGGTTGATGATGATTGGCAAAGTCTGCTGAGTCTCGGTCGCTTTCTCAGCTCGGAGGGCCACAGGATTGACGCACACCAGGATCCCGCTTCCGCTCTCGACGCCTGCAGGAACGGGAGCCATGATCTGCTCGTGTCGGATTTTCGGCTGCCCGGGATGGATGGCCTGCAGTTGATCAAGGCGGTCAAGAGTATCCAGCCCCGGATCAAGACAATCCTCTATTCAGGTCTGTACTCATCGGAAACCCTGCAGCTGGCTCGGATGCAGGGTGTGGACAAAGTGCTGGGCAAGCCGATCTACATCCAGGAACTGCTGGCCGCCATTCAGTGCCTGTCACTGCCCGTGAGCGGACCCGGCCCGGCGATCTTCAAAATCTCCGGCAGGGACAACGACGTGACTCCCTGACCAGCCGTGAGCCTGACATGAGCCAGCCGGCGCGACCGGGCCGTGATCTCTGGTCCGATGAGCTGCCGACATGATTCAAGCGGAGCGAGAACAGGGCCCCGCGAGGCCCTGTTCGACTTTGGTATTGCTGCAACGGCACTCTCAGCGCTTCGCTGGCGTGGCCTTGGCCTTGCGCCCGGGCCATTTCTGCCAGGTCGGCAGCAGACTGCGGTCGTCGCGTTCGATCACATCCAGGCGCTGGACCCAGGTCAGCTCGGGGTGATCCAGACTCCAGCGCATGCCGTAGGGAGTGCGGATGCCGTCCCCGCTGATCAGCGTGTTCAGGTCGCCATCCTGGGGCACCAGTACCCAGCCGGCGCAGGCGCAGGTCTTGTCCTGGAACAGACCCACGGCCTCGCCATTGTCCCCTTCGAAGATCAACCGACCGCAGAGTTCGCCCTGGTCCTCGAAAAGTTCTCGCTTGAGCATGCGCCAACCGGGCAGGTCACTGGCGAGGGCGTCGCCCTGCAGATACTCCTTGACCAGTTGCTGGAACTCTTCCTCCAGTGTCAGCGAATCTTCATCCAGCGAGGAATAGAGTCCCCGGTAGATCACTTCGCCGGACACCCGGCCATCGGGACGCGGGCGCACCCGCAGCTCCATCTGCTCCACCTTCAGGCAGGCCTGCTGGGAGAGCAACAACACCAGCAGCGGCACGGCGTGTCGCCAGCCCCGCGCGGTGATCCATTTCATCACGGACTCCGTTCAGTGGACCGCAAGTCCGACAGACTCCCGGGTCCCATGTGTGTCCGGGCGGGTCGTTGCCCGCTCCGGGAGTTCAGGCCTTGCCGGGGGCCAGGGGCTTGTCGCCGCCCTTGTTCTTCTTCTCCGCGCGCTTTTCCTTCAGGGACTTGGCGGGTTTCTTCTTGTCTTCCTTCTGGCGTTCATCACCCTTTGCCATACCGGGGCTCCTTTCCGGCTGAATTGCCCGTGATCCCACGGGCAGGGGCGTCCGCCGGGCACCTGAATCAGGCTGCCGGCACGAACGCGGCAAACTTATCGAAGGGCGTGCTGGCAGTCCAGCACTCCCGGCGCCCACACAGGGGCAGAGTCACTTTTCTCGCCTCAGTCCCTGAAACAGCGTTCCCAGACTGCGTCTTGCCTCGGGACGGGCCAGCACGGGCAGCAGCAGCAGGCCATAGCCCATGAGTGACAGAACGAGCGCCAGCAGGATGTTGGCCCCTCCCAGCCAGCGGCCAGCCAGCGCTCCGGCCACGGGCAGCAGGGCGAAGAGGGTGGGCAGGCGCAGGCCCTGCCAGCGGAAGATCCGGCCCAGCGGTTCGCCCAGGGTGGCTTTCAGCAGCCAGAGGAACATCCCGATTTCAACGAAGGTCGCCAGCACGGTGGCCAGGGCGGGGCCCGGCATGCCGATCACGCGCACAAGGTACAGGGACAGAGCCGCGTTCAGCGCCAGATCACCCAGGGCGCTCCAGAACACCCAGCGTGCCTTGCCCAGGGTATTGAGAATCTGCCCGTAGAACATGATCCGCAGCGGGAAGAGCAGCAGATACAGCCGGAAGGGCACCGCCGACGCGCGGTAACTCTCGCCCAGCAGGGCAACGAAGACCAGATCGGCCACCACCATCAGCAGGGTGAAGAGCGGAAACACGATCCAGGCCAGTCCCTCGACGCTGCGCGCAAGCAGGTCACAGATTTCTCCGGTCTTTCCTTCGTGCTGCAGGCGCGAGAGCCGGGGCAGCATCACCGCCGTGACCGACCCCACCAGCACGGACACGAAAGGCACTTCCATCGCCCCGATCTGGTACACGGCGTAGACCCCGCCCTCCTTGAACCAGGTGGCAACGATGTTCTTGTCCAGAAAGGCCGCCAGATAGGCCACCAGCGTGGTCATGGTGATCGGCAGGGTCCAGGCCAGCTGCCGGCCCGTGGCGGCCAGCGGCAGCCGCCAGCGGCTCCAGGCCAGTTCGGGCGCGCGCTTCGTCAGCAGGACGTGCAGGGCCAGGAAGCGCAGGCAGCCCAGCACGGTGATCGCGATCACGGTGCCATGCAGATCCAGCCCGGCCTTGAGCGGAGCGAGCACGGCCACTGAGAACAGCAGGGCTTCGCCGATCAGCAGCGCGGCCAGCAGCTGGAAGCGTCCCGCCAGGTTGAGCGCGGCTTCCAGTTGGCTGCTGGCGACCATGGTCCAGCCATAGAACGCGAACCAGCTGTAGTACAGCGGCAGATTGGGCACGCCATAGAACCTGGCCGCCACGGGCGCCAGCGCGAAGAGGCAGAGCGCGAAGACTCCGCCCAGCAGAAAGAGGATCGTGTGACTCTGGTTGACGAAGCTGCGCCGTTCCTCGCCCTCGAGGCGCGGGTGGAAGTAGTACATGCTGGCGGGGATGCCGAAGAGAAAGACCTGGAACAGCGTGTTGAAGTAGAGCCAGATCTTCTGGTACTCGGCCGTGAGCTGCAGGGCTTCGCCGAAGTGGCGCGCCACCAGCAGGTTCACCACCAGGCGGGCCAGGCTGGCCACACTGCGTCCAACGACCAGCAGCATGCTGTTGCGGGCCAGCGACATCAGCGCGACCGTTCGCCGCGCTGGAGGCGCCGTTCATCCTCAAGCCATGGTGCCGGTGTGGCATCCTCGATTCGCCGCATGGCCGAGTCAGGGTCCTTGAGTGACAGCAGTTCCAGCAGGCGGCGTGCCAGCAGGGCATTGGACTCAGCCGATGCGTCCAGTGCATCCAGGCTCTGCTCCAGCAGCTCGGGGACCCGGGTGCTGTCGGCCAGCAGGCTGAGTCGGGCGGCCTGGCGCACGTGCAGCACGGGGTCGTCCAGCGCGGCGATCAGCGAGTTCAGGCTGGTGTCCTCGGGCGGCAGCTTGCCCAGTGCGTAGGCTGCCGCCGCGCGCACACGAGGATCCGGTTCGGCCAGACCCGCCTCAAGAATCCCCCGGCAGGAGGGCCCGCCGTGTTCCTTCTCGCGCAGAGCCAGATTGATCAGGCAGAGCCCCCGGCTGCCGCCCTCGTTCAGAAGAATGCGTTGGAGCAGGGGCCGGAACAGATCGCCATCCCCGACGTCGGGCAGGTCGGAGAGCACCCAGAGCAGCAGCCCGCGCGAGGAACTGCCCGCCGTGTCCAGCACGGCCGCGTAGAAGGGCAAAGCGTCCTCGCCGAAGGTCAACAGTGTCTCACGGATGCCGTGGCGTTCCCAGGATTCCGCGCTCGCCAGTTGACCGGCCAGCCAGGGCAGATACTCGTCGCGCCGCTCGCGCAACTGGCGCTGCACGATGACTCGCTCGGCCTGCCAGCGATGCCGGACCCGCGTGGACCAGATGGCCCACACATGCAGACGCTGCACCGTGTCCAGCGAGTCGAATTCCTGATCCAGCAGGACCGGGGCCTCAGGTTCAGCCGCTGGGGTGGCAGCCGCGGACGCCGCACCGGGCGTGGCGTCAAGATTGAAATCGCCTCCGAACCCCAGCAGGCTGCCGCGCCAGAGGCTGTCCTGGGCTCCCGCGCCCAGATAATGGTCATCCCCGCCGCCGTCGGCGAAGAGTCCCAGCGAGCCGCTGTTGCGGCGTGGGTTGCCGTAGCCCTGCGAGTTCTTGCCGATGCGCAGGGCGTAGAGGTCATTGCCCGTGTGATCCAGCAGGACTCCCGCCCCGTTGGCGCTGCCGGCGCCCTGGCTGAGCCCTTCGCTGAGGTAGTAGTCTTCTCCGGCGTGATCCTCGAGCCAGCCGATGCCCAGGTCGTGTCCGCAGCCCTGCGCCACCCCATGGCTGCGGTAGCAGTCACTGCCGCCATTGTCCAGCAGCACTCCCCCGGCAAGATGGATTCCCGCACCCTGGGCGTACTGCCAGGAGGTGTAGGTGTCTCCGCCTCCGCGGTCGACCAGCGCACCCAGTGCGTACCAGTAGGCAGCGCCCTGTCCGTAGATGTCGCAGGTGTAATGGTCCTGTCCGCCGCCGTCCACCAGCAGCCCCAGGCCGCCACAGAGCACGGGACGCATGCCGTAGCCAAAGCCCTGGGAAAGGCTCAGACTGTGATCCTCGTAGCGGATGAAGTCGGTGACCGCGGGGCGCGCCTCGTAGCTGTCGTCCCCGGTTCCGTCCAGCAGCAGGCCGATGCCCGCGGGGCCTCCGTAGCCCTGGCCATACAGTGTACATTCGTAGCGATCACGGCCCGCGCTGTCCACCAGGATGCCCCAGCCCAGAATGCCCGCGCCCTGGCCCACCTGGCCACCCAGATAATGGTCGTTGCCCGCGTGATCCAGCAGGATGGAGAGTCCGCCCAGACCCGTGGCCAGACTGTTGTCGCCGGCCAGATACTGGTCGTCGCCGTCCAGATCCAGCAGCAGGGAGAGTCCGGCCACCGCCAGGGCCGGGCCTTCGGCGGCCCTGTAGACATCGTTGCCGCCCAGATCCAGGCAGAGCGAGACTCCGCCATGGGTCACGGCCACCGGGGACAGATAGAGATCGTCGCCCCCCAGATCGATCACGATCGGCGGCAGCTCTCCCCGGTAGATGTTGGGACCACTGCCCCCCACGAGCAGCCATTCATCCCGGTAACACACCGTGCCGTCAATCTCCCCGGAACGGGCTTTGGCGTTCTCGAAGGCCGCCTTGAGACGCGGCAGCGCCAGCACCAGGCTGTCCAGCGAGGGCAGCAGGGCCTGCATGCCTTCCAGGCGCCGCTGACGGACTTCGCGACACAGGCGGGCCACCAGTGCGTCGCGTTCGAGACGGGCTTCGCGTTCACGCTGGTCCAGGGTGAACACATCCTCGGCGGCCTGTTCGTCATCCTCGCCGGACAGTGACAGCAGATCCTCTTCGAGCGTGGCGCAATCCGCAGGGTCGATGAAGCGCCTGGCCGCCAGCGTGCCCAGCCACTCGCTCCACTGGCGACGCTGCACGCGCGCGGATGTGTCGTTTCTGGGCAAGGGCGCCACGTTCTGGTCACTGGTCAAAGGGTGATACAGGGGGGCCGCGGTGGCCGCCAGCTCACGGCCCAGGCCTTCGAGGCTCAGGTGTTCTTCCAGCGCGCGCCCCAGGGAATCGGCCCAGTGATCGATGCGGCGGCCGGCCAGCACCTGGCCTACGATGTCCAGAGCCAGGCTGTCTTCCTGCTGGGGCAGCAGCCCGAAGCCCAGATCGGTGGCTTCCAGGCCCGCCGCACTCAGGCTGCGCTGCAACAGGTCGGTACCCGCGAGCGCCGGAGTGGCCACCAGCAGCAGCAGGCTCAGCCCGGTGGCCGGGAGACGGGCGAAGCGCGTCACTCGCCTCTCCTGAGAAACTCGATGGCCGCCAGGTAGCCGAACTTGCCCAGGCCACTGATCACGCCCTTGGCCGTTTCACCGGTCAGCGTGCGACGGCGGAACTCCTCGCGGGCGTGGATGTTGCTCAGATGCACTTCGATCACCGGAGTGTTCACCGTCTTCACCGCATCGCGCAGGGCGACACTGGTGTGGGTGTATCCGGCCGCATTCAGCACCACGCCGTCGGCATTCTCGTCCTCGGCCGCGAAGAGCGCATCGATCAGGGCTCCCTCGTGCGAGCTCTGGACGAAGGTCAGCTGGTCCGCAGGACACTGGCGCTCCAGCCAGGCCTGCAGCTGTTCGAGGCTTTCCAGGCCGTAGACTTCTGGTTCCCGCTTGCCCAACCGGTCCAGGTTGGGGCCGTTGATCACGTGCACGTTCACCGGGTGGCCCTTTCTTCCAGCATGCGGCTCCAGACCACATGCAGCTGTGATTCATCGAGCACACTCACCTGCCGGGCTTCACCCACGCGAACCGGCAGGATCAGGGTGTGTGCGCCCTCTTTGACTTTCTTGTCGGATCGCATCTGGCGCACCAGCGCGTCGGCATCGCGGCAGCTCGAGGGGATGGACAGATCCAGGCGCCGAAGCAGGCGATCGAGCCGATGCAGCATGCGTGTGCTGAGCACACGGTCGGACACTTTCAGCTCGCCCGAGGCGATCACCGCGGCACGCAGGCCCAGCAGGACCGCCTGGCCGTGGCGCAATTCGCCTCCCGAAAGTGCCTCCAGCGCGTGGCCGAAGGTATGCCCCAGATTGAGCAGGGCCCGCCCTCCCTTGTCGTGCTCGTCCTCTTCGACGATGCGGGCCTTGAAATGCACCGCCTTGCGGATCGCGGGCAGCAGCACCTCGGGATCGAGCTCCAGCAGGGCTTCGCAGCGGGATTCCAGTTCGGCGGCCCAGTCGTCGCTGGAGAGCCAGGCCGCCTTGTAGATCTCGGCGAATCCACAGATCCGTTCTTCGCGGGGCAGGGTCCGCAGCAGGTCGGGGTCGATGAAGACCGCGTGGGGCGGCCAGAAGGCGCCCACCAGATTCTTCACTCCCTTGAAATTGATCGCGGTCTTGCCGCCCACACTGCTGTCCACCATCGCCAGCAGACTGGTGGGGATCTGGATCACGGGCACCCCCCGTTTCCAGAGCGACGCCGCAAGACCGGCCAGATCGCCGACCACACCTCCGCCGAACGCCACCACCGGGCTGCCCCGCTCGAGCCCGGCCCGGTGCATGCGGTCAAGGATCGCGTTGAGACCGGCCAGATTCTTCGAGCCCTCGCCCGCCGAAATGCTGTGGCTGTGGCCCGCCTGTTCGCGCAGGGCGTTCATCCACTGGGGCTGGCAGCGTTGCAGGTTGTCATCACAGACGACGATCGCCGGGCTGGGCAGGGCACGCAGGCAGTCAAGCACACGCTCGAGCTGTCCGCCTGCAATGGTGATGGGGTAGGAATGGCTGCGGGCCTGGATCGAGAACTGTTCCAAGAAGACACCTCGACTGTTTCCGTGACGGGGGACTCTGTGTGACGGAAGCCGCCGACGGAACGCTCAATATCACATATCCTTCCAGTATCCCGGAATTTCCTCCCGCCCGATGGCTGCAAGTCCAGTATTTCCATTGAAAGTTTCAGGCACGATCCTGGCGGATTCCCCATGGTGGGTCCAGCGGGAGAACCAACCATGGCATGTTGCAGGATCGATTGGGAAGAGTGCGGGTTTCGCACGGCGCGGTCCGGGGAGGAGCAGCGTCTGGGGCGGAGACTGCGGGCGATCTGGGGGCCCCAGCTGCAGGCCATCGGTGCCCGGCTGGAGGGCCTGCACACGGGTCCGACGATCAGTGTCTGGCTGCAGCTGCCTGCCGGGTCCGATCCCCATTCGCTGGCCAGACGGCTTGCGGCGCGCGCCAGTCGTCTGCTCGCGCGGGACCTGGGGCGCAGCCAGGCCTGGCCAGTTGTCGCCAGGGTTCGTCTCTTGAGCGGATTTCCTGAGCGCGGAGTTCAGGTTTCACCCGGCTCCGGAACTGGATTCCTTGACATGCAGTCGGGGCTTCGTTAGGTTGTGCGGCTTCTGCGCCGTGGCTGACAAGCCCGGATTCTGACAACCGTACAGCATCGGCCAGCGTGCCGTGAGGATAGGAAAGGGGTGCCCAATGGCCCGCGTATGCGAGATCTGTGGCAAAGGCCCGATGAGCGGAAACACCGTTTCCCATGCCAAGAACCACAACCGTCGGCGTTTCCTGCCCAACCTGCAGTCCGTGCATGCCCGTCTTGATACCGGCGAACGCGTTCGGGTCAAGGTCTGCACCTGCTGCATCCAGGCGGAAAAGATCCGCAAGTAGTTTCCCACCGGACATGGCTCCAGCCCGGCGCTTGCAGCGACCGGGCTTTTTTGCTCTCCCGCAGCAATGATCAGGCAGGGGAACGGTCCGGCGTGGCTGTTGCGGATGTCAGCCCCGCGCTGGCCCAAGTTCCAGCAGAACCGGACAATGATCACTGCCCGTGACATGGTCCAGGATCGTGGCGTCGATCAACCGGGGCGCCAGGTCCTGACTGATGAAGAAGTAGTCCAGGCGCCAGCCCACGTTGCGTGAACGGGCCCCGCCGCGGAAGGACCACCAGCTGTAGGCGCCTTCCTGCTTCGGGTGCAGCACGCGAAAACTGTCGAGAAAACCGCCCGCATTGCCGGCCAGGAATCCATCGACCCAGGCACACTCTTCGGGCAGGAAACCGCTGTTGCCGCGATTGGCCGCGGGGCGGGCCAGATCGATCTCGCGGTGCGACGTATTCAGGTCACCGCAGATCACCACCGATTCACCGCGAGCCTGCAGGGACTCGACCAGACGCTGGAAATCGGCATAGAAGGCCATCTTGTACGCCAGGCGCTCGGGCCCCGAGGTGCCGTTGGGAAAGTAGACATTGAAGAGGCGCACACCGCCCACCTGGGTGGCCACCACCCGGCCTTCCGTGTCCCAGTGGCTCAGGCTGGAGTCCAGCGGCCCCAGACCTTCGGCACCCTGCCATTCCAGCCCGCGAACCAGAGTGGCGGTGCCACTGTATCCGGCGCGCTGGGTGGTGGACCAGGTTCCCGCGTAGCCCAGTTCCGCCAGCCGGGCCGTGGCCTCGGCGGGAATCTGGTGCACGTGGATGCGGGTCTCCTGCAGGCAGAGCACATCGGGCAGCTCGCCGGCCAGCCAGTCCAGAAATCCTTTGCCCAGCACGGACCGCAGGCCGTTCACATTCCAGGAAACCAGTCTCACCACACCTCCCTTTGTCTCAGATCCGCTCGGGCGTCCTCATGCCCAGCAGGGCCAGTCCTTGACGCAAGGCGCTGCCCGTGGCGGCCACCAGCGCCACCCGTGCGCCAGCCAGTGCGGGATCCTCGACCCGGTCGAACACGGAATGGGCATTGAAGAACCCGGAGAAGGCGCGCGCCAGTTCGTAGACGCGCCCCGCCAGCCGCGCGGGGCTGCGCTGGGCGGCCGCCAGTCTGACCTGGGCGGGCCAGAGCGCCAGCTGTTTGAGCAGCTCCAGCTCCTCCGGTTCGCCCAACGGCCGGAAGTCGTCGATGGCAGCCGGGTCCAGTCCGCTCTTGCGCACCAGACTGCTGATGCGCGCGCAGGCGTACTGCAGGTACGGGCCCGTATTGCCGGCCAGGTCGATGCTCTCTTCGGGATTGTAGACCATGTTGAGCTTGGGATTCACCTTCAGCACGAAGTACTTGAGGGCGCCATCGGCCAGGGCTTCGGCCACGGCGCGGCGCTCGTCCTCGCCCAGGTCGGAGCGGCGCTCGCTCTCCTCCATGATCCGACGGCTGGCTTCGGCCAGACCGTCCAGCAGGTCGTCGGCATCCACGACGGTGCCTTCCCGGCTCTTCATCCGGCCGCTGGGCAGGTTGACCATGCCGTAGGCCAGGTGCGCCAGGCGGTCGGCCCAGGGGTAGCCCAGCTTGCCCAGAATGCCGAAGAGCACCTTGAAATGGTGTTCCTGCTCGTTGGCCACCACGTAGATCATTTCATCAAAGCCCAGTTCCTCCTGGCGTGCCACGGCCGTACCCAGATCCTGGGTGATGTAGATGCTGGTGCCATCGCCGCGCAGCAGGGCCTTGGGCTCGCTGCTGATTCCGGGCAGCTCGCAGATCACGGCGCCGTTCTCGGCTCGCTGGAACACGCCCCGCTCCAGGCCCGCCAGCACCAGGTCGCGGCCCAGCAGGTAGGTGTTGCTCTCGTAATACACGCGGTCGAAGCGCACGCCCATCCGGTTGTAGGTCTGTTCGAAGCCCGCGAGCACCCAGGCATTCATGGTGCGCCAGAGCTCGCGCACCTCGGGATCTCCGGCTTCCCAGGCGCGCAGCAGTTGGCGGGTTTCGCCTATCAGCTGACTTTCCTTCTCGAAACGGGCCAGGTCCTGTTCGTTGGCGGGGTCCAGCCCGTTGGCGGCGAACCAGGCGGCACGTTCTTCGGCCAACTTGCGCGCGAAGAGCACGTAGTAACGTCCGACCAGGTGGTCGCCCTTGAGACCGGCCGACTCCGGGGTCTCGCCATTGCCCCAGCGCTGCCAGGCCAGCATCGACTGGCAGATGTGCACACCGCGGTCGTTGATCAGGTTCACGCGGGTCACACGGTGCCCCACCGCTTCCAGCAGCAAGCTGAGCGACAGACCGAGCACATTGTTGCGCACGTGCCCAAGATGCTGGGGCTTGTTGGTGTTGGGGCAACTGTACTCCACCACCACGTGGCGCCGCTCGTTTTCGGGCAGCAGGAACACCCCGGGATCGCCCGACAGCTGGTCGCGCAGCACCTGCTGGAACCAGGGCGCGGTCTGCAGTTCAAGATTGAGATAGGGACCGGCGGCGCGTGCGGCCTTCAGCAGCGGCTGCCCGGCCAGCGCCCCGGCCAGACTTTCGGCGATGCGCACGGGGGATTGCTTGAGGCGCTTGGCCAGCCCGAAACAGGGCATGGCCAGATGCCCCAGACTGGCGTCGGGCGGCAGATCCAGGACCAGCTCGGCCGGATCCGGGTCCATGTCGAAGAGTCCGGCGGCCGTCACGCAGAGGATCCGCTGCAACTGTTCCAGAATGGTCATGACTGGGTCCGTTCTTGATTCATTCGGGCCAGGCGCCACACTGGCGCAGCCCCTCGTACACGGCGATCGCCGCACTGTTGGCCAGGTTCAGACTGCGGGTCCGGCCCGGCATGGGAATGGTCAGGCATTGCTCCGGATACAGTTCCAGCAACTGGGAAGGCAGGCCTCGGCTTTCTGGTCCGAAGACCAGCCAGTCGCCTTCGCGGTAGTCGTGGCGCGTATATGGAGTGCTGCAATGGGTGGTGAAGAAGCGGAAGCGACTCTCGTCCTGGGCATTCAGCAACTGGTCCAGTGACTCGTGCACCTGAAAGGAGCTGCGCTCGAAGTAGTCCAGACCCGCGCGTTTCATGCGGGCATCGTCCAACTGGAAACCCAATGGACGGATCAGGTGCAACTGGCAGCCGGTGGCCGCACAGAGGCGAATCAGGTTCCCGCTGTTCTGGGGAATTTCCGGCTGGTACAGGACGATATGGAACATGCTGCGGCCGGAAGGCCTCCCCTGCTGGATCACGACGCCGGCCAAGGTAGGAAACGAACGCCAGTGCCTTGCGCGCTCGGTGCGATTGGGAATCCGGGGTCGCGAGTCGCTTGCACAGGCCGGAATGACGCAGGGAGTGCAAGAAAGACTTGGCACTGCCGTTCCGGTTCAGGAAACTGGCGAACGGTTCCCGGAGTATCAGGGCCGGGCGGGAGACTCCCCCGCCAGAAAGGAAGACCCATGCTCAAGCAGCTTTGTCCCCAGCCCCGGCTGGTTCCAATCCCTCTGGACGGACGCCGTCGGCGCAGGCCGGATCCCGATGACGAGTCCTCTTCGAAGCGCTCCTGGGTTCTGCTGTTGATCGCGGGCCTTCTGCTGGCCCTGGTCCTGAATGCCCGCGCCAGCAGTCGGGGTCCCGATTCGCGCGTGGAAATCTGGACCGACCAGATGGCCATGGATGCGGGCAGCCGTTACAGCATCCACCTGCTTCCCGAGCGGGACGGCTTCGTCTATGTCTATTCACTGGATGCGCGCGGCACGGTGCGCCTGCTCTATCCTGTCCAGCCCGAGGACGGGCGTGGCCAGGTGCAGGCCGGCAACAGTTTCAGCATCGAGCCGGTGATCGCGGGATCCCTGCCCGGCCGTGAGCAACTGGTGGCCGTGCATACTCTCGAATACCGCCGGATCAAGGCCAGCCGTCAGGAATTTCTTGCCCCGGATCCGCTGGATCTGGCCGACATCCATTTCCGGATGACCCGCGATTCCCGGGAACTGGACAATTGGGCCGTGGCCGAGCTGACCATTGACGGTCCGGCGGCGTACAGCGCGACGGATGTGGACGAAGACGGCCCGCGCCCCGGGATCATGGTGCACGAGGTTCACTATGACTACTGGTGCGACTACTGCAACTGCTGGCACCCCACCTGCACACTGGACCACTGCTGGTGCGACTGGCGCGTGAACTCCTACTACTACGGCCACTACCATCATCATCATTGTGGCTGGTGGGGCCCGAGACACTGGTGGTGGGATTCCCCGGTTGTGTACATCTACATCCAGGGTGGCAGCCGCTGGGATTACGATACCTCCCCCTGGCGCGATCAGGAAGTCTGGCGCCGCCAGCGCCATTGGAGCCAGGACTGGCGCCAGCGTCTGGTCCAGGAAGTGGACCGGGGCCAGCAGCCACGCGAGCAATGGCCTCCCGCGGCGGATGCGGTGTTCCAGCAGCAGGATCTGCGCAAGGTGCTGAAGGAAGTGCGTGCCAGCGATCCGCCGCCGGCGATCAAACCCCGGGTCTGGACCACTCGCCCCGAGAGTTCCGGCAAGAGCGGAAGCTCCTCGAGCGGCGGCGTCTTTCTGCCGGGCAGGGACAACAGCTCCGGCAAGGGCGGAAAGACTCCAGTGCCTGTGACTCCCCGGATCACGCCCCAGGTCACGCCTCAAGTCAAGCCCCAGGTGGCACCGGCCCCGAAACCCAGTGCGCCCGACGCGGACAAGCAGGTGCAGCCGGCAAAACCCCAGGTCCAGCCGGATGAGTCACAGAAGCGCAAGAAAAGCTCGAAGAGTGTCAAGCAGGCCACGACGGGCAACAAGAAGGGCGAGAAGCGCTGAGCGGAGTGCCATGGGTGGTTCGGTCGCGAGAAAGGGCCACCCATGGGACTTGAACCCACAACCTACGGTTTACAAAACCGTTGCTCTACCAGTTGAGCTAGGGTGGCAATCAGGCCTTGCGGCCCGGGCGAGGCCCAATCTAGGGAATCGCCGCCCGTGGGCCAACCGTGTCCCCCGGTCATCCTATCTTGGACCGTTCTTGCCCGGCGCCCGCCGGGTTTCGTGTCACCCCCCACGACGGTACCCAGCGGAGCACCCGGTCCATGCAGCAGTTCATCGGCATCGCGGGCAACATCGGCGCAGGCAAGACCACGCTGACGGGCCTGCTGGCCGAGCGCTTCGACTGGGACGCCCACTACGAAAGCGTGGTGGACAACCCCTACCTGGAAGACTTTTACGCCGACAAGGACCGCTGGGGCTTTCACCTGCAGGTCTACTTCCTCCAGCATCGCTTCCGCAGCCTGCAGAAACTGCAGTCCGGGTCACGCAGTGCGATCCAGGACCGCACCATCTGGGAAGACGCGAACATCTTCGCGCGCAACCTGCACGAGCTGGGTCACATCAATGAACGGGACTGGGCAACCTACCAGAGCCTGTTCGCGGGCATGGAACACAGCTTGCCGCGGCCGACCCTGCTGATTTACCTGCAGGCTTCGCTGGACACACTGCTCACCCGCATCCGCCGCCGAGCGCGCCACTTCGAGGAGCGCATCGACCCCCAGTACCTGCTGCGCCTGAACCTGGCCTACGAGCACTGGGTGACACACTGGACTCTCTGTCCCGTGCTGGTGATCAATGCCGATCGCAACGACCTGGTGAGCGACCCGGACTGTTTCGAGAGCGTGGTGATCCAGGTGGACGAGATTCTCAGCCAGCGCCAGTTGGGCCTTGGGCTGGGCGGCATTCCCCACCCCTGAGCGTCCGCGGGTCCCTCAGTTGCCACGCGCCAGGCGTTCCAGCAGGCGCTCGCTGGGCTCCCAACGATCCGAATCGGGGGTGATCGCCACACCCTGGGTTCTGCCTTCGCGCAGGCGCTGCAGCAGATCCAGCAAACGCTGGCGCTGCAAGGTATCCAGACTGTCCACCAGTTGGCGGGCCACACGCAGAGCCAGATACTGCTCGAAGGAGCTGCGACTCTGTTCCAGTGCCTGTTCCACGATGTCGGCCGCCTCGCCCGACCCCAGACTTTCCAGCAGGGCCAGCGCCACCACCCGGTCGCCGTCGCCGCCCTTGCCGAAAATGCGCTTCACCGATTCCACGCTGGGATTCATCGAGCCCGCCAGCGAGCGCACACGGGCCACCACCTCCGACATCTTCATGGTGCGTTCGCTGCCCGTGGGCAACAGGCGGCGCAGGGATTCGTACTCGCGCGCCGAACGGTCCAGCTCGCCCCGCGGACTGTCCTTGGAACTGAGCATGCTTGCCAGCCGACTCTCGGCATGGCGACGCCGGTTCATCACCTCGGCGCGCTCTTCCGGACGCAGCTGGTCTTCGATTCTGTCGTACAGAGCAATCTTCTCACTCAGCTCCTGGCTGTCATCCACGGCTTCGAAGACCGTGGCCAGTACCAGCCGGGTGGCCAGAAATCCCAGCAGGAAACCGCAGATCAGGTAGTAGGCCAGCAGGGCCACCACGAAGACGATGTCACCGGGCCCGCCAGCGAAGCCCTGGACCGACTGGGCGGCGATCGCGTGTGCCAGGCCGCCCAGTTTGTTGATCTGCACGAGGCCCACGCCCAGCAGGATCTTGCTCAACCAGTCCGAAACTTCTTCCAGATTCGTGTTTGCCCGATAGCGCTGGGGGCCTGCCCCTTCGCCGTGTGACTCGCTGGGCCGGGCGCGGGGAAAACCGAAGAGGAAGCCCACCAGCCCACCGCAGAGCAGGGTGGCCCCCGCCAGCATCAGAGTCAGCGCCAGGCGCTGCAGGGCTCCGGGCCAGTCGGCACCCAGCATGGCGTGCAGCACGAGGATCGGGACCCCCGCGCACGAGATCCAGATCGGCAGGCGCAGGGTACGCGTCGGTGTCAGTTGGTCGATCATGGTACGGATTGGCAGTTGCATGGCGCACACTCCACCCTCTCGGGCATTGATCGTTTCAGGTTGGTTCGTCGACCGTGTGTCAGAGTTCGATCACGGGCACCGCATCGGGGCACTGGATCACCAGGCTGTTGCCTTCGGGATCCCGCACGGACCAGAGCAGGCGATCGCCGTCTCGCTGGGGTGGCTCGTCCACCTCTCCTCCGGCGGCCAGCAGTCCCTCGGGCAGGGCCGCGCCGGAATCCAGCTCCAGGTTGAGCTGAAAGCGATTCAAACCGGAGATCGGCACATCCATCAGGGCCGCCGGCACCAGCTGCAGGGTGCAGAGTCCGGGCACCTGACCCACCCGGAAGACATGCCCGGCCATTTCGTGAGCCAGAAAGGGCACCCCGAACAGCGCCTCGTAGAATGTGGCCATGCGGGCGCCGTCCCGGACCAGCAGGTCCAGCTTGAACAGATGGGTTTTCATGATGTCCTTGCTCATTCGTGATCCAGCGCCACCACCCGGTAGCGCCGTTGACCCTGTACCAGCGGCAACTCACAGCCGGTTTCCCCGGTTTCCAGCAGCGGTTGCCAGGCCCCTGCCAGCCCTGGGGAGCTTTCCACCCGGTAGGCCAGCGCACCGTTGACTGCGGGCCAGTCCAGTCCGATCCGGTTGCCCGGAAGCGTCGTGATCCGCAGTTGCGGGGTTTCCAGAATGCCGTTGAGCTGGCGTCCGGCCCGGTCCAGGTTGAGTCGCCCTCCACTCACGGTCTGCTCCAGGAGGCTGGGCAGCGGATCCACCGAGTCCAGCAGAACCTGCTTGAGGGCCAGGGCCATCTCCGCCGGCTGAGCCTGATACTGCTGGACCCAGGCGGCCGGAGCCACGCTGTGCAGCCAGGCGATGGCTCCCGCCACATGGGGTGTGGCCATCGAGGTGCCCGTGCGTGTCTGGATGTCCCCGTTCAGATCAGCGCTGAGAATGTTGGTGCCCGGTGCGCCCAGATCGATGCTGCTGGCGCCCCAGGCCGCTCCCGAATTGCGCAGATCCATGGCCGTGGTATTGGTCACCGCCACCAGCCAGGGGCTGCTGCAGGTGCTGGGCACGTCACCCACGGCGTCCACATTGACCCCGGCATTCATGGTGGCCGCCGCGGAAAGTATGCCCAGCGCGCCCATTGCGTCGTACAGCTCATTCCAGGCCGGATACTCCCCGCTGGAGCAGTCTCCGAAATTGACCCCGAAGCTGGAATTGGTGACCACCACGTTGGCGCCCAGCGCTCCCCCGGTCTCCTGCCAGAGCTGTTTCTGCTGCATCACATAGTCGTAGGCCAGGATCACGGTGGCCGTCGTGGTGGAACTGCCGGCCACCAGCATCAGCTGACTCTGCCAGTTGATGCCGCAGACCTGCTGGCCATTGTTGCCCCGCGCCGCCACGATGCCCGCCACGTGGGTTCCGTGATAGTGGGCGGGAATGTCGGGCGAGTCATTGTAGACATTCCAGCCATGGATGTCGTCGATGTGTCCGTTGCCATCGTCGTCCACTCCATTGCCCGGAATCTCGCCGGGATTGGTCCAGAGGTTGGGCTGCAGCTCGGGGTGATCCAGTTCGAACCCGGAATCGATGATCGCCACCACCACCGGATTGCCCAGCGCATCGCTGCCACCGCTGCCCAGATCCCAGGCACGGGGAGCGCTGATGTCACCGGCCCCCGTGGGATTGAACAGATTCCACTGCGAGGAAAAGGACGCGTCGTCGGGCCATGTCTCACGTGCGTCCACCCGATGATCGAGCTGGACCCAGCGCAGGGCGGAGTGGGCACTCCACTGATCCCGGGCCCGGGGCTCCTCGGCCGTGGTATCCAGGCGCAGACGGGCGATGCCCAGCGAGGGGCAGAGCAGGGCATCGAGGCTGGCCGAGCCAGGATTGGGCGCGCCGGCCAGCAGGCGTTTCGCGTCTTCCAGGTCCGCCACCGGTGCGTTGAAGGCCACCAGCAACACACCCGGGGTCCAGTCCGGACCGTCGCTCGCCAGTGCCGGACTGGAACTCAGGGTCAGCGACAGCAGAACTGACGCCAGCTTGGCCGGGACCCACATTCCGCGGCTCAGGGATGGTGCATGCATGGTGCGTCCTGTGACTGTCCGGGCACGCCCGGATGAAAACGGCCGGACGCCATCGTCCGGCCGTGCAATCAGGCAAATCGTTCACTCCGGGCAAAGCGCAACCCGAGTGGGAAACGCGTGCTTACTGAAGCGCGATCACCCGGAACTGGCTCATGCCCAACGACAATGGCTGCTGCCAGCTGGTGCCGTCAACCGTCTCCACGGGGTGCCAGGCGTCCGCGGACGTCTGACGGCCTTCCACCCGGTAGCTCAGGGCACCGGGTACGCTGGGCCAGCTCAGCTGGATGATTCCGCCCCCGGAAAGAATCTGGACCAGGGGGGCTTCCAGATCTCCTCCGGCCGTCACCAGCAGCTGCACGGGAAGTATCTGGTTGCCCGAGTTCGACTGGAAGAAGAGCTCCGCGGAGTAGCTGCCCGGAAACAGATCGGCCGTGTCCAGGTCCAGTCCCAGCACCTGGCTGAGGCCGTCGGCCAGTTCACCCGACTGGGGGTTGATGCTGAGCCAGGTCAGGGGCTGCGAGATCCGGAACATTCCGCTCACGTCGGCCAGAGCCTCGGAGGGCAGACTCACCTCCACCAGAGCCTCGCTGGTCGGCGGACCGCTGACCAGCCAGGGATAACTGCCGTCGTTGCTTTCGTCACTTGCCAGGGTTTCCCAGTCGAGGCCCGCGTTGCGGCTGAGACGGATCGTGATCGGGCCATCCACGAGGTGCGTGTTCCAGGTGATGTTGTGCTGACTGCCGATGGGCCAGTTGGCACCGTCAAGTGGCTGGCCCACCGAGATGCCGGGGCCGCTGGGGTCCAGACCGAACCCGCCTGTGACCGTGTGCGGCTCGCCCCCGAAGACATCGCCCTCGATGGTCCAGGTGAACTCGATGCTGCCGCTGGCTCCGCTGGCATCCAGGAAAATCCGGCCCAGCGCGTGTTCGCTGGGAAAGATGTTGCCCCAGCCGCCATCCTGGTCTGTCCAGTGCACCACGCTGGCGCCGTTGATGCCATCCCAGGACAGGAAACGGGTCTCCTCCACGTCCGAGACCAGGTTGGAGGCGGAGATCACGGTGACTCCGGTCGGCAGTTCCAGTGTCACGGCGGCCATCCACTCCTGGTCCGCACTGCCGTTGAGGGCCGAGAGGTCCAGTACCAGGGTGTCCGTGCTGGAGTAACTGGTCTGGGGCACCTCGAGCAGCGAGCCGGTCATGTCGCGCAGGGCCTGCACGGGCTCCCGTATGGTGACGCTCCAGTTCAGTGAGCTGCCTTCCTCGCCAACGTTGGCGAGAGACAGCTGGGCCGTCTCGGAGGCATTGGCGGGCAGGCTGAAGGAAAGCGACGGAGCCGTCAGATCCATCAGCGGTGAGGGGCCGTTGTTGAAAGCGGCCGCCAGAGCCGCGGATGCAGCCAGATTGAGGCGACCGCCGCTGACGGTGATCCCGTCGAGGGCGGCAAGCTGATCCGTGCCGTCCATGATCCACTGCTTGATCAGCAGCGCGGCCTCCGCGGGAAAGAGCATGTAATAATTGGCGAAGTCGGCACTGGCCACGCTGTGCAGATAGGAAATCGCGCCGGTCACATGGGGAGTGGCCATCGAGGTGCCGGTGAGCGTGCTCGTGGATCCGCCTGTATACGTGGAGAGCACGGAGGTGCCGGGAGCGCCAAGATCGATCGTGGTGAGACCATAACCCGCCTGGCTGTACTTGACATCGACCGAGGTGGTGTTGGTCACCGTGATCAGCCAGTCGCTGCTGCAACTGGTGGGCACATCTCCCACCACATCCACATTGAAGTTGGCATTGGCCGTGGCGCCCGCCGACAGAATGCCCAGTGCACCCATGTCGTCGTAGAGATCGTTCCAGATCGGGTAGCTGCCGGATTGACAGTCGGCCTGATTCACCCCGAAACTGGAATTGGTGCTCACGATGTTGGCACCCTGCGCCCCCTGGCTGCTGAACCAGAGGGCCTTCATGTTGGCCACATAATTGTAACCGGTGGAGACGATCGAGGTGGAATTGCTGCTGCAGGCCACGGGCATCAGCGTGCTGTTCCAGTTGATGCCGCAGACCTGGGTCCCGTTGTTTCCGCTGGCCCCTGCAATGCCGGAGACGTGAGTCCCGTGCCCGTTGGTGGGAATGCTGCCGTCGTTGTTGTAGCCATCCCAGCCGTTGACGTCGTCGATGTAGCCATTGCCGTCATCGTCCACGCCATTGCCGGGCGTTTCGCCCGTGTTGACCCAGAGATTTCCGCTCAGCTCAGGGTGGGTCATTTCCATGCCCCCGTCGCAGATCGCCGTCACGATCTGGCGCCCCAGGACGTCGACGCCCCCGGTGCCCAGATCCCAGGCCTGGGGTGCCGAAATGATGGACATGTTCCACTGGGACGGGAACATTGGATCGTCGGGAACGGTGTCGCGCTCGTGGGTGAGGTGATCGGCCTGGGCCCAGCGCAGGTTCTTGTTCCGGTCCAGCAGTTCCAGAGCTTCCGGAACCTCAAGCCCTTCCGACAGCTTCACCCGGTAGATGCTCAGGCGGTCGTAGATCCGTTGGTCCACCGTGAAGAGGCCAGCATCCAGCAGCAGCGACGCCTGATCGGGTGTCACCGGGTGCTCGAAACGCACCAGCACCACACCGGGCACGAAGGCTGCGGTCTCGGCTTCGCGAGCCAGTGCATTCTGGCAGGCGAACCCGGTACAGGTCAAGGCAATCCACAGGGAGATTCTCATGCTTGGGGCTCCAGTTGGTGTATCCATGCGGCGTTCCGGCAATCGCGCGCGTCCAGTCGGGATGTTCGGTCATCGGCAGCCCGGGCCGCGTCTTCAAGCGGTCGGAGATGCGGCCGATCAACACAGTCTTCCAGACACCACCCCCGCAGATGGAGTGTCTGGTGCGCCGGTCAGCGGGCTGCGACGATTGCAAAGGGTGCCGATTGGACTGTGGCGCGATGATGGTAGGACTGGCTCCCGGCAACTGCAAGCAAAAAGTCGGGCGCAATGATTCACCAGCGGCGGATCCGCAAGGAAAAAATCCCTCCGGACCATTCTTCATCGCCGTTCGCAAGGGGCGCGCCTTGTTTGCCCAAGGCCTCATATCTACATTTGACGCGCCATCGCTTCACTGCCTTCGCCCGTTCACACAGGGCCCCGGTGATTGACATTCGGTGACACGCTGGCAAGCCAACACGAGGAGACGTCATGTTCAGTCTTAAAGCCCGACTGGCCGAAGAAATCGGTCCGATGCGTGAACGCGTGAACCTGCTGCGCACGGTTCATGGGGACAAAGTGATCAGCGAATGCACCATCTCCCAGGCCATCGGTGGCATGCGCTCCGTGAAGTGCATGGTCTCCGACATTTCGGCGCTGGACCCGATGGAAGGCATCAAGTTCCGCGGCTACTCCATCCCCGAGATCCGCGAGAAGCTGCCCAAGGTGGCCGGCGGACGCGAACCCCTGCCCGAAGGGCTGCTCTGGCTGCTGATGACGGGCAAGCTGCCCACCCAGGCCGAAACCGCCGAAGTCACCGCCGAGCTGCATCGCCGTTCCGGTCTGCCCGCCCACGTGCTGGCCGTCCTTGACGCCCTGCCCATGAACACCCATCCGATGACGATGTTCATCGCGGGCATCACGGCCATGCAGACCCAGAGCCAGTTCGCCGTGCGCTACCACGATGGCATGCGCAAGGAAGAGTACTGGGATCCGGCTTTCGAAGACGCCATGACCATCATCGCCCAGCTGCCCGAGCTGGCCGCGCGGATCTACCGCCGCAAGTACAAGAACTCCGAGTACATCACGGCCGACACGAGCCTGGACTGGGCCGGCAACTTCGCCCACATGATCGGGCTGGACAACCCGGACTTCAAGATGCTGATGCGTCTCTATCAGGTCATCCACAGCGATCACGAAGCGGGCAACGTGAGTGCGCACACCACCCATCTGGTGGGCAGTGCCCTGACCGATCCCTTCCTCTCTCTGGCGGCGGGAATCGCCGGACTGGCCGGACCGCTGCACGGCCTTGCCAACCAGGAAGTGCTGCGCTGGGTCACCGACCTGCAGGCCCGGATGGGCGTCGACGTGCCCACCGAAGCCCAGCTGGAAAAGGCCCTCTGGGATACGCTGAATTCGGGTCAGGTCATTCCGGGCTTCGGCCACGCGGTACTGCGGCAGACCGACCCGCGCTACATGGCCCAGCGGGAATTCGCCCTGCACAATCTGCCCGATGATCCGCTCTTCCGCCTGGTCAGCATGATCTACGAGATCGCCCCGCGCGTGCTGACCGAGCACGGCAAGACCAAGAACCCCTGGCCCAACGTCGATGCCCATTCGGGCTGCCTGCTGGTGCACTACGGCATGACCGAACACGACTACTACACCGTGCTCTTCGGTGTCAGCCGCGCCATCGGCGTGCTCAGCAACCTGGTCTGGAGCCGCGCTCTTGGTTTTGCCCTCGAGCGCCCCAAGAGCGTGACCACCGACTGGCTGCTGGCCCAGGTCCAGAACTGACCCGCATCGATCGTATCACACGAAGGGGGCTCCCGCGACCGGGAGCCCCCTTTTTTTGTCCTCTGCTTCCGATGCGCCCTGCGTGCCGGATGCTCTCAGCCCTTGATCCGCAGCTGGCCACGAAAGCCGCGCGCCGCGTAGTATGACTCCGCACCATTGTGATAGACGAAGACCCGGTCGTAGCGCCGGTCGCAGAACAGGGCGCCACCCAGCTTGCGCGTTTCCGCCGGTGTGCTGACCCAGCTCGAGGTCTTGCGATCGAACTCGCCCAGTGTCTGCAATTGGCGGTACTGGTCCTCGTCCAGAAGCTGGATTCCAATTTCTTCGGCCATTTCCATGGCGCAGCCCGCGGGCTTGTTCTGCTTGCGGGCGTCCAGGGCCGCGCGATCGTAACACAGGCTGCGCCTGCCCGCGGGGCTCTCGGGCGCGCAATCGCAGAAGATGTAGTCGCGTGTCTTGCCGTCCTGGCCGATCAGGTCCGGCTCTCCACCGGTCTGCTCCATCCGCTGCAGGACCTCAAGAGCCGCGGGATCGGCCTCCAGGCGGGCCCGGACCGCGGACCACGGGATGCCCGCATGCCGGGCCGGATGTCGTTCGAAGCGCTCAGCCAGGATGCCGAGCAGTGCCTTGCGTTCAGCGGCCTTCATCACCTTGCCTCCAGATTGTCCCGGCTCCTGCCGGGTGACGAGTCTTCACGTGCTGCGCACTCTGAGTGACGGAATGCGCCGCACTCAGGCCTCCGGCTTGATCACCACTCCACAGCCGCGCCGTCCGTCCATGCGGATCGTGAATGGATGCTGGAAGTGCAGGTGACGGAACAGTTCGCCCTCCTCTTCGGCGGGATGGGTCGCCAGGAATTCCCAATCCAGGCTGCCATCGTGCTCGTCGGGATTCACGGTGAAATAGCCGATGCCCAGTGAACTGAGATTCTGGAAGAAGTGTGAGCCCTGCGAGGGGGTCACGATGAAATCCTTGAAACCCGACTCGATGATCACGCTGGCGCCGTTGATCTGGTCCCAGCTTACGGGAATGCCCAGCCAGGGATCGCTGGAACCCCAGCGCCCCACGCCGATCAGCAGGTAGCGACGCTTGAGTTGCTTCAGGCGCGCATTCAGCTTGCCCACTTCGAGCGCGGCGTCCTTGCTGCGGCGGCGTTCGTAGTTGGCGTAGTTCACGCAGATGATGTCGTTCAGTTCCAGATTGCCCGCGCCCAGCACCTGGGTGCTGTAACACAGACGTGTGGCTTCGGGAATCTGCTCCAGATGGATCTCTTCCACTTCCCGGGTCAGCACCAGGGGCCGCATCTGCACCACATTGAATTCGGGCAGTTCATCCCCTTCGACACCCAGCTGGGCGGTGAATTCGATTTCCACCGGGCGACTCATGCCGCGAGTGCCCAGCTTGAGGACCTTCACAAGCACTTCCGGCAGCGGGAACAGGCTGTGCTTGAGAATGGGCGCAAAGGTCACCAGCCGCACGCCCGGCCGGGACAGGCCGTCGTAGACCGCGTTGTTCTCCGGTGAGAATACCGAAGCCACCGGCCCCAGAGTGCCCTCCTTCTCCGCTTCGGCCACCTTCCATGAAGGCAGACTGTTGTCGTCCACCACGCCTTCTCCCGTGTGCCCCAGATCCAGCCCGTAATACACCTTCTGCGAGTAGTCCAGATAGTCGCGCATGGTGCCGAACTGCGAATGGTGCTGGGGATAACGCGGGCAGAAGCGCAGGCTGCTGCCGCCGTCCACGACCATCCGGCCCAGCCCCAGGACCACATTGGCCACCCCGTCTTCGGCTTTCATGGGGCCACTGGGATAGAAGTTCCAGCTGCGCGCCACTCCGGCCATGCTGGGGTAGAAACGGTCGCCGTGGCGCTGACCGACAAGTTTCTGGATGATCACGCCCATCTTCTCCTCCTCGAGACGATAGGGCGTGGAATCGATGTAGGCCTTGGCCTCACGCGAATAGGTGGAGGCATAGGTCATCTTGATCGCGCGCAGCAGGTATTCGAGCCGGATTTCCGGATCATGGCTGCTGTTGGGCAGCATGCAGGTGCGGTAGATACCCGCGAAGGGCTGGTACTGGCTGTCCTCCAGCAGGCTGCTCGAACGCACGGCCAGCGGATAGTCCATCAGTTGCACGATGGCTTTCAGCGAGTCGATGTAGGCCGGCGGGAATTCCGAATCCAGGAAACGGGCCAGGATCTTCTGGTCGTCGGGTTCGCTCACGGCAAACTCTTCCAGCCCGTTGAGTTCCATGAAATCGTCGAAGACACCCGTGTTGAGCATCACCGCGGGCGGAATCGTGATGCAGACTCCCGGTACGCTGTTCCAGAGCTCGTGGCGGTTGATCAGATGGCGCACGAAACTGAGACCGCGGGCCTTGCCGCCCATGGATCCCTGCCCCAGCTGGGCGAAACTGTTGGTGGGATCGAAGGTGTCGCTCTTGAACTCGGCAATCACGCCACGCGTGCGGTCCAGACGGAAGTTGCGGATGCAGGCGATCAGGTCGTTGCGCAGATCGTCCATGCTGGGATAACTGTCCACCTTGCGGGCCTGGAGCTTGCGCGCCAGCCCGAACTCGGTGCGGGCCTTGAGCCACTTGGAGAAATGGTCGCGGCTGGCGTGATACTCGAGGGTGGCATCGGGAATCTCGGTCAGAATCCGCTCAAGGGTCTGCAGGTCACGGGCGCGCGCGATCTCGGTGCCGTCCTCGAGGCGAAAGACAAAGTCTCCGAAGCCGAAATTCTCCTGCATGAAGGTGCGCAGTTCCTTGAGCAGGGTCGGCGAGTCCTTGCGGGCCACCGCCGTGTTCAGCAGGTCGGCGTACTCCATCACGCGGGGCTGGCTGCTCTGGATCATCACGGGCATGTCGGGAAATCGGCCGCGGACCTGGCGGGCGAACTGGGCCCCCGCATCCGGGATGTTCACTCCGCCCTTGGGGTACTCCAGATCGGTGATGATGCCCAGCACGAAGTCCGCGTAACGTTCGAAGAAGGTCCAGGCCTGGTCGTAATCGGTGCAGAGCAGAATCTTGGGGCGCGCCTTCTGGCGCAGCATGCGGTGCGCCAGATTGAGGCCGTCGAAGATCAGCCGCTGCGACTGTTTCACCACTTCGGTATAGATGTTGGGCAGAAAACTGGAATAGAAGCGGATGTTGTCTTCGATGAGGATGATCACCTGCACGCCCATCACCTTGGTGTCGTGCTCGAGGTTCCAGAAATCCTCGACATACTTCACGATGGCCAGCAGGATGCGAAAGTCCCCCTGCCAGACGAAGACCTGGTCCACGTACTCCATCTCGCTGCGTTCCAGCAGCTCCTCGAGTTCGCGGTTCTCGTAGGCCAGCAGGATCACGGGCACCTGCACGCCCGAGTTGCGCAGGCTGCGCGCGAACTCCAGCACGTGCATGTCGCCCACGTTGGTGGTCATCAGAATCAGGTCGTAGGTGCCGCTGGAGGCGCTGTCCTCCTCTTCCGGCTCGCGCGTCTCGCGCCCCGCGGAGAGCATGGCCAGGGCCCGGCTGGCCCGCGCCACCCGGGTGATCTTGGGGGCGTGGTACAGATTCATGTTGACGAATTCGCTGAGGATCAGGTCCTGCAGCTGTCCGTCCTGGGCCAGAATGAAGGCGTCGTACTCGCTGGCCACCAGCAGGATCTCGTTCACCCGGCGCTGGATCAGGTTCTGGAAGCCGGCAATCAGATCGAATGAGCCGCGGTGCATGCGTTCTCCGTGGTTGTGTGACAGGCGTGCAAGATAGCCAATCGCCGCGCGGCCCGGAACAAAAAGCGCTCCCGGTACAGGACCGGGAGCGCGAGGGAGAATCGGGAGGGTCAGGGAGTCTAGACGAGACCCTGGTCCAGCATGGCATTGGCCACCTTGATGAAACCGGCGATGTTGGCCCCGTTCACGTAGTTGCCCGGGGTGCCGAACTCCTCGGCGGACTGGTGGCAGGCCTGGTGGATTTCCTTCATGATTTTCTGCAGGCGTCCATCCACTTCCTCGCGGCTCCAGTTGAGGCGCATGCTGTTCTGGCTCATTTCGAGGCCGGACACCGCCACACCTCCGGCATTGGCCGCCTTGCCCGGAGCGAAGAGCAGGCCCTTCTCCAGGATCAGGTCCACAGCCTCGGGCGTACTGGGCATGTTGGCCGCTTCGACCACCGCCAGGCAGCCGTTCTGGATCAGGGTGCGGGCATCTTCGGCGTTCAGTTCGTTCTGGGTGGCACTGGGCACGGCGATGTCGCAGGGGATCTGCCAGGGGCGTCCGCCGTCGATCCACTTGACGCCGAATTCGGTGGCGTACTCGCGTGCGCTCTTGCGGTACACGCTCCAGAGGGTGGACATGAATTTCAGCTTGTCGCCGGAAATGCCGTCGGGGTCGTGCACGCAGCCGTACTCGTCACCCAGCGAGACCACCTTGCCGCCCAGCTCGTTGACCTTCTCGACGAAGTAGGTGCCCACGTTGCCGTAGCCCGACATGGTGATGGTCTTGCCTTCCAGGCTCTGGCCGCGGGTGGCCAGCATTTCCTGCAGGAAGTAGGCCACGCCGTAACCGGTGGCCTCGGGACGGATCAGACTGCCGCCCCACCCCAGGCCCTTGCCGGTGAGCACACCGGTGAACTCGTTGCGCAGGCGCTTGTACTGGCCGAAGAGGAAGCCGATCTCGCGGCCGCCCACTCCGATGTCACCGGCGGGCACGTCGGTGTTGGGGCCGATGTGGCGGGAAAGTTCGGTCATGAAGGACTGGCAGAAACGCATCACTTCGTGATCGCTCTTGCCCTTGGGGTCGAAGTCGCTGCCGCCCTTGCCGCCGCCCATGGGCAGCGTGGTCAGGCTGTTCTTGAAGATCTGTTCGAAGCCCAGGAACTTGAGAATGCCCTGTGTCACGCTGGGGTGAAAACGCAGCCCGCCCTTGTAGGGACCCAGTGCGCTCGAGAACTCCACCCGATAGCCACGGTTGACCTGGATGCGGCCCTGATCGTCCACCCAGGGAACACGGAAGCTGATCACGCGCTCGGGCTCGACCAGACGCTCGAGGATGCAGTTGGCGCGATACTCGGGATAGCGCTTGAGCACGGGCGTGAGGCTGTGAAGGACTTCTTCGGCGGCCTGGATGAATTCCGGTTCCGCTGGGTTCTTGGCACGCACGGAGGCGACCACCGACTGGATGTATTCTTTCATGGCACCATTCTTTCGATTGGAAACCGCAAATGACTTCGCCCCGGGGGGCCCACGGAGATCAGAGAGTGAACACGGATCTCGAGCGCGCAAACTACTGCATCAAAATGGCCATTCCAACCCTGCGGGCGTCCTTCAATGGGGCTTTCTGGCCTTTGTGCGGGCGGGTTGAGCAGGATTTCTGCTCGCCCGCACACGGGACTGCTGAAACCGGGATGAGGCGTGCTGTCGGCGTGCCGCTGCCCGGGACCTCCGCGCAGTGCGCCATGCTCCGGATCAGGTCGCCGCGTGAGTGGGATCAAGCAGGACGGCGCCAGCGCTGGAAGCGGCAATCCAGAGGATTCCTTTCGTCCGCAGCATGCGGACGCTCTTCTTCCAGCACCCACTGGCGTTCGTCGAACTCGGGAAAGAACGCATCCCCGGGGGGGGCAAGCTCCACGCGGGTCAGTTCCAGACCCGTGGCCCGGGGCAGGCATTCTTCGTACACCGCCTGCCCCCCGGCGACCCAGAGCCGCTCCAGTCCGCGGCAGAGCTCGAGAGCCTGGTCCAGGCTGGCCACCTGTTCGGCGCCTTGGCCCGGCAGGCTTGACCGCGAGCTGAGCACCAGAATCCGCCTCCCGGGCAGGGGGCGGCAGCCAATGGATTCCCAGGTGCGGCGCCCCATCAGCAGCACACCTTTGCGGGTGAGGCGTTTGAAATGCGCCAGATCCACGGGCAGATGCCAGGGCAGGGCGCCGGCCCGTCCGATCACCCGATTGCGGCCCAGCGCGGCCACCAGCCAGAGTTCAGGTGTCTTCATACGGCCACCGGAGCCGAGATCCGGCCATGGGGTTCGTAGCCCGTGATGCGGATGTGTTCCGCACGGAACCCGTCCAGTTCGCGGATCGACGGGTCCAGCTCAAGACGCGGCAAGGGGCGCGGCTCGCGTTCCAGCTGACGCCGGGCCTGGTCCACGTGATTCAGGTAGAGATGCAGGTCCCCGAAGGTGTGAATGAAGCGGCCCGGGCGCAGCCCGCAGACCTGGGCCAGCATTTCGGTGAGCAGGGCATAACTGGCGATGTTGAAGGGCACGCCCAGGAAGATGTCCGCACTGCGCTGGTAGAGCTGACAGGAGAGCCGCCCTCCGGCCACATGGAACTGGAACAGCACATGACAGGGCGGCAGGGCCATTCGCGGGAGCTCGCCCACATTCCAGGCGCTCACGATGTGGCGACGTGAATGAGGCGTGGTACGCAGCCCCGCGACCAGGGCGCGGATCTGGTCAATCTCGCCCTCGGGGCCGCGCCAGTGACGCCACTGGGCCCCATAGACCGGCCCCAGTTCTCCATCCGCATCGGCCCATTCGTCCCAGATGCTGACGCCGGCGGCCTGGAGCGGGCGCACGCTGGTGGACCCGGAAATGAACCAGAGCAGTTCATGGATCACGCTTTTCGTGTGAATCCGGCGGGTGGTCACCAGCGGAAAGCCGGCGGCCAGGTCGAAGACCAGCTGGCGACCGAAGAGTCCACGGGTGCCGGTCCCGGTGCGGTCGCTGCGGGTCTCGCCGCTGTCCAGCACGTCGGCCAGCAGATCCAGATAGGCGCGCATGGCGAATCCCTTTCGGGAGTGAAGTTTCCTGTTACCTTGGGAACCCGGGAGTGGGGTTCCGCTCCCCGGCCGCGCAAGGCCGCTGGCGACAGCGAGCCACCAGCGATCGCGGCGACGCACGCACCAGATTACAAAAAGTGAGCACGACTCCGATGACGCACTCCCTGGAACAGGCTGCCGCGAAGCGCATCCTGATCATTGACGGGGCCATGGGCACCATGATCCAGGCCCACCGTCCCGATGAAGCCGCCTTCCGCGGCACGCGCTTCCTGGACCATCCCTCCGAGCTGCGCGGCAACAACGATCTGCTGTCGCTGACTCAGCCCGAGATCATCTCGGGCATCCACCGGGCCTATCTGGAAGCCGGTGCCGACATTCTGGAAACCAACACCTTCAACAGCACGCGCATGTCGCAGGCTGACTACGGCACCCAGGATCTGTGTTACGAACTGAACCGGACCGGTGCCGCACTGGCCGCGCGGGCGGCCGCGGAGTTCACGGCGCGCACACCCGAGCGGCCACGCTTCGTGGCCGGCATCCTTGGCCCCACCAGCAAGACTCTCAGCCTGAGTCCGGACGTGTCGGACCCCGGTTTCCGCGCCTGCGATTTCGAGGACATGGTGCAGGCCTATGGCGAGGCGGCCCGCGGCCTGCTGGACGGTGGCGCCGACCTGCTGATGGTCGAAACGGTCTTCGACACCCTCAACTGCAAGGCGGCCCTCTACTCCATTCTGAGCCTGTTCGAGCAACGGGGCAGCCGGGTTCCCCTGCTGGTCTCGGGCACGATCACGGACGCCTCGGGTCGCACCCTCAGCGGGCAGACCGCCGAAGCCTTCTGGCATTCGGTGAGCCATGCTGGCCTCTTCAGCGTGGGGCTCAACTGTGCCCTGGGTGCCCGCGAGATGCGGCCCTTCCTGGTCGAGCTGGCCCGGGCCTCCGACGTGCGCCTGAGTTGCCACCCCAATGCCGGGCTGCCCAATGCCTTCGGCGGGTACGACGAGAGCGCGGCCGAGATGGCCGAGCTGATCCGGGAATGGGCCGGCGAAGGGCTGCTGAATCTGGTGGGTGGCTGCTGCGGCACCACTCCCGAACACATCCGGGCCATCCATGACGCCGTGCGTGGCATGGCTCCCCGCCAACCCGCGCCCCGCCGGGCGCGCACGCGACTTTCGGGCCTGGAGCCCCTTGTGATCGGACCCGAAAGCCTGTTCGTGAACGTCGGGGAGCGCACCAATGTCACCGGCAGCCGGCAGTTCGCGCGCCTGATCCGCGAAGACCGCTACGACGATGCCCTGGCCGTGGCCCTGCAGCAGGTGGACAACGGAGCCCAGGTCCTGGACATCAACATGGACGAAGGCCTGCTGGACTCCGAAGCCGCCATGCGCCGCTTCCTGCGCCTGCTGGCCGGCGAACCCGCGATCAGCCGGGTGCCGCTGATGATCGACTCCTCGCGCTACAGCGTGATCCGCGAGGGCCTGCGCAATGCCCAGGGGCGTTGCATCGTCAATTCCATCAGCATGAAGGAAGGCGAAGAGCTCTTTCTGGAACAGGCCCGGGATGCACACCGGCACGGCGCGGCCGTGATCGTGATGGCCTTTGACGAGCAGGGCCAGGCCGACACGATCGAGCGCCGCCTGCAGATCCTGCGGCGCGCCCACGGACTGTTGCGCGGCGAAGGCTTCCGCGACGAGGACATCCTCTTCGATCCCAACATCTTCGCGGTGGCCACGGGCATCGAGGCCCACAACCGCTACGCCATCGACTACCTCGAGACCTGCCGCCAGCTCAAGCAGGAGTTTCCCGATTGCCGGATCAGCGGTGGCGTGAGCAATCTCAGTTTCTCCTTCCGTGGCAACGAAACCGTGCGCGCCGCCATGCACAGCGTGTTCCTGTATCACGCGATCCAGGCCGGGATGGACATGGGCATCGTCAACGCGGGCCAGCTGCCCCTGATCGAGGATCTGGATCCCGAGCTGCGCACGGCCGTCGAGGACGTGCTCTTCGACCGGCGCCCCGACGCCACCGAGCGCCTCACCACGCTCGCGGAAGGCGTCAAGGGCCACAAACGCAGCCAGCGCGAACAGGAAGCCTGGCGCGCCTGGCCCGTGCAGAAACGACTGGAATACGCCCTGGTGCACGGTCTGAATGAGCACATCGTGGCCGATACCGAAGAAGCCCGCCAGGCCGTGGCCCACCCCATCGACGTGATCGAAGGACCGTTGATGGCGGGCATGGACACGGTGGGGACGCTGTTCGGCGCGGGCAAGCTCTTTCTGCCCCAGGTGGTCAAGAGCGCCCGGGTGATGAAACAGGCGGTGGCCCATCTGGTGCCCTTCATCGAAGCCGATCGCAAGGCGGGTGACCGCAGCCGCGGACGGATCCTGCTGGCCACCGTCAAGGGCGACGTGCACGACATCGGCAAGAACATCGTGGGCGTCGTGCTGGGCTGCAACAACTACGAGATCATCGATCTGGGCGTGATGGTGCCCGCCGCGCGCATCATCGAGGCGGCCCGCGAACACCGGGTGGATCTGATCGGCCTCTCGGGCCTGATCACGCCCTCGCTGGACGAGATGTGTCACGTGGCCGCCGAGTTGGTGCACGCGGGTCTGGAGCAGCCGCTGCTGATCGGCGGGGCCACCACCAGCCGGACCCACACCGCGGTGAAGATCGCCCCCTGCCGTCAGGCCCCCGTGATCCATGTACACGACGCCTCGCGCGCCGTGGGTGTGGCAGGTGCGCTGCTGGGCCCCACACGCGAGGAATGGCTGGCCCACGAAGCCGCCGATTACGAGGGTCTGCGCCAGAAGCACGCCAACAAGGAGAATCGCCCCGCCCTGCTGCCCTGGTCCGCGGCCCGCTCCCGGGGGCTGCGTCTGGACTGGAACGCCTACACGCCGCCCGTGCCCGCCCAGCCGGGAGTGCAGCAGATCGCCCAGATGGATCTGGCGGTACTGGAGCACTGGATCGACTGGACCCCTTTCTTCGCCACCTGGGAGATGCCCGGTCGCTATCCGGCGATTTTCGATGACCCGCGCAAGGGCCCCGAGGCCCGCTCTCTGCATCGGGATGCCCTGGCTCTGCTGGCGCGGATCCGCGAGGAGAAACTGCTGACCGCCCGCGCCGTCTGGGGCCTCTTTCCCGCCTGGAGCACGGGCGACGACATCGAGGTCTTTGCCGATGACACGCGCGAGAACCGCCTGGCCGTGATCCATTGCCTGCGCCAGCAATTCGACCGCAGTGGCGACGGGGCCTGCCTGAGTCTGGCCGATTTCGTAGCCCCGCGCGACAGTGGCAAGCCCGACTGGGTGGGCGCTTTTGCCGTGAGCGCCGGACACGGCTGTGACGCACTGGCGGCTTCCTTTGAAGCTCAGCACGACAGTTACTCGGCGATCATGGCCAAGGCCCTGGCCGACCGTCTGGCCGAAGCCTTTGCCGAATATCTGCACGCCCAGATTCGCCGGACACACTGGGGCTACGCCCCCGGGGAAGAACTGGACCAGGAGAGCCTGATCAAGGAGGCCTACCGCGGCATCCGCCCGGCTCCCGGTTATCCGGCCTGCCCGGATCACACCGAAAAGGACACCCTCTTCCGGCTGCTGGATGTGCCCAACCGGGCAGGCATCACGCTGACCGAAAGCATGGCCATGAGTCCGGCCGCAGCGGTCAGTGGCTGGTACTTCAGCCACCCCGAGAGCCGCTACTTCGGCGTGGGACGGTTGGGCCGTGACCAGGTGCGCGACCTGGCACAGCGCAAGGGAGTGTCCCCGGCGACCATGGAACGCTGGCTGGCGTCGAATCTGGAGTCCTGAGGCCCGCTGAAACCGCGGCGCCCATCTCCCGATATGCCCAACGGGTCCCCGACCCAAGTGCAACAGGGCAGCGCCAGGGAGGCATGATGGACGAGCACGGACTGGGCAATGCGGCGGAGTGTCAGGAACGCATCGACGAGAATTCACTGTGCATCCTGATCCGCCTGGAACAGCGCCTGTTCGCGGTCCCCGCGGATCTGGTGGAAGCCATGATGCAATTGCCGGGGCTGACTCCCGTACCCGGACAGGGCGCGTGCATGCGCGGCCTGATGCAGTTCCGCGAGAAGGTGATTCCGTTGGTTGACCTGCGCCGCTGTGCGAATCTGGAAACCTCGAGCGAGCAGGACCTTGCCCTGCAAACCCTGCTGGAAGAGCGGATCCAGGATCATCGCAACTGGTTGGGCGAGCTGGAGGCTTCGGTCCTGGAAAAGCGCGCATTCACGGGCGCGCTGGACCCCAACCTCTGCAAGCTGGGGCGTTGGCTCAACAGTCTTGAAGCCCGCGAGCTGACCGTGCGCACCCAGCTGCAGCGCATCCGCTCGGCCCATGCGTCCCTGCATGCGGTGGCCACGCAGGTGATCGAGTCGGTTCAGGCGGGGCGCGAGGATGAGGCGAAGACCCTGATCGAACAGACCCGCCAGATCAGCCTGAGCCGCATCATCGAACTCTTCGCCGAGCTGAGGGTGATCTTCCGCGAAACCCGTCGTGAGATCGCGGTGGTACTGCGTCTGGCCGGATCGAAAGTGGCGCTGGGGGTGGACGCGGTGGTCGCGGTGGAACGTCTGCGTCCTGGAACGCTGCAGGACCTGGAACTGGGCGGCACCCCCGCCAGCCCCCTGATTCGCTCGGTGGCCCGGCGTGCGCGCGAGGACAGTCTGGTGCAGATTCTGAATCTGGATGAATTGCTGCGCATGGTGGGCACTCACCATGAACCCGTCGAGGAACTGGAAGCGGCCTGCTGAGCCAATCCTCACGACCGGAGTATCACGCGTGCCCGGTCAGGGCAGACGGAAACGCACTTCCTTGAGGTCACCCCCGGGGCTCAGACGCACCCGGGCCTGCACCGTATCGTACACCAGAATCTCCAGCAGCACGCTCCTGCTGGCACTCAGCCCCCAGCCCCGCAAGCGTGCCTCGCGTCCACTGGGCACCCAGGCATGCTCGCTCCAGGGCGGCCGGATCCGGCCCGCGGATTCCAGCCGCAGATCATCCGCAAGAAAACTCGTATACAACGCGCCGCTGGCACCTCCTTCGGCCTGGATGCGGTACTCCACCTCGTAGATCGCGGCGTGCTGGAATTCGTCAATGGGAAACGTCTCCTCGTCGCACCCCAGCAACAGACCCAGGGCCAGAATCAGCCGGGTCGTCCAGACGCGCATCAAGCGGAATCGGTTCTGGGTGAGCATCATTCTGTGTCCTTCCTGCCCCGCGCATCACGCCGGCAGTTCCTGGCGGATCCTGGGGGCACATGCGTGCCATGGCTGCGCTGGCTGGCCGGAGGGCACCCGGGCAAGGCTGCGTTCCGGTCGGGGAATGTCTGGCGGAACGGGGAACGAATGACGGGAGCAGTCTGACAAAAGCGGGAAGCCAATCCAACGGCAAAGCGCGCCGCCAGAAATGGAAAAGGAACGGCCCGGACATCCGGGCCGTTCCGAAAGAGGCTGGCGGTCGCCCTTACTTGGTCAGCATCATCCGGCCCGACTGGACCAGATTGCCGCTGCGCAGGGTGTAGACATACAGACCGGAAGCCAGGCCCGAGGCATCGAAGACCACATCGTGGGATCCGGCGGCCAGGATTCCGTCCACCAGGGTCGCCACCTTGTGACCGGCCAGATTGAAGACGGCCAGTTCGGTCATCTCCGTGGCGGGCAGGCTGAAGGCAATGGTCGTGGTGGGGTTGAAGGGATTGGGGTAGTTGCCCACGGCAAAGCTCACGGGCAGTTCCTCGGTGGCGCCACTGCGCGAGCTGAGGCAGATCTCGAAACTGTCGAAATCCTCGCCCACACCGTCGTCGTCGATGGAACCGGCGAACACCATCACATCAAAGCAGAGTTCGTCGCCCACGGGCATGTCCAGCATGCTGAAGTTGGCGATGCTCAGCTCGTAGTCACCCGGGGTGTTCACGGGATCCCAGAAATGACCGCCGTCGAAGCCCGGCATGGAGGCTCCGAAGCCATAGGGCAGGCTGGGAATGCCATTGTGCAGGGCCACGTTGTAGAGGGTGTTGAAACCATTGACGCCGGCCAGCAGGTCGAAGGACCCATTCTGGTCGAAGTCGAAGGCCACCACCACGGATTCGCCGTGATCCATGCCCGCGTAGTCGTGGCCGTTGTTGGTCAGCAGCCAGGACGCCGAGACACCATCGACGCCATTGCCGTCCACATCGCCGCCGATACCGTGGAAGTCGATGCCCACGTGCAGCATGTCGGTGTTTTCGTCCAGCAGGAAGGCCACCGCCTGGTAGTCCCAACCGCTGATGGTCATGGCCGGCGCATTGAAGGGCATGCCCACGTCACCGACAGGGTCGGTGAAAACCGCCACTCCAGGTCCGCTGAAGTCGGCGAGGGCGTCCCCCGTGAATGTGATCGCCGCAGCGGGCCGGCTGGCAAAAGCCGTGGCGATGACTGCACTCACGAGAACAGTTTTCCGGATGAGAGCCATAGAGATCTCCTTCTTTCCTTGGATGAAGCCTGATGCTGTCAGTGGGTTTGAGGGCACAAACCGCGAATGGCAAGCCAAAAGCAACAACCGTACCACAACCTTGCAAAATTTGGCACACAGCTATCTGCCACATTCACATTGACTTGCTGTGCAAAACGACTCTTCGCGATCGGAGATGGAACCCGGGGTGGTCGGAATTCTGTTCAGGATCATTCACCGTGCTGTTCAATTCCTGTTCGAGGACAAATTTTGCCCAAAGAAAAACCCCGACACATCTGGCGCATCGGGGTCGGTCAGCGGATGTGATCCAAGCTGGACTCAGGCGTCCTTGAGGGCCAGGTCGCACACCTCGGCGACCTTGGCCGGCAAGCCCTCGCTGGCACGTATCCATTCCAGGCTGGCACGCAGCATGGCCGCGCGGTCCGGCTGGTATCGCCGCCAGTTGCCCAGACTGCGGGCCAGCCCGGCCCCCACATAGGCATTGATCGCGGAGATGGCCACGGTCTGCTCGGCGTACCAGCGGCTGGCCGCTTCGCCCGCCCCATGAAACTGGCTCACATTGCTGGCGAACGCCCCCACAAGAGCGCGCACCCTGTTGGGATTGGCCGGTTGCCAGGCCTCGTGCGTCTGCAGGCGCTGGACGCGTTCGAGCCCGCCGGGAGCGGAGCTGCGGGCCAGGATCCCCAACCAGGAATCCACCACTTCGGCGTGTCCGCGGAAGCGCTGATGGAAGTCCGTGGTGATCTCGTCAACCCAGTCGCCCGTCTGCTCGGCGATCAGGGCCAGGGCGGCCTGACGGTCGCTCATGTTGCCGGCGCTCCAGTACTGGTCACGCGCCAGCTGCAGGATCTCTTCCTCATCCAGACGGCTCAGCCAGCCCAGGCAGGCATTGCGCAGCGTGCGACGGCCGTGCTCGGCGAAATCGAAGCGCCAGGCTGCGTCGCTGGCCAGGGAGTGATACAGCTCGAGCAGCTGTCCGCGCAGATCCGAGGCCAGCTCGCGGATCACGTGGCGCCGCGCATCGAACAGCGTCAGAGGATCCAGAGGCCGACAATGGCGGGCCAGGGCTTCGAATCCGGGCAGGGTCAGAAAGGCCGATTTCATCATCGGGTCCAGCCGCCCATCGGCGAGCACCTTGCCCAGGGCGCGCGAATACTCCGGGTTGGCCGGCACCGGGCGCTGCTCGCGCAGGGCCTGCTCCACTCCCAGGATCCAGTCGCTGGCCAGGCGCTGCCCCGCATCCCAGCGATTGAAGGGATCACTGTCGTGTGCCATCAGCAGCAGGCGCTCGGAATCCTTGAGGTCGTCCTCGAGCAGCACGGGTGCGCTGTACTGGCGCAGCAGACTGGGCACCGGAGCGGCCGTGCCCCGGGGCAGGCTCTTGAGGATCACACGCAGGTCGTCACGATCCAGCTCGACCAGGTCGGGTTGCTGGACGCCATCGCCGCTGACCGGGAGCGGAAGTTCCTCGCCCTCGGGGGACAACACGCCCAGCCGCACGGGAATCAGCAGGGGCGGCAGGCTCGTGCCCCCCTGGTGTGCGGCCATGCTCTGGCTGAAGATCAGCGTCAGCTCCCCCGTGTCGCCATTCCACTCGCGGCGGCATGAGACGCGGGGCGTCCCGGCGCGATCGTACCAGCGGCGAAACTGCTCCAGCGATCGTCCCGACACGTCCTGGATCACGTCCAGGCAGTCGTCACAGCTGATCGCCCGACCGTCGAAGCGCCTGAAGTACTCATCCATGCTGGCCCGCCAGGCCTCCGGCCCGACCAGGGTGTGCAGCATGCGCAGCACTTCCGCGCCCTTTTCGTAGATGGTGACCGTGTAGAAATTGTCGATGTCGGCAACTGCCGAGGGGCGGATCGGGTGCGCCAGCGGGCCGGCGTCCTCGGGGAACTGGCGCTCGCGCAGGGTCTGCACATCGTCGATGCGCTTCATCGGGCGGGAATGGGTGTCGGCCGTGAATTCCTGGTCGCGGAAAATGGTGAGACCTTCCTTGAGTGTCAGCTCGAACCAGTCCCGCAGGGTCACCCGGTTGCCGCTCCAGTTGTGGAAGTACTCGTGCGCCACCACCCGCTCGATGTAGAGAAAACGATCGTCGATGGTGGTATCCGGGCTGGCCAGCACGGCGCTGGCGTTGAAGATGTTCAACCCCTTGTTCTCCATGGCCCCGGCGTTGAAGTCGGCCACGGCCACGATGTTGAAGCGCGCAAGATCGTACTCGCGCCCCCAGGCCTTCTCGTCCCAGGCCATCGAGAGTTTCAGGCTCTCAAGGGCGTGTTGACACTTGCCCAGGTTGTGCTCTTCCACGTATACACGCAGGCAGACATCACGGCCACTGGCCGTGGTGAAGTGGTCTTCCTGGTACTCGAGAGCACCGGCCACCAGCGCGAAGAGATAACAGGGTTTGGGATGCGGGTCCTGCCAGACGGCCTCGTGCCTCCCCTCGGGCAGCTCGCGCGCCGAGACCGGATCGCCATTGCTCAGCAGCACCGGAAAGCGCTCACGACTGGCACGCAGAGTCACGGTATAGCGGCTGAGCACATCCGGGCGATCGGGGTGGAAGGTGATGCAGCGATAGCCATGGGCCTCGCACTGGGTCACCAGCTTGCCGCCGGACCAGTAGAGCCCTTCCAGGGCGGTGTTGGCCTCGGGCCGACAGCTGCTCACGATGCGCACGGTGCAGCGTGGCGGCAGCCCATGCAGGGTCAGCCGATCGTGCTCGGGCTCGTGCGTCCAGCGCCCGGCGGGCAGGGGCTGGTCATCCAGCCAGATTCCTTCCAGTTCGAGCGCGCGGCCGTCCAGCACAAGGTCGCCTCCGGTCGGCGAAGACAGTTCCAGCTGATTCTGGACGCGGGTACAGACGGGGTCCAGCTCGAATTCGAGCCGCACATGGGAAATCTGCCAGGGAAAGGGGCGGTAGTCGTCGCGTTTCAGGGTGGTCACGCTGGTTGCCATGGAGACCTCGTGGTTGGAACTTGGGGCGGCGTGCAAGGTAGGAAAGCAAGGACTGGAGCTTTCCCCCGGTATTAGTCACTTTCGCGCAGCGCGACCGCCGATCCGCACAGCCGGCCCGCCGCCCTCAACCCAGGAGATCCCATGGAACTGAGCCTGCAATACCAGCCGACCCCCAATCCCAATGCCCTGAGATTCCTCTCGGCACAGTCCTTCAAGCGTGAGGGCAAAGCCACCTTCTACAAGCCCGAGCAATGTGTCGATGTCCCGCTGGCCACGGCCCTGCTGGCCGTGGATGGCGTGGCCCAGCTGCACTTCTTCGAGAACGCCCTGACCGTGACCAAGGAAAGTCGCGTCGACTGGAGCACGGTCATCCGCGACGTGGACCGCATCGTGCGCGAGCTGCTTCCCGCCCACGATGCCGGATTCACTCTGCCCGAGGATCCCAACACCCCGCAGGAATCCCCTGAACTGCAGAAGATCGAGGAGATTCTGGACCTTTACGTGCGGCCCGCTCTTCAGGGCGATGGCGGCGACCTGCAGGTGCTGGGGCTGGAAGGGGCCGTGCTCAAGGTGCACTATGAAGGAGCCTGCGGCTCCTGTCCAAGCGCGACCAGCGGCACCCTGATGGCCATCGAACGGATGCTGCGCAGCGAGTACCGCGACGATATCCAGGTCGTGCCGGTCTGAAGGCAGCCAGGCTCACCACGCCTCATCTCTTCCAGGAGCTCCCTTGCTGAACGCCACCCTGATCAGACACCAGACCCTGGCCCCCGGCCTGGGCATCCTGCATGTGCGCCCGGACGACCCGCTGGTTCCCTTTCTGCCCGGCCAGTTCATGATGGCCGGGCTGCCCGATCCCGAGGATGCCGCTGCAGCCCTCTCCGAGCAGCGCGAGCCGCGCGCGCTCAAACGGGCCTATTCCATCGCCAGCGCTCCCACGGGCGCCACCCATGTGGAATTCTTCGTGGTGCTGGTCAATGGCGGGCGTCTCACGCCCATGCTCTGGGAGCTGAAGCAAGGCGACCGGCTGATGCTGGAGAATCGCGGTCGTGGGCACTTCAGTCTCGAAGGCCTGGATTGTACGGGTGACACCATCGTGATGGTGGCCACGGGTACCGGGCTGGGGCCCTTCATCTCGATGGTGCGCGAGTACGAGGGCCGGCAGATGATCCGCAAGGTCGTGCTGCTGCACGGTGTGCGCACGCGTGAAGAGCTGGGCTACGAGGCCGAACTGCTGGCCCTGGCCTCACGCAACCCTGATTTCATCTACCTGCCGATTCTCTCGCGCGAGAATCTGGACAGCGACTGGACGGGCCTGCGCGGGCGGGTGACCTCACTGATGGAGAGCGCTCGTTTCGAGCAGCTCACCGGGCAGCCACTCCGGCCCGAAACCCATCGGGTGATGCTCTGCGGCAATCCCGCCATGATCATGGAACTCTCGGCGCGCCTGGAAGAGGACGGCTTCGGTGTGCACCGCAAGGCCAGTCCCGGGCGCCTGCACTACGAGCGCTATTGGTAGCTCAGACACTCTTGCCCAGCAGGCCGTCCCGCTGGGATTTGCTGCAGCCAGCCAGCACACACTCACGGCTGTGCTCGATCAGGCGCTCCAGCAGGCGGTCGTCGACGCTGCCGTCCTGGATCACGGTGTTCCAGAGGCGCTTGTTCATGTGGTAACCCGGCGTGATGCCCGTGTGCTCCGCGCGCAACTGGATGGCCCAGTGGGGGTCGCATTTCAGGTTGACCCGCAGGGTACTTCCTCCCAGAAACAGCAGCGCATAGATCTTGCCCAGAACACGAAAGGCCAGCACATCCTCCCCGAAGGGCAGGTCTTCGCTGGTGCCCGGCAGGTTCAGACAGAAGGTCCGCAGTGCCTTGCCATCCATTCCAGATCCTTTCCGACAGGAAACGGGCGGTGTGACCGCCCGCTTCCAGATTCCGCATGACAGTGTATTCGTTCAGGCACCCAGGCGATCGTGTTGGAACACGATGCCCTGCTCGGCCAGTGCAGCCATGACCGGGTCGTAGATCGCCGCGGTGATGGGCAGCAGCGCGCCGCGCTCTTCAAGCTTGCCATCGAGCAGCAGGCAGACACTGAGCGCGGCCGGCAGCCCCACCGTGCGTGACATGGCCGTGAATCCGCCCGGATCTCCCTTGACAACCAGCGTGGCACGCTCGGTATGCGTGCGGCCATCCTGTTCCACATCCATCTCGTGCTGCAGGATCACCATGTCGCGGGTCTGGCCTTCCAGGGCCAGCTTGCGCTGCAGCAGTCCGACCATCATGTCCGCCGGGGACTCGCCCGTGCCGCCAATGAGCTCATCGGAAAACAGACCCAGCCAGCGCAGCGTGTCCATCTGCACTCCGGTGGGGCTGATGCCCAGCAGGTTGGCCACGCCCTGCTCCAGCTCGCAGCCGTCCATGCTGCGCGGCAGGAACATCCGGGTGACCTCGGCGAAGGTCAGCCCCGACAGCCCCGGAATGCTGACATGTTCCGAGTTCAGCCCCAGGCGCACGATCTGGTGCCACACGGCCGCAAAGCCCTTGTGACGCAGTGTGGCGCGCACCATGGTGTGCAGGTCCTTCAGCCCCAGCAGCTCGGGGTAGAGCAGCGAATCGCGATTGGGATAGGCTTCCATGCCGCCCACGCCGGGCACGTCCACGGGCCAGGTGTTCTCGAACATGCGCAGGCCGGGCACGATCTTCTGGCGGCCCTTTTCCAGATACTGGGCCCCCTTCTGGCCCGCCAGCACCACGTTGCGCGGGTTCCAGGTGATCACGTACTTCAGCGGGTTGGCGGGGGTCTCGGGGGCGGGCACGCCCGAGCCATAGCTCCAGAAACTGCGGATCACACCGCCTTCACCCTGGATGCGGCGGATCATCTGCATGGCGCTCATGTGATCGATGCCCGGGTCCAGTCCGCATTCGGTGAGCACCAGCAGCCCCTTGTCGCGGGCTTCCCGGTCCAGGGCACGCACCTCGGGACTGGAATAGGATGCGGAAACGAAATGGGTGCCGGTTTCCACGCATTCGGCGGCCAGTTCGGGTTGGAACATCGGGGTGAGCAGGTTCACCACCACATCGGCCTGCTCGATCATCCGGCGCCTGCCGGGCAGATCGCGCACATCAAAGGCCAGCGCACGCCCGGCGGCATGCCCGCCCACGCGTTTCTCGGCGGCCCGCTGATCCAGGTCGGCCACCGTGACCGTCCAGCCCTTGCGGGCCCCCTCCTCCAGCAGATGATGAATCAGGCAGGGAGAACTCATCCCCGCCCCCAGGACAAGTATGTGCTTCATGACAGGATTCCCGGATGGAAAATGTCACACACGCCAGCGGGCGTGCCGCGTCAGGCCCCGGCTCCGTTGATGAAGCGGGACATGTAGTGATAGTCGGGAGTGAATCGTCCGTGGTGCAGGATCACGGCCCGGCGCAGGGGTGCGGGCAGATCCAGTTCCTCGAAGGGGCGCGAGAAATCGGCCCGGGTGAGGTAGGGAACCAGCGGGGCCAGCGCCGCGCTGAAGGTTTCGGAACTGTCACGCGGCAGTTCGCAGGGCAGGTTGTCCACCGCCATGATCACCACGCCCGTGCGGTGGATGCCGTCGCGCACGGTGCGGGTTTCGGGGTGGTAGGTGTAACAGGGCTCGTCGGAGTGGGTGGCTTTCACGCTGCACTCGATGCTGCCCTCGATGTCAATGGAAATGTCGGCGATCACACGCGGGCGCTGCACGCCCGCGGATTCCTGCCATTGCCGGGCCAACAGGTCGCGGCTGACAAGACGCGGGTACTTCGCATTCCAGAGGATGCCGTTGACCAGCAGCTGCAGGTGGGGCAGGATCCGGTCCATGTTGCTCTCGTATTCCTCGGGATTGCTCCAGTAGCGCTCTTCGATCCAGGCCTGGCCGTCGCACCGCCGGAACATGTGCTTCTGGTGCAGTTCCACCGAGTACAGCACTCGGTCGCTCCAGCCACTGTCGACCAGGCCGGGCAGCGCCTCGGGGTCCAGTTTTTCCACGGGCAGTTCGGAGAGCAGCGATTGCGCCCCCTGTGACACGTTGCCGAAGCCGGTGAACCCGATCACCACGGGCCCCAGTTCGCGCCCCAGCCCCTGCTCGCGGATGCGCTTGCCGATGCCGCGCAACTCGTGACGGGCGGCATCCAGGCTGTCGTACTGCCAGGCGTTGCGGATCTCGTCCAGCGGGCCGTCATGACCTTCCATGTCCAGGCGTTCGCCCAGCGCGGCCAGGGCATCGAGCATGCCCGCGTAGCCCGCATGGCGCCCGAAGAACACCAGACGACGATCCTTGTCGTCCACGATGCGCTCGTAGTCAATGAGTGTCACACCCTGCTCGACCATCCGGCGCAGCAGGCCCATGTTGTAGGACTGGCCCTTGATGGTATGGGAGAAGAAGAGCAGCACCTTGCCCTGATAGATCATTTCAAGGGGGATTTCCTTGACCGCGAAGAGGATGTCGCAGTCTCGCAGGTTCTCGCTGAGCTCGGCACCCGCCGCCTGGTACTCGCCATCGGAGTAGATCCGGATGGCCGAGGGTTGCACCACGAAGCGGGCTCCACTGAGTGAACTGAGTTCGGCCACGACATCCGGGCTGAGGGGCGCCCGGCGCTCCCAGCGGCTCTTGTCTTCGCGTCGAATGCCGATGCGCATGGTGATCTCCCGCAGATTGATTCAGGTTCGGTCCCGGTTGGACAGGCTCGCGAATCTAGCATTTGTGACCGGTCAGACAGCTTCGGCCGGCATCCGGCAGCTTCATTGCCCCCGCAGCCAGCCACCGACAAGCAGGGCCGTGCCCAGGGCGACCAGTGTGCTCAGCAGGGTGCCCAGCAGGTACTTCTCGGCGAAGTCGCGGTCATCCAGCGCGCGGAAGCGGGCCATGGACTTGGCGGCCAACACGAATCCGATTGCTCCGTACTGCTGGCCCAGGGCAAAACCGAAGATCAACAGGCGTTCCATCCAGCCAATCAGACGCCCGACCCGAGCCGAACGGGTCTTCTCCGCACTTGTCGGCAACTCGTCGCCGGTGGCATCGTGGCGCACACTGGCCAGCAGCACGCGCACCAGACGGTCTCCCACGGGAAACAGCAGCATCCAGGCGACTCCCCAGGCCAGCAGGGGAGTGCGATCGGAACAGCCCAGCCCCGGCAGTTCGAATTTGATCAGCAGCCAGAGGCTCAGGATCACGAAACCCGCTTCATACAGCAGCAGCAGGGCCAGTCCGCTGCCGGGCGCGATCCGGCGAGCGCGGGTCTCGGCAAGATGAGCCACGAGACGCCAGAGGGCCAGACCCGCCAGCGCAGCCCAACCCAGCCAGCCCCGGGCCGGCAGCCAGAAGCCCGCGAGTGGCAGGAAGAGCACCAGGCCCAGCCAGAGAGTGAATGTGCCCTCGGACCGGTCATCATCTGCCGGGCGTTCCAGCAGAAAGCCCAGCAGAAGGTGCACGAGCCACAGCTGGATGAACGCGGCGGCCAGATCCGGAGGAAGGTGCAGGCCCGCAGGCAGCAAGTCAGATGGAGATGGATGCATGGGGTGCTGGTACCTGCCCTGACAGTTTCAGGCTGATTTGCCTGATTCAAGCGATTTCAGGCGAATTGGCCTGCAAGCAATCGGTCAATCGATTCACTGAACGCGTCGATGGCGGCCACGACTGCGTGGATCTGTGCGCCCTTCAGCACGTCCTCGACCGACTGGCGGGTGACACCGCGGGCGCGGGCGACTTCGGTCGGATGTTTCAATTCCAGCAGCAGGGCGGCGGTCTGCCAGCGCACCAGACTGAATTGACGCAGGTGCCCCTCGATCAGCACCAGGCTGGATTGCAGCCAGCGACTGTCCCGTTCGCCGCTGGCCGACTTGACCGCCAGCAGGGCCTGCCGGTCGCGGGCATCCTGCACGGCATCACGCGCACTGTGAAAACAGGGACCGTCCAGATCACTGACCACATCACTGGGCGAGGTCGTCACACGCCCCAGCCCCAGTCCGAGTCGCACACCGACCCGGGGACGCAGGCCATGGTTGATGCGGAAGAGAAAGTCGCTGAAAGGAAATCCACTGCTTGCCAGCCCCTGGAACTCATCCCCCAGCGTGATCCGAAAGGGCGAGATCAGCCAGCCCGCATACCGGCTGTTGCAATCGGCCAGCAGCCGGATCAGATCCTCCTGTACGGCGGCCCTGTCCTCAAGGCGTCGCGAGGCGATCAGGTCTCCAATCAGGGCCAGTCTTGGGGTATCGTCGGGGGCAATAGTCGTTGTGTCACTCATGCGGACTCCTTGCCGGCTCAGCGGAATGCGGGTTCCAGCCCCATCGAGTGTCGCAGAATTCCCAACTGGCCCGCGTGGTACGCCTCGTGCTGTCCGAAACCCACCAGCACTTCCCGCATGGGCCGGTCCTGATAGGGGCCAAGGCTGCCCGGACTCTCGCAATGAGCCGCATCCATCAGCGGCATCTGCTTCAGCAGCGCTTGCTGCGAGAGCTCGAAACGCTCGAGCAGCACGGTGAATGGAAGCCAGTCCGGATCCTGTCCCGACCTGCCTCGCTGGTATCGAGCCTGCTCCATCTCGTCCAGCAGACGCTCGAGGCCCAGCTGGGTCATCAGATCCACCCGGATGCAGAGAATGTGCCCCAGAATCCAGTTGGCGCAATTGCTGCCCGCGTGTGTCACAAGGCTGGCCGCATGATCGACGCCCGCCGTGTTCCTTGTGATCAGAATGTGATTGAACCCCAGCACCTGCTGCATGATCTGCGGTATCATCGCGCACTCCTCGCTTGTGCCGGTGCACTTTGCGCCGACGCAGGATTCTACGACTTCCGGGCGGGAATCCGAAGCAGGGCGCGGCCCGGGGATCAATCCCTCACACGGGTCTGCATGATGAACTCGGGAGAGGCCATGATGGTCTTCTTCACCGCACACTGGGCCGCCACCCTCTCCAGAACCGGGTGCAGCTTCCCGGGCAGGCTCGAGGGCACGTACAGCGTCGTGCGGAAGGCCTTGACGGCGCGAGTCTCCGGATCACGCTCCAGTTCGAGGGTCAGTTCGATGCCCTCGGCGGAATAGCCCTTGGCGTCACAATAGGCCTTTACATAGTACCCGGCACAGGTCCCGATCGAGGCCAGAAACAGCTCGTAGGGTGCCGGTGCGCTGTCGTCACCTCCCGCTTCCACGGGCTGATCCGAACAGATCTGGTGGCCACGAATCTCGGTGGAAACCCTCTTGCCTTCCCCGAGGCGAATCTGCAGTTTCATCTGGAACTCCTTTTCAATCAAAGTGTTGCGATAGTTTCATCGTTGCCACGAGCCTTGGATCAAAGACCAAAGAATGCATGGCGGCAAACGTTTCCGGTGGTTGCATATTCCATTTCGGTTATTAGATTACCGATTAGTTATGAAGTAAACAAGCAAACGGAGGATACATGCTGCACCAACGCCTGCGAATCCTGATTCCCCTGCTGCTGGCAGCCCTGCCTTCCCTGGCTGCCGAGACCCTGAGCCTGGACGGGGCCGTCCGCATCGCGGAACAGAACAGCCCGCGCGTGGAAGCCGCATCCGAACGTGCGCTGGCCGCCCGGGCAAGATATCGTCAGGCCATGGGACAACTGCTGCCCAGCCTGGAAGTGTCGGAAGTCTTCAACCGCACCACCAGCCCGCTCGAGAACTTCGGGATGCAACTCAGCCGGGAAGAATTCGATCCGGCCGTGATGGCATTTCCCGATCAGGTCAATCACCCCGACGCTCTGGATACCTGGATCACCCGGGTGGAAGCACGCCTGCCGCTCTTCGTGGGCGGGCGCATGGTCACGGGCATCAAGCAGGCGGGCCTGATGGCGACCGCCGGTGAGTCCGAGCGGCGTCACACTCTTGAGGAAGTGCGCCTGGAAGCCATGCGCAGCTGGTTCGATCTGGACCAGGTGCGCGAAATGGTGTCCTTGCTGGAAAAGGCCGAAGCCACCACGGTGGCCCACGTGGACAAGGCGCGCGCCTACGAGGAAGAAGGTTTCCTGGTGCGCAGCGAAGTCCTGCGGGCCGAAGTCTACCTCGCCGAAGTCCGCGACCTGCTCAACAGCGCCCGCGAAGGGGCCCTGCTGGCCGAAGCCGCGCTCAATCTGCGTCTGGGACTGGACCAGGATACCCATTGGGAACTGGGCGAGACTCCTCCTCTGCCGGTTCAGGTCCCCGAGCTGCAGGCACTGGTGACCCGCGCACTGGAGTCGCGCGGTGATCTGGATGCCGCCCGCCAGCGTACCGAAGCCGGACGTCTCACCAGCCGCTCCAGCCTGGGCGCCCTGCTGCCCTCGGCGGGTGTGGTGGCGCGGTACGACATGTTCGACAAGGACCCGCTGGGCAGCAATGCCTCCTCCTGGTCCGTGCTGGCCGCCCTGAGCTGGAAACTGAATCTGGGCGGCAGCGAGGTCTCGGCCTGGCAGGCCGCGCGCCACGAGGCACGCGCGTACACGGCGGACATCGGCCGCTTCGAGGAGGGTGTTCGCCTGCAGGTGCGCCAGGCACACAGCGCCCTTGGTCTGGCCCTGGACCAGCAGCGCACCGCGGCTCTGGCCCTTGACTCCGGTCGCGAGAACCTGCGTATCCTCGAAGAGCGCTTCACCCAGGGCGTTGCAGGCACACTGGATGTGCTGGATGCCCGCACGGCCCTGCGTGAACTGGAAATCCGCGAACTGGTGGCCCGTCACGATGCGTTCGTGGCCGCCCGCAGTCTGGAACTTCTCAGTGGTGCCAGCCTGAACCCCGTCAACAACGAAGGAGAATAGAGATGATGCGCATTCCTGCACGTCGAGTCCTGCCCCTGCTGGCGCTCGGTCTGGTCCTGGCCGGTTGTGGCTCACACGATGGGTCCGGGGGCACGGAGTCCCTGCCCGAGGTCCGGGCGAGTCTGGTATCCGTGGACAGCCGTCCCGTCACACGCATGCTGGAAGTCAGTGGCATGGTCCAGCCACGCCAGCAGAGTGCCCTGATGGGGCGTTCCAGCGGACCGGTCACCGCGATCCACGTCTCCCCCGGGGATCGGGTGGCCAAGGGACAGTTGCTGCTCGAGATCGAGAAGGACATGAACGAGGGCATGCTGCACCAGGCCGAAGGTGCGCTGGCCCAGGCCAAGGCCGCCTTCACTCTGGCCGAACAGAACCATCAGCGCTTCAGCCGTCTGTTCGAGAAGAACGCCTGCTCGCAGCTGGAACTGGATGCGGCTCTGATGCAGCGCGACCAGGCAGCCGGTGCCGTGACCCAGGCCAGCGGTGCCGTTGCCAGCGCGCGCAGTGTCTCCGACGAGACGGACGTGCGCGCCCCCTTCGCTGGCCGGGTGGTGGACACCATGGTCGAGATCGGAGATCTGGCCGCTCCGGGGCGTCCCCTGGTAATGCTGCACAGTCTGGAAGGCAACGAATTCTGGATCACGGTCCCCGAGAGTGAAGCCGGCAGCCTGCAGCGTGGCACGGAGGTCGAGGTGGCCATCGATTCTCGCCCCGAACTGGGACGGCTGGCAAGCTCGGTCAAGGAGGTGGTACCCATGGCCGATCCGGCCACCCACAGCGTTTCCGTGCGGCTCAGTCTGCCCGACGACGGGTTGCGCCCCGGGATCACGGGCAAGGCCTGGCTGCCCGCGGGCGAACATCCCAGCCTGCGTGTTCCCGAATCCGCCATCTATCGCAGTGGTGGCCTGGCTCTGGTCTGCGTCGTGGACGCACAAGGCCTGGCCCGCAGCCGTGCGGTCAGTCTGGGCGACTCACACGACGGTCTGGTGGATGTGCTGGCCGGCCTCGATGCCGGGCAGCGCGTCGTGGCACAGCTGACCCAGCTGATTCCTGAAGGCACACCCATCCGGGAGAGCGCCGAATGAGCCCCCTCAACTTCAACGACAGCGATCACCGGCTGCCCCGCCCGGTATTGCCCAAGGACAGCCCGGTGAACATGCGCACCGGGTTGGCGGGACGGATCGCCGCGGCCTTCATGGACTCCAAGCTGACCCCGCTGCTGATCATGGCCTCGCTCTTCGTGGGATTCTTCGCGGTCATGATCACACCGCGCGAAGAAGAGCCCCAGATCAAGGTGCCCATGGTCGACATCCAGTTCGGGATGCCCGGGGCCAGCGCCGCCGAGATCGAAAAACGCCTGGTCGACCCCGCCGAAAAGCTGCTGTACGAGATCAATGGTGTGGAGTACCTCTACTCCATCAGCCAGCCCTCGGGCGGCATCATCATCGCGCGCTTCCAGGTGGGCACCGATCCCGACGCGGCCGTGGAACGCATCCACAGCAAGCTGGCCGGTACCATGGACGCCATGCCCGAAGGGGCGATGCCACCACTGGTGAAACTGCGCACCATCGACGACGTGCCCGCACTGGCCTACACCCTCTGGGGCGACGGCAAGTCCCCCGCGGAACTGCGCGCCGCCGCCGAGGAACTGCGGGCGGAGATCAAGCGTCATCCACGCATCGCCAAGGCCTGGACCATTGGCGGTGACACACGCACGGTGACCGTGGCCTTCGATGCGGCACGCCTGGCGGCCTACAACAGCAGCCTGTTGCAGGCCTGGCAAGCCCTGGAAGGTGCCAACTGGCGCCTGCCCGCGGGCAGTGTCGAGAGCATGAACACACGCATGGAACTGAGCGTGGGCGGCTTTCTGCGCGACCGTGCCGATGTGGAAGGTACCGTGCTCGGCGTATACGGCGGACGTCCGGTCTACCTGCGCGACGTGGCCACCATCACCGATGGCCCGGGCGAAGCCGAGAATTATGTCTGGATGGGCAGCGGCCCCGGCGCCGAACACAAGCCGGGCCTGCGGCCGGGTGTCGATACACCCGCGGTGACGATCGCGCTGGCCAAGAAACCGGGTACCAACGCGGTGGAACTGGTCCAGGAGATCGACGCCCTGGTGGCCCGGCTGAGCGGCACTCTGATCCCCGGTGACATCACCATCACCAAGACCCGCGACTATGGCTTCACGGCTGGACAGAAGTCCAATGAACTGATCTTTCACACCCTGCTGGCCACCCTCTCGGTGGTGCTGCTGATGTGGCTGATGCTGGGACGCAAGGAAGCCACCGTGGTGCTGGTGGCCGTGCCGGTCACCCTGGCGCTGACCCTGGCCTCCAGCTGGGCCTTTGGCTATACCCTGAACCGGGTCACGCTGTTCGCGCTGATCTTCTCGATCGGCATTCTGGTGGATGATGCGATCGTTGTGGTCGAGAACATCCATCGGCACACGAAACTCAACCCGCGCTATCCCATCCGTGCCACCATTCTGGGCACGGACGAGGTGGGCAACCCGACCATCCTGGCCACCTTCACCGTGATCGCGGCCCTGATGCCGCTGGCCTTCGTGCGTGGTCTGATGGGTCCCTACATGCGCCCGATTCCGGTGAACGCCTCGGCCGCGATGTTCTTCAGCCTGCTGGTGGCCTTCATCATCACTCCCTGGCTGGCCTATCGCCTGTTCAAGAACGAGAAGGTCACCCCCGCCGACGGACACCACCTGCCCGACACGCACGAGCACGAGGACAGCCCCGAGTGGATCCGGCGCCTGTATCACGCCACCCTCAAGCCCCTGATCGCCAGCCGCCCGAAACGCTGGCTGGTGCTGGGCGGTGTCTTCGGGGTGCTGCTGCTGTCCTTTCTCACGATTCCCAGCCACTGGCTGATCGTGAAGATGATGCCCTACGACAACAAGAGTGAGCTCCAGGTGGTGATTGACGCGCCCGAGAACTATCCGCTGGAGCGCACCAACGCCGCGGCCCGCGAACTGGCCGCCGTATTTCGCGACCTGCCCGAGGTCACCGACTACCAGGTGTACGTGGGCAGCTCCTCGCCCTTCAACTTCAATGGGCTGGTGCGTTATTACTTCATGCGTGACCGCCCCTGGCAGGCCGACATCCAGGTGAACCTGCTGGACAAGGAAGACCGCGACCAGGCGAGCCACGATTTCGCCAAGTCGGTGCGCCCACTGCTGCTGCCCATCGCCGAACGGCACGGGGTGAACATCAAGGTCAGCGAAGTGCCGCCCGGGCCGCCCGTGCTGTCCACGATGGTGGCCGAGATCTACGGCCCCACCCTCGAAGGTCGTCTGTCGGTGGCCGAACAGGTGCGCTCGATCTTCTCCAGCACCCAGGGCATCGTGGATACCGACTGGATGGTCGAGGACGCCGTGCCCCGCGAGGAACTGCACGTGGATCACGAAAAGGCGATCCGCCACGGCATCAGCGTCGAACAGGTGGTGCGCACCCTGCGTCTGGCCACCGCCGGAGCCGAAGCCGGCCGCTTGCACGTGGTGAATTCCCGCGAGGAAGTGCCCATCGTGCTGCGCCTTGCCCGCGAGCAGCGCAGCTCCGTGGATGACCTGCTGCGCCTGCGTGTGCACGCGGCCAACGGCGCCATGGTCCCGCTGTCGGAGCTGGTGCGCCGCGAGACGCTGCCCGCCGAGCGCTACATCTACCACAAGAACCTGCAACCGGTGACCTATGTGACCGCCGAGCTGGCCGGCACCGAAGAAAGCCCGGTCTACGGCATTCTGCAGATGAAGGAAGCCATTGCCGATGTGAGCACGCCCGACGGCACCCCGCTGAACGTGATGTCCACCCACCTGCCCCAGGACCGTCAGGCCTGGTCTCTGAAGTGGGACGGCGAGTGGCACATCACCTACGAGGTCTTCCGCGACATGGGTCTGGCCTTCGCGGTGGTGATGGTGCTGATCTATCTGCTGGTGGTGGGCTGGTTCAAGTCCTTCGTGACCCCCATCATCATCATGACCCCGATCCCGCTGACCCTGATCGGCATCCTGCCCGGTCACGCGATTCTGGGCGTGTTCTTCACGGCCACGTCCATGATCGGATTCATCGCCCTGGCCGGAGTGATCGTGCGCAATTCGATTCTGCTGGTGGACTTCATCAACATCGAACTGCGCAAAGGCCGCAGCCTGGAAGACGCCGTGCTCTCCGCGGGCAGTGTGCGCTTCCGGCCGATCCTGCTGACCGCCCTGGCCCTGGTGGTGGGCGCGGGCGTGATCTATCTGGACCCGATTTTCCAGGGTCTGGCTGTGTCGCTGATCGGCGGAGTGATGATTTCCACCTTGCTGACCCTGATCGTGATTCCACTGATGTACTACATGTACCTGAGCACGGTGGGCACGGCAATGGTGATGGGCAGCACCGCGATGGCCGACGAGAATTCACAGGAAGACTGAACAACCGGGCGTGGCATGGCGGGAGCCGTGCCACGCCCATGCAAAAGGAATACGATCATGGGAATGCATCAGGCCCTGCGTCTGCTGGCCGGCTCGATGGTTCTGCTCAGCCTGTTGCTGAGCCGCTATGTACACCCCGGATTCTTCTGGCTGGGAATCTTCGTGGGTGTGAATCTGCTGCAGAGCGCGTTTTCACGCAACTGCCCGGCGATCTGGTTCTTCCTCAAGCTGGGGCTGCGTGAGGACCGTTGATGTTGCGCATCCGAATCACAAGGAACCGCATGAAAGACCTGCTGGAAATCCTCATCATCATCGCTGCCTGGTTGTTCCTGCAGCGCTGGTTGCTGCCGAAACTGGGGGTGCCCACCTGAGGCTCCCCGATGCTTCCCGGTGGGAAGCAGGACTGTGCCATCAACGACTCGCGCGCGGATGACTGCGCGTCCCCGCTTGCCGAAGGCTGGACGGCCGTGGACTTCCGGACACAGGCGCCCGCTTCGCAAGCCACTGAGAAAGCGGAAAGCCCGGGCAGTTGAACGGATACGGGATGTCCCGGGGCCGCGAGCCCCGGGACATCCTCGCCGCGACATCCAGCACTCCGCTGTCTCTCTTTGCGCCTGCAATCCATTAGCTTCGCCCGCATGAACCACACGCCACCTGTCTTCGACAACCGGGACTGGGCCCTGATCACGGGCGCCAGCGGCACTCTGGGCAAAGCCATGGCCCGCAAGGCCGCTGCCGCCGGGCTGGGCCTGCTGCTCTCCTCGCGCGACGAGCCCGCCCTGCATGCACTGGCCCTGGAACTTCGTGAGCTGTGCGGGGAACGCTGTCTGGTGCTGCCCGTGGATCTGGCGTCGCCCAACGGGGCCGAATTGCTGCTCCAGGATCTGCGCGAGCGCTCGCTGCGAGTGCGCTTGCTGGTCCACGCCGCCAATTCCCGCCTGGACGGCACCTTTCTGGACGAGGACCCAATCACCCAGGCCGACTGGCTGCAACTGAACCAGCTCAGCCTGCTGCAGCTGTGCCGCGGCCTGGGGCCGGCGATGGTGGGTCACGGCTGGGCCCGCATTCTGGCGATCGTGCCCGAGCCCGGGGCAAGCGATTCCAGGCAGGTACTGGCCCGGGCTGGGCAGGACTGGATCGAGCGTTTCGTGATCCAGCTGAACGAGGAACTCGCCGGGCAGGATGTGCGGATCGCCAGCTGGCCACGGCGCGGAGATGGCGACCCCGATACCATGGCCGCGGACGCCTGGGCCCGCCTGCTCTCGACGCACGACACACCAGCGGCCACGGCGGGCTCCGCGAACTGGCTGGGACGGCTGCTGGCCCGGATCCTGCCGCGATGAGGGGCGGCCCCCACCACTACGCCGAACTGCATTATGCGCCCGTGGGTCCGGCATTCAGCCGGGTCTGGCAGGACTGGCCCGAAGTCTACCTCGATGCCCCTTGGCTGCTGCTGCCCGACGAGCCCCTTCCCCTGTTCATGGTCTGGCGTGATGCACACCTCTTTCCCTGCCGGATCCACTCGCTCAGACTGCGTTGGCTGGACCCCGACGGTCGCCCGGGCCAACAGGCCCTCGGGGGCGACTGGTCGTTGAGCGAGGAACTGGCGGGCGTGGAACTGGGCCACTTCCGGCCGCAACAGCCCGGAACCTGGGACCTCTGGATCGACGGCGTGGCCGAGCGCCACGGCCGGACCCGCTCTTTCTGCAACCAGCTTGCCCGTGGTTTCGCCGAGCATCCCCTGCGGATCACGGTGGCGCCCGGCCCCGACCCTCGCCTGCCCGGACTGGCCTGGGGCGATCTGCAGGTACACAGTGCGGCCACGCGCGACCCGGTGGAATTCGGTCCGCCACTGCCCCTGCTGAAGTCCGCCGCCCGGGCGGGAGGCCTGGACTGGTTCTGTGTCACGGACCACAGTTATGATCTGGACGATCGCGAGGGCCCCGGGATGGGCAGCGATCCCGCCTGGCCGCGCTGGCACCGGTTGCGGCGGGAGATACTCCAGCTCAACTCAGAGGGTGGAGCACGGATCCTGCTGGGCGAGGAACTGAGTTGTGGCGGCCTGGAAGGGGGCATCCTGCACCTGCTGCTGCTGGCTCCTCCCCGCCCCCTGGCCGGCAGCAGCGACAACGGCGAGGGCCTGCCCTTCCGCCGTGCGGAACACAGTCTGCTGGATGCCCTGGAGGCCATGGGGGACCATGGGCTGGCAGTCGCCTCCCATCCCGGCGAAGCCCCCGGGCGTCTCGAGGGTCTGCTCCTGCGGCGCCGGGACTGGTCGCTGGCCGAACTGCGCCAACTGGGCCACTGGCAGGCCCTGAATGGACTGGATGGAAAAAGCCTGGCCGCGGGTCTGGACAAGGCGCGCAAGCTGTGGAGCGAGGGCTGGCGGGGGGTCCTGCTGGCCGGCAACGACAGCCACGGCAACTTCGCACTGGGACGCGAACTGACCCTGCCCCTGCTGGGCGTGCGAAGCCATCGCGGACATCTCTTCGGCAGGCACCGCAGCGGCATCCTGACGGACGAGCCCACACCGGACCGTGTGCTGGAGGAATTGCGTGCCGGGCGGGTGCTGCTGGGCAACGGGCCCGTGCTCTGTTTTCAGGACGGACACGGCACGCCCGTGTTCACGACGGAGGCCGGCCCCAGGGAGCTGCTGGCACTGGCTGGCGGTCGTCTGGGACTCGTGCGCTGTGTGGAGCTGCTGGAAGGTGGGCCGGAAGGCGAGCGCGTGATCCAGCGCCATCGTCCCCACAGCGAACGCTGGAGCTGTCCACTGCCCGTGGTTCCCGAGCGGGGCTGGCTGCGGGCCAGAATGGCCTGTGACGAGGGTTTCGCGCTCACCAATCCGCTGTTCGGCAAGGCCCACGGACCGGATCCACGCAGGAGCTGAGAAGGCTCAGCCGGCCACGTCTTCTGCGGGTGCGTCTTCGCCGGCCACGTCTTCGGGAGGGCGCTGCGTGATCAACCAGGACCGCAGGGCCTGAAGCGCCAGCCCGCGATGGCTGATCGAGTTCTTGTGCTCCAGAGTCATCTCGGCGAAGGTGTGCTGCTGACGATCGGGCTGGAACACGGGGTCGTAGCCGAAACCTTGCGTGCCATGGGCGTCTTCCGTGATCTGCCCTTCGCAGGTACCCACCAGCAGATGCTCGATCTCGGGCCCCACCACGGCGATCACCGTTTCGAAGCGGGCGGTGCGCTCGTCCATGGGCACCTCCACCAGCTTCTCGAGCAGCAGGCGGACGTTGTCCTCGTAACTGCAGCCGGGGCCGGCGAAACGTGCCGCATGCACGCCCGGCTGGCCATCCAGCGCGTCCACGAACAGGCCCGTGTCGTCGGCAATGGCAATCTGCCCCGTCCGGAGATGCAGGGCACGCGCCTTGATCAGAGCGTTTTCCGCCAGGGTGGCGCCGGTCTCTTCGGGGGCGTTGTATCCATGCAGGGCTGAGGCCCCCAGGACACGGTAACCCGCCGGTTCCAGCAGGTTGCTGAACTCGCGCAGTTTGTCGGCATTGAACGTGGCGATCTGCAGATCGATCATCGGGTCTCCAAGAAAATGGCTCCCCTCCATCCGGAAAGGGAGCCGCAGGACTCATCACATCACATCGGCTTGCACTCTCAGGCGGCACCCGCCCGGGGGATTCTTCCGTCGAAGACCGGACCGGTCTTCAACCAGTCCTCTCAACCAGCCAGGCCCTGAATGGCTCCCAGCATGGCCGAATCCTTGTCCACCTGGCGGCGCAGGCAATCACAGACCGCATCGCAGATCTGGAACACGATCGGGTCGCGAATCGAATAGTAACTGTTCAGTCCCTCGCGACGCACCTTGACCAGACCCGCCGTGCGCAGTACCGCAAGATGCTTGCTCACGTTGGCCTGACTGCAGCCTCCGGCCTGGTCGACAAGATCGGACACACAGCACTCGCCCTGTTTCAGGCAGTGCAGCAGCTTGAGCCTCAAAGGATCGGACATGGCTTTGAGCACCACCGAGATCTTCTCGTAGAAATCCGCGGAATCGGCTGGGGTTGAATTGCTCATCGGGTGTCCTTGCAGCATTGCGGTGGCCAGCAAAGTCCGGAGAAAATCGGCTTGTGCTTGCCCCTGACCGGCACTACATTACTGTTCGGTTATGTAAAATGCAAGCCGAATCGTCCATTCTCCGGAGGCCCCGATGTCCCATTCCACTCCGCCCTTCGCCATGCGCAGTACCACGCGGCTGCCTTTCGAGCAGGCCGTTGCCCGTGTCACCGAGCTGCTTCAGGAGGAGGGCTTCGGTGTGATCACCGAGATCGATGTGCAGGCGACCCTGAAGAAGAAGCTGGATCTGGATCACGCCCCATACCTGATTCTGGGTGCCTGCAACCCCTCGCTGGCCCACCAGGTGCTGGAGGTGGAACCTCTGATCGGAGTGCTGCTGCCCTGCAACGTGGTGATCTGGCAGGAAGAGGATCATTGTGTCGTGGCCGCCATGGAACCGCTGATGATGAGCCGGTTCGTCCAGAATGCCACGCTGGAAAACGTGGCCCGCAAGGTGTCGGGCAGTCTGTCCCGGATTCTGGAAACGATGCACGGGGCCTGAGGGACGCGGTCACGAACGGCCGGGTTGCCCCGGATTCTACTGAGGAAAATTGCGCGGGTAGTCCAGGGTGCCACCACTGGTCGTGCGCACGAACTCCACGAACTCAACCGGCAGGCTTTCGCGCTCCTGGACGGTGCGGGCGGCGTCGGCGCAGTACCAGGATTCCTGGTTGTTGCCGCGGTTGGCGAACAGCTCGGACGCTTGCTTGAAGTGCCCGATGGCCACGTCGTAGGTGCCCAGGCAGACCAGCACATTGGCCCAGCACTTCAGGATCGCGGCGGCGTTGTCCATCTGGTGCTTCTCGGACTCGTAGAGTGCCTTGCAGCGATTCTGCACATCCTCATACCTGCCTTCGCGCTGCATGCTCAGCAGGGATTCGAGCTGAAGCGTCACGGATGGCGACGGACCGTTCGGGCCGGTTGTTCCTTCCATCAAGGTCTCCTTCCATTGACAGGATGGTCCCCGACGCTGCCTGACCTCAGGCCCGGGGCATCCGCGTTGTGTATTGGATCGGCTGTGGGTGTCCGCCTCGCGGCGGTCAGGCGTGCAAGCGTGAACCGGTGCCTGCCCGGCAAGTCCTCGCTGGGCAGCGGGACGGAATATAACGTGGATGTGCCCGGATTGCGAAGGACATGAGCCGGGCAGGAAACCGCGCGTGGTCCAGGGTGGACTTGCATGCGGCGCGTGCCATTGCTCACTTGGTGCAGGGAACCGGGGCCGGGCACTGCGACCTAGCGGACTCTGCGTAACCAGAACCGATCCGGTCGAGTACCGCGTGACGCACAAGCAGGAGAGGGCAGGCGTGAATCAGGACCAGTCCGAGCCCCGGCGGGCGACACCAGGACCGCTGATGGCCTTCATGGCGATTCTGCGGAGTGCCGGTCCACCCCTTCTGGCCCTCTTGCTCTTCCTGCTTGCCGCCGGCGTCCTCCATCGCACACTGCAGGGTTTGCACTACCGCGATCTGCACACCGCACTCACCCGGATCCCAGCCCGTGCCCTCTGGCTCGCCCTGCTGCTGACGGCCCTCAATTACCTCGTGCTGTCCGGCAATGACCTGCTGGGCACCCGCTGGCTGGGTCTGCGCGTGCGCCGCTGGCGCGTGATGCTGGCCTCGCTGGTTGCCTATTCGATCAGCAACAATGTGGGCTTCGCCCTGCTTTCGGGCACTTCCGTGAGACACCGCTTCTTCTCGCGCTGGGGCCTGGGAGCCGGAAACCTGGCCTGGCTGGTGGCCTTCAACTCCGCGGGATACTGGCTGGGATTGCTGAGTCTGGGAAGCATCAGTCTGCTGTTCCACTCCTCCCTTCAGCTCGAAGAAGGCCTGGGCCAATTGAGCGCTCGTCTTCTGGGGCTGCTGATGCTGGCACTCGTGGGAGCCTACCTGGCGGTCAACGCAACTCGCCGCGAAGAGCTGGTGATCGGTTCCTTTCGCGTGCGCCTTCCGGGGCTGCCGCGAGCTTTGGCTCAACTGGCGCTCTCCTCGACGGACTGGCTGCTGGCGGCGTCGGTGCTGGCCGCGTTGCTTCCCGCGGGGGGGCCGCCATTCACGACGGTTCTGGGAGCCTTTCTGGCCGCGCAGTTCCTTGGTGTGGCCAGCAATGTGCCGGGAGGGCTGGGCGTCTTCGAAGGCAGCCTGCTGGCCCTGCTGGGGTCGCAGGTGCCCAGCGAAAGCCTGCTGGCCTCGCTGCTGCTCTACCGGCTGGTGTATTACGCCTTGCCTCTGGCCACCGCATTGCTGGTGCTGCTGAGCGACGAATTGCGCCAGCACCGGTCCCGTCTGGCGGTTCTGGGGCGCTCGCTCGGGCAGACCTCCGCCTTGCTGGCCCCCCGGGTGCTGGCCGTGTTCTGCTTTGCCGCCGGGCTCATTCTGCTGCTTTCGGGAGCCACCCCAGCCGAGCATTCGCGCCTGTTGGCGATGTCCAGGCTGCTGCCGGAAGAGCTGCTGGATCTGTCACACTTTCTGGCAAGCATCCTGGGTGTGGGACTTCTTCTGCTGGCCCAGGCCGTCTCCAGGCGGCTGCGCAGTGCCTATTTCCTGGCGATCGCGCTGTTGGCGGCCGGGATTGTGATGTCCCTGCTCAAGGCGGGCGACTGGGAAGAGGCTGTGTTGCTGGGACTGATGCTGGCGGCCTTCATCCCAAGCCGGGCCTTCTTCGACCGCAGGGCGGACATCGCGGAAACCCGCTTCACCCGGGCCTGGATCCTGGCCATCGGCGGCGCGCTGCTGAGTTCGCTCTGGCTGGGGGCCTTCGCCTACCGGCACGTGGAGTACAGTGACACGCTCTGGTGGAAGGTCGCCCTGGACCAGGACGCGCCCCGATTCCTGCGCGCCAGCGTGGGAGCCGCCGTGACCCTGCTGGGATTCGCGAGCTGGAGATTGCTGCGCCCCCTCAAGCGCGTCATCCGCCTGCCGGACGACGCGGAGCTGGACCGCGCGCGCGCCGTGATCCAGACTCAGTCGGGCACACAGGGCTGGCTGGCGCTGGTGCGCGACAAGGCTCTGCTCTTCAGCCCCAATCAGGATGCCTTCGTGATGTATGGCGTGCACGGCCGAACCTGGGCCGCACTGGGCGATCCGGTCGGCCCACTGGAATCGGCTCCCGCTCTGGTCCGGGCCTTCGTGGAGCAGGTCCATGACTGGGGCGGACGCCCTGTGTTCTACCAGGTCCAGGGCTCCCGACTCTCGCATTACGCGGACCTGGGCATGGCGCTGGTGAAACTGGGGGACGAAGCCCGTGTGCCGCTGGAGGGTTTTACCCTGCAGGGTGGACGCTACCGTGAGTTGCGTACGGTGCTGAACCGCTGCGAACGCCTGGGCATTGGATTCCGCGTGATTCCTGAGTCGGAAGTCGCTGAGGCGCTGGATGCCCTGGAGAGCGTGTCCTCACAATGGTTGACGCGGAAATCGGCAAGCGAAAAGGGCTTTTCGCTGGGGTGTTTCAGTCGGGACTACCTCACCCGCCTGCCGGTGGCCGTCCTGGAGCAGGAGGGCCGGATCCTGGCCTTCAGCAATCTTCTTCCGGGCGCGGATCACGAAGAAATGTCCGTGGATCTGATGCGCTTTGCCGACGATGCCCCCAATGGACTGATGGACGCCCTGTTCGCCCACCTGATGCTCTGGAGCCAGGCCCGGGGATACCGGGTCTTCAATCTGGGAATGGCCCCACTCTCGGGGCTGGAACCCTCGCCCTTCTCGAAACTGTGGTCGCCCGCGGGACGTTTCGTCTACCGGCACGGCGACGCCTTCTACAATTTCGAAGGCCTGCGGGCCTACAAGCAGAAGTTCCACCCGGAGTGGGAAGCCCGCTATCTGGCCTACCCGGGCGGACTGGCCCTGCCCTTGGTGCTCACGGACATCGCGGCCCTGTCCGCTGGCGGCCTGACCCGGATCTTCCACTGACCGTGTGCGGGCCTTCCGGGTCCCGTCGGCTTGCTCCCGCTACTCGAACTGCACTTTGAATCGGGCGAACTCGTCACGCAGCGCAGCCAATTGCTGCTGCAGATCCTGCACGTGCGAGCGCAGCTCGTCCAGCTCCTCGGTCCAGGGCGCCCCCAGCGCGGGAGCCGGCGGGTCGCTGGCTCCAGCCTCCTCCACCATTCCACCCAGCAGCTGGCACCAGCGGCGTTCGGACTTGCCGGGCAGACGATCCATCTGATGCACGAAGGGTATGTCCCGATTGGCCAGCGAGTCCAGCAGCGCGTGCACCTCGTCCAGACTGCCCAATTCGGCCATGCGCGAGGAACGCGAGCGCAGTTCACCGGGAGTCTGGGGGCCACGCAGAAGCAATTCGGCCAGCAGGGCCTGCTCGCGCGGATTGAGTGCATTGCGCTCGCAGAAGGTCTCCATGTACTTGCCGGAGCGCTGGCCCGCTCCGCTGACCGCGCTCACCAGCTGGCGGGCGCGCAGGGATGCGAGCCCCTGCTCCACCTGGGTGGCATCCAGCTCCAGAACGGGATCCCGGTTCGACTTCTGGTTGCAGGCCGCCTGCAGACTGTTGGCGGTCAGCGGGTAGTACTCGGGTGTGGAAAGACGCTTCTCGATGAGAGCTCCGAGAATGCGCATTTCAACCGACTGAAGTGGAGTGCTCATGCTGTTCCTTTCCTGGGGATTCTGCGGGAAGCTGTCTGCCGTTTGATGCAGATCATGCCATCACGGCACCTCGAACCTGACATTCGCCCCGTTGCACGGCACCGTGACCACCAGCTGACGGAATCCAATGAAGACGTGGCGCAAGGTACATCTGTACAGTTTTGGCTACTACAAGGCGATCAGCCTCTTCATCAGCGTGCTGATGCTGGTGATTTCGCTGACGGGCATCCTGTACAACCATCACCACGACCTGAAATTCCTCAACTCGCTGCGCGTCCCGACCAGCATCCTGCCCGACGGCTACCAGGATCGTCTGGACCGTACCCGCGAGAATCAGGGGCTGGGGGATCTGTTTCCCGAAGAGGCGCACAGCGTGCCCGTGATGTGGCTGGTGATCGATCTGCACAACGGAAGTTTCTTCGGGGAACCCTGGGGGCGCTTCTTCTACGACGCCATCGCGCTTGCCCTGTGTGTGCTCTCGCTCACGGGGATCGTGCTCTATTTCAAGATCCGCAGGAAACACCGGTTCTGAACCGTCACAGTCGAAGGAGTGAAAGATGAAACTGTTCCGCAATGGCCTGGCCCTGCTGCTGGCCCTGTTCTGCGCCACCAGTGTGTGGGCGAGCGAGACACCGCAGACCAGCGAGTACACGCTGTCCCAGCTGACCCAGGAATTCAACAGCCTGGAAAAGCAGGAAATCACCCTGGTGGGTACCGTGATCAGCACCTGCAAGAGCGGCTGCAAGCTCTGGCTGGCCAACGGCACCTACCATGAAGGCGATCCCTACATCCTGGTGCGCGCCAAGGATGATGCCTTCAAGTTTGACACCAAGGCCGACGGCACCGTGGCCCTCAAGGGCTTCGCGGTGGGCCAGTGGATCGACGGCTGCGCCGACAGGGCCAAGACCGGCGAAGAGGCCAAGGAAGAGCACGCCGCCGACGGGAAGACCTGCGCGGGACCCGCCGTGACCCAGACCGCCGCCGCCGAAGGCACCAAGACCCTGGGCGAGATCACCTTCTTCGCCACGGGTGTCGAGTACCGCAAGTAAGCGTCGCTTGCACGCACGAAACGTCAGCGCCGGTGCCCTGCACCGGCGCTGTTCTTTTGTGCTCCGCCCGGCCCGGCATGCCTCTTGCCCCCCCGATGGCAAACGCCGGTGCAGGCACCGGCGTCTGGATGTTTCCTGGGTGAGCGCGGTTCAGGAGATCGGTTCGAACTCCGCGGTGAAGTGCGGCAGTACCGCGGGGCGGGTCACGAAACGCAGACCGGAAATCTGCTTGCGCATGGCATGCAGCTCGGTGATGCCTTCGATCACGAAATCCATGTGGCTCTGGGTGTACACGCGTCGCGGAATCGCCAGCCGCACCAGGTCCATCGCGGGCCAGCGCAGGGCCGGGTCCGGATCGTGAGGGTGACCGAACATCACGTTGCCGATCTCGCAGGCCCGCACGCCCGCATGCACATACAGCGCCACACTCAGCGCCCAGCCGGGCAGCTGCTCGTTGCGCAGATGATCGCAGAATCGGCGGCCATCCAGATAGATCGCGTGTCCGCCGAAGGGCTTCAGCAGAGGCACGCCCGCCGCATCCAGATGCCAGCCCACATAGGCCGTGCTCTTGATGCGATACTCGAGATAATCCGGGTCCAGAATCTCCTCCAGCCCGATTGCCAGCGCGTCCAGGTCGCGCCCGGCCAACCCGCCGTAGGTGGGAAATCCTTCGGTGAGAATCAGCAGATTGCGCACCCGGCCCGCCAGCTCCTCGTCGTTGAGAGTCAACACGCCACCGATGTTGCCGAAGGCGTCCTTCTTCATGCTCATCATGGCCCCGTCGGAGAGCGAGAACAGCTCGCGCGCGATCTCGCGCGGACTGCGCTCCGCCTGCCCCGGTTCCCGCTGCTTGATGAACCAAGCGTTCTCGGCGAAACGTGCCGCGTCGATCAGCAAGGGCACTCCGGCCGCCAGACACAGTTCGCGCGCGGCACGCACATTGGCCAGACTGACCGGCTGGCCTCCGCCACTGTTGTTGGTGATGGTGATCAGCACGAAGGGTATCCGCGCTGCTCCGTAACGGCCCAGTGTCTCACGCAGGCGATCCAGATCGATGTTGCCCTTGAAGGGATGCTCGCTGCCCATCTCGCGGGCTTCGGGGATCGGCATGTCCAGCGCCTGGGCCCCCGTGAACTCGATGTTGGCTCGCGTGGTGTCGAAGTGCGTGTTGCCGGGTACCACGGAATCGGGTCCGAGGCAGGCCTGGCAGAGCAGCTTCTCCGCCGCGCGTCCCTGATGGGTTGGAATCACGTGTGCGTGTCCGAAGATGCCCTTGACCGCGCTCTCGAAACGGAAGAAGCTGCGTGCGCCCGCGTAGGATTCGTCGCCGCGCATGATCCCGGCCCATTGCTCCGTGCTCATCGCACCGGTGCCCGAATCGGTCAGCAGATCGATCTGCACCTGGTCGGCATGCAGACGGAATGGATTGTATCCGGCTTCCCGGATCCAGACCTCCCGCTCGCTGGGCGTACTCAGGCGAATGGGCTCGACCGATTTGATGCGGAAGGGTTCGAACACGGTTTTCATGCGGGCTCCAGTTTGCGCGTGGATCTCAGTCGGCCAGCAGCCCGCGGCTGCGGCAAAGGGACAGGAGAAGCGTGATCATCTCCTCCAGACTGACCCGGGCGTTGTTGAGCACCAGGTCGCTGTCGGAGAGGTCCAGGTCGGTGCGGTCAAAGTAGTGCTCCAGGTACTGGCGCCGCTCCTTGTCGCGTCGGCGGGTCAGGGCGTGTGCCAGTGTCGGATCGAGGTGATGGCTTTCCTGGACCTGGCGGACACGCCAGTCGAAGGGGGCCACCACCCGCAGATGCAGGGCGCCGGGCAGGTCGCGGGTCACCAGGTGCGCGCCCCGTCCCACGAGAATGCAGTTGCCGGCCTCGGCCAGACGCCGGATCGCCATTGACCAGCGCCGGAAGAGGAACAGATCTTCCGGACGCACCCCGAAGGTCGTGTACAGGTAGGCCTCGATCTGGGGGCGTTCATGCATGGCGTCTTCGAACAGGCGCCGTGTCAGTTCCGGGTCCCCCTCCATGGCCTCGAAGACCTTGCGGTCGTACACGGCCCATTGGGCGCTCTCGGGCCGGCCTTCGTTGAATGCTTCCTGAAGGCCCAGTCCCAGACGGATTCCCGCACAACCGAACTCGCGGGAAATGGTGATGAAACGGGCATTCTGCACTCCCTGCGCGCGCAGGGAATCCTGCAGTTCCAGCAGGCGGGCCTGGCGACGGACCAGGGCTTCCAGGTTCAGATCCTTGTGATGCATGGGAATCCTCCCTTCGGGCCGAAGTTCCATCGGGCCGCGGCGGGTGACTTGGCATCCGTCGGATGGGGGCCTGACAGATGGCCGAAGGTCGGGCTGCGCCCCCGTACGTGGGTTGATCCGGGTCATGGCGCGCGGCGGCTTGACGCCGCGTCCGGGGCCTCTCAGACGGGGGGCAGCAGGTCGGCCACTTCGGGAAATGGGGCCAGCGCGCGGGGAAAGATGCCCAGCGACCAGGCGATGGCCACACCGAAGTTGGTGATCGGCACGCCCTGCTGGCGGCAGAGAGCCACGCGGGAGAGCAGTTCGCTGCGGCCGAAACTGCAGGCTCCGCAATGCACCACCAGACTGAATCCATCCAGCTGCGCCGGAAAGTCGTGGCCCCGGACGTGGGTGAACTCCAGCTCGCCTCCCACCACGGTGCGCAACCAGCGGGGCAGTTTCACCCGGGCGATATCCTCGCCCCCGGGATGGTGCGCGCAGGCCTCGGCCATCAGCACGCGGTTGCCCGGGCGCAGCCCCCCGATGGCGTGCGCTCCCTGAACGAACGAGCGCAGGTCACCCTTTTCCCGGGCGAACAGGATCGAGAAACTGGTGAGCGGCACATCCTCGGGCGTGTCGGCAGCCACCTTCAGAAAGGCCTGCGAATCGGTGATCACCAGCGCGGGGGGCGTGCTCAATCCCGCCAGTGCGGGACGCAGCTCCCGCTCCCGCACGAGCATCGCCAGCGAGCCCTGGTCCAGCAGCTGGCGCAGAATCTGGACCTGAGGCTGGATCAGGCGCCCGGCGGGAGCTTCTTCATCAATGGGGGCCACCAGCAGGGCCAGCCTGCCGGGCGGCACCAGATCCTGCAGGCTGACACCCCGGGGGCGCCGTGGCAGCAGCGTCTCTGTCACTGCCAGGCGCAACGCATCCAGCCCCTCGCCGCTGTGCGCCGAACACACGATGCAGCTCAGGCCCGCTTCTCGAAGGCTTAGCAACACGCCAGGATCGGGCTGAGCCCGGTCAGACTGACTGAACAGCACCAGCAGCGGCAGCTCGAGACGACGCAGCTCCTCCAGCAGATCCTTCTCGGGCTGCTCCCAGCATCCGGCAGGCGCCAGCAGGAGCGCCAGGTCCAGCCGGGGCAGTATCTGGCGCGTGCGCCGCACTCGTTCGCCGCCCAGTTCGCCCGTGTCGTCCAGACCGGCGGTGTCAATCAACTGCACGGGTCCCAGCGGTCGCCATTCCATGGCCTTGATCACGGGATCGGTGGTGGTGCCCGGCTGCTCGTTGACCAGCGAGCACTCGCGCCCCGCGAGGGCATTCAACAGGGCCGACTTGCCCGCGTTTCGCCGTCCCAGCAGTCCGATGCGCAGGCGCAGGCCCGCAGGTGTGGACCTCATTGGACTCTCCTCCCCTCTGGCCCGGCGTCCAGCCATCCCAGCCGGGTGACGGCTTCCTCGCCCAGCAGGTCGTCCCAATCCTGTTCGCTCATCCCGGGCAGGTCCAGGAAACACTGCTTCAGACTGCCACCCTGTTCCTGCCAGAGCTGCCCCAGACGCATGGCGCCGTCGTGTCCCAACCGGGGAATCAGGGCCGTGAGTGTCGCCGTGGAGCCTTCCAGCCCCCGGGCACAGGCACCCGGATCACATTCCAGCCCGCGCAGCACGCGTGCGTCCAGCGCGGAGCACGACCAGTCCAGCAGCTCAATGCTTTCCAGCAGTGCGTCGGCAATCAGGGGCAGAAAGGGATTCAGTTCCAGGGATCCCAGGGCGGCGGCTCCGCAGATCCGCTGGTGGTTGGCCTGCACGGTCAGACTGCGCTGGATCACGGCCTCGGGAATCACCGGGTTGATCTTGCGCGGCATCAACGACGAGCCTTCCTGCAACGCGGGAAGCCAGAGCTCGGCCAGACCGGATTCCCGGCGTGCCGAGAGCACACGCAGGTCGCCGGCGACTTTCTGCAGGGTGGTGGCACACGCACAGAGCAGACCGGAGACCTCGACGAAACTGTCGACGTTCTGGGTCGCCTCCAACAGGTTCTCGGCCCGGCAGAGCCCCAGGCCGGTCAGCCGATTCAGTTCTGCGGCCACCGCGAAGATGTATTCACGTGGCGCGCCAGCCCCCGTGCCGATGGCGGTGCCGCCCAGATTGATCACGCGCAGCCGCTCCGCCGCGTTCTGCAGACGCCAGCGATCCCGGCCCAGCGCTTCGCCCCACGCGCCGATGCCCTTGCCAAGACTCAGGGGCACGGCGTCCTGGAACTGGGTACGCCCCATGCGGACCACGCCCGCGAAACGATGCTCGCACTGGCTGATTGAGTCACAAAGACGACCGAGTGTCTGTTCCAGAGCCTGCAGCTTCCAGAGCGCGGCCAGACGCACGGCCGTGGGAAAGGTGTCGTTCGTGCTCTGGTGCCGGTTGAAGTCCTCGCTCGGATGAATCGTGTCGTAGCTGCCCGCGGGCAGGCCCAGGATCTGGAGGGCCCGATTGGCCAGCACTTCGCAGACCGCCAGATTGGTGCTGGTGCCCGCTCCGCCCTGAAGCGCATCCAGGGGCAGCTGGTCCAGGTGGCGCCCGGCGGACAGCTCCTCACAGGCCTGTTCCATCGCGGAAATCTGCTGGTCGGGCCAGGGTGTCAATCGATGGTTGACGCGCAGACAGGCCTGCTTGACCCGTGCGAAAGCCTTCAGCAGGGCCGGATTCAGGGCTCTCCCGGAGGGGCCGAAGTTCTCCAGCGCCCGGATTCCGTGAATGCCCAGCAGGGACTCGGCGGGAATCTGGCGACTGCCCAGACTGTCCTCTTCGGTCCTCGTCTTCATGGTGCAGTCCTCAGAAGTAGAGGTCGCGTTCGGGCGTGCTGCGAATCCGCCCAAGACGTTCCACCAGAACCGCTTTCTGCCCGCTCTCGGGCAGCTTGTCCAGTTCCCGTTCGATCAGGCGCAGACCCGTTTGCCGCGTGGGTTCGCTGGCGTGATCCATCAGGTATTCGCAGAGCGTGAGCAAGGCATTGGGTGTGCAGAAACGCTCGATGAAGCCGGGAATCGCGAATTCCATGAACTGCTCGCCCGTGCGCCCCACCCGATAGCAGGCCGTGCAGAAACTGGGGATGTGTCCCTGCTCCAGCAGACCGGCAATCACCTGGTCCAGTTCGCGATGATCTCCCAGGGCGAACTGTTCGCGCTCCAGATTCTCGGCGTCGGCAGCCTCGGTGTACCCGCCCAGTTCCAGACGGGTGCCCGCGTCGATCTGTGAGACACCGAAATCCATCAGCTCGTTGCGGATCTCTTCGGTTTCGCGCGCGGTCAGGATCATGCCCGCATAGGGCACGGACAGTCGCAGAATGGCCACCAGACGCTTGAAATCATGGTCGCTGACCTGCCATGGCCAGACCTGGGTGACATGCGAAGCCGGCTGGAGGCGAGGAAAACTGATGGTGTGCGGCCCCACACCATAGCGGGCGAAGAGCTCGCGGCTGTGATTCACCAGTCCCAGCACTTCGAAGCGCCAGTCGTACAGTCCGAACAGCGCGCCGATGCCCATGTCGTCACAGCCGGCTTCGAAGGCCCGGTTGAGGCCGTCCAGTCTCCAGAGATAATCGCCCTTGAGTGTATGCGGCGGGTGCACGCGGGAGTAGGTCGCGTGGTGATAGGTCTCCTGGAAGATCTGGTAGGTTCCAATGCCTGCCTCGTGCACCAGACGGAAGCCGGCAGCGTCCAGCGGAGCGGCGTTGATGTTGACCCGGCGGATCTGGTCGGCACCGTTGCGGATCGCATAGACCTCGCGAACCGTACGCGCGATCATTCCAGCATCATAGTCGGGGTGTTCGCCGAAAACCAGAATCAGTCTCTTGTGCCCCTGCTGTTCGAGAGCCTGGACCTGTTTCACCAGATCCGCGGAGTCCAGAGTCACGCGCAGGGCATCGGTGTTGCTGCGCCGGAATCCACAGTAACTGCAGTCATTCACACAGCGATTGCCGACGTAGAGCGGCGCGAACAGCACGATCCGGTCACCGTAGACGCGGTGCTTCAATTGGCGTGCGGCCGCCAGAATCTCCTCGACACGCTCTGGATCGGTGGTGCGCAGCAGGACCGCGGTCTCTTCCGGCTCCAGTGCCTGAAGCGCGAGGCTGCGGTCAAGCACGTCTCTGAACTGCGCGGGCGACGGCTCCCCCGTTTGATTCAGCAGTGCCTGAAGACGGGAATCGTCCACGAAATCTCTGGCACCTTTGGACAGCACACGCGCTTTCATGGGACCTCCGATGATCTGTCGATTTTCCTGTTAAATTATTGACATTTCATTCCGGAGTCTTGTTTCAGATCAAGTGCGCAGCAAACCTTTGGCAAGACTTGCCATTCCTGTCTTGCCAAACACTCTCCGCTGCCTGACGCGCGTCATGACGCTGTTTGACACAGAACAAGCCTCTGACTGTTCCGCTGGCATACCTTGCGGCATCATTTCGGACCAAACATCGTCAGCCACATCTCATCGGTCTGGCGCGAGCAGGAGGCGACATGGCCATCAAGGAACTGGACTTCAAGTCCATCGAAGACGTCTTCAAGTACGCCATCATGGTCGAGAATCGTGGATACGAATTCTACACCAACGCGGCCGAGCGCATGACCAACGAGACGGCGAAGATGTTCTTCAACGAGTTCGCCGAGGAAGAGCGCGAGCACAAGCGCATTCTGGCGGAACTGTACAAGAGCTGGCGCCGTGAGGGCAACTGGAATGAGAGTCTGCTGAAGGAGGAACGCACTCCCGGATTCGACATTCACGATCCGATCATCGGACAGGCGATCCGCAAGGGTCTGGCCAGTTCCAGTTTCGACACGACGGCCGTGGACATCGCGATCGTGCTCGAGAAGGAGGCCAGCGCGTTCTACAAGGAAGCCGCCACCAAGGTGGAAGACGCGGAGCTCAAGAAAATCCTCAACTGGCTTTCCACCTGGGAAGACGACCACTACCGATACATGGTCGAACTGAATGACAGTCTGCGCGAGGATTACTGGCACGACAATGGATTCTGGCCCTTCTGATCACGTGTCCCGTACCCCCGGGATCTGATCGTTGCACAATACACCCCCTGCCCCGGCCGGGGGTGTTCTCTGTCGCCTCCACCGCAGCCCTGAAGACTCTCCCTGAAAACCAGGCATGACACGATCGGATCTGACGGCCGACAGGAGCGCAAGCGCCGGGTCAACTCCGGAGCGTTGAGCCTCTGCGCCAACCACGTGATCCATGGCAGGCGGTCCGATCCCACATCCCGTCGCGGCCCTCGCTCCACATTCCGATCCCTGGCGCCCCGCCGAAACTCGGTGACCAGCAGAACCACGCTCACCTCCGGTCCTCCGAGGAGCTCTCCCATGAGGCCAGCGATGGGAGTTCTCCGCCACCGCCCATTCGCAAAAATTTGTTGTCACCCTGTTGACAACAGAATCTGATTCTGTTATCCTGCGCCCTGACAACAAAAGAGAGGCCGATGTCCGACACGGATATAACACTTGCCCTGACTCGCCTGGGCATCAAGGAAAACGAAGCCCGCTTCTATCTGGAGCTGGTCAAGCGGCCGGAGTTGACCGCGGGTGAACTGCATCGCCTGACGGGTGTCAATCGGCCCAGGACCTACGCCATCCTGACGGAAATGCTGGGCCGGGGCTTGGTGCGCGAGCGCCTGGCGGAAAAGCACCGCCACTACTCGGCGATTCCTCCCCTGCAGCTGCTCGAGCGCGCCGAGAAGGAGCTGGAGCAGCAGAAGAAGTCCGCGCGGGAGACCTACGGGGTTCTCGAGGAACTCTTCAGTCAGGGCCGCGACGAGGAGCATGGCGCCGACCGGGTCCAGGTCCTGCACAACAAGGAGCAGATCAATCGCAGCTTCCTGCGTCTGATCCGCGAGGCCCGCGAAGAGATCCTCTGTTTCAACCGTACTCCCTACTCGGCAGGCGATCCCGGCTTCCACGAGGAGCAACAGAAAACCAGCGAATCCTGTGTGGCGCGCGGTGTGCGTTTTCGCACGCTCAACATGATGGAGCCGGATCAATTGCCCTGGCTCTATCCCGGAATCCGCCAGATGCTCGCGATGGGCATCCGGGACATCCGGGTGGTCGACGACCTGCCGGTGAAGATGTTCGTGTTCGACCGGCGCCGGGTGATGCTGGCGCTGCCCGTGGTGCCCGGACAACCATCGGGGGATTTCTCGATGGTCGTGCTGGAAGACCCCGGTTTCGCCACCGCATGCATCATGCTTTTCGAGAGTGTCTGGGCCCGGGCCCTTGGGCTGGAAGAGTGGGAGCGTCAGTCCGGATTCGTGATTCCAAGAGAGAACGGCAAGGAACCGGGTGCGGTCACCCACATCAATCTCTCGCGCTCGCGCGTCTGAGCGCGGGACTGTGTTCGCTGAACATCATCCTGGAACTGGCGGTTTCATGTTGCGGGACTGAAACTGTCCAGGATCGCGGAAGCTTCTGAGGAAGGGAGAGCCGAGGTAGCTTCAGTGCATTCCCCCCCGTCGACGGCAGTTGGCGGGGGGTTCCGCTCTCAGGGAAGTGCCTGAAAGCAGAAGCTCCCTGCTGAAGGGAGAGCGCAGGGAGCTTCAGTGCATTCCTTCCCGAAGCCAGGGGCCTGGGGAAGTTCCGCGTCTTGTGGCCTGAGTTGCAGGACAGGCGAATATACGACCTGAAATCAAAAGTGCCCCCTGCGGAGGCAGAAAGGCTTGCTCCTCCACTGCAGAGGGTGCCCGGTACCCAGGACCAGCCTGTCCATGGGCACCGGCACAAAAGATCAACGGCGCCGAAGCGCCGTTGATGACCCCAAGGGGAATCGAACCCCTGTTGCAAGAATGAAAATCTTGAGTCCTAACCGCTAGACGATGGGGCCGTCTCGAGAATGCACAAGGGTGGAAGATGGGACTTGAACCCACGACCTCCTGGGCCACAACCAGGCGCTCTAACCGACTGAGCTACATCCACCAGGATTTCAACCGCGCCCGGAAGGACTCGAACCTTCAACCTACGGCTTAGAAGGCCGTTGCTCTATCCGGTTGAGCTACGGGCGCATGACGCAGGGTGTGCGCGACGTCGTGCCCGTGATCGGGGCGATAGGATTTGAACCTACGACCTCCTGCTCCCAAAGCAGGCGCGCTACCGGGCTGCGCAACGCCCCGTTGATGCCGAATCGAAGAGCAGCGAATATAAAGGCGGATCGCAAGAGTTGCAACGCCCAGCCCCCGGGAGCGTGCACAAAAAAGGGTGTCCCGTGAAGGACACCCCATGATGAGCCTGCGGGGAAGGATCAGACACCTTCCTTGAAAGCCTTGCCGGGACGGAACTTGACCGTCTTGGAGGCTTTGATCTTGATCTTCTCGCCCGTGCGGGGGTTGAAGCCGTTGCGGGCTTTGCGCTTCTGGGTGTCAAAGCTTCCGAACCCGACCAACCGTACACCGATCTTGGTGTTCTTCTTGATGCCTTCCAGCACCGCCTCGACCGCGTTCTTCGCGTCGGTCTTGGTCAGCTCGGTCTTCTTGGCAACAAAGTCGATCAGGTCACCCTTGTTGAATGGCCCTTTGGCTTCAGCCATGGTGATCACCTCCGGAATGAGTGAATACGGGGCATTTCGACACCACCTGGTGTCAATCGGCCCCAATATAGACGACCGTGCGAGCCCTTTGCAAGCGAAAAATCAGGAAAAAACGCTCGTCACACGCCCGGAAGCCGCTGTGGAGGGGCCTCTCCAGCGTGAAACACCACGGAAGTGGCTTCAGAGGGACGCTTCTTCCATCAGGTCGCGACGATCCGTGCCGCTGCGGCGGTCATCCGGACCACGCCGGCGTTCCGCGCCGGAGCGCACCCGTTCCAGACTTTCACGGTCGACCAGATCCCACTTTCCGTCCTTGAGCACCCCGACCTTGCCCACGAAGTTGCCGTTGCCCGAGACCACCTCTCCAGCGGTCAGCCGGAAACGTTTGTCAAGGGATTCGCATTCAATGACAACCTTGTAAGAATACATGGCCCCTCCAGGTGTAGTTCAGATTTCCATTCCGCCGCTGCGGAACAAGGTGGACACGAGTTCTGAAGTGCGGCATCCATGGGTCGAGCCGTGTGAGACGCGCTCGGGGATCATCCCGTCTGGACGCCTGTTCACAATACGACCGCAAACGCAGCTATTCAAGCACAAACAGCAGCTTGGAGCGTCAGTCCAGGCCGGAGAAAGTCGGTTGGAAGAGTCCGTACACACCCGCGGGCAGGAAACCATGGCGGTTCCAGAACTCGCGTGTGGTGGTCGACTCCTGAGCCAACAGCCAGCAATCGCGCTGCCTGGGCGCCGCTGCGGTCACAAGACGACCGGCGCACCCTTTGTGCCGGTCCGCCGGCTGAACCCGCAGGGCTTCCAGCAGGCAGCCATGGTCGCCGCTGAAGGCTTCCAGCATCCAGGCCCGGCACGAGTCCGGAGTCCACAGCGAATGCCACACACCGACAGCCGTCATCAGCTCCGCCAGTTCCTGCCCGTAATGCAGCAGAGCGGCTTCGGGAGCTTCAAAGCTGGTTCTGACAGAACCGGCAGTAAGCAGCTTATCGTCGGTGCTTGCAGGAATCTTCAGTTGGGTTGAGTTCGCTGGACGAAAAAAAGCCCGCCAGGGTTTCCCGGGCGCGGGAATCCAGCCGGCGGACTCGAGAGCCTGTTCCGGGATGCGTGTTGCAAGCAGTTGGCGGCACCCACAGCCCAACAGTTCGCGGGCAAGTTCGCTGAGATCCGCGGGCGCTTCGCCCGTCAGATGGGCCAGACCGCCCCAGCAGAGAGCCTGGGCCCCTCGCCACTCCCGCAACTGCAGGCCATGTCGCACGGGACTCCGGTCGCTCCGGGCATTGAGCCAGTCCCGTTTCAGCAGGAAGATCGGGTCGCCCGATCGGGGCTCAGCCTGCCGACGAGTCGTGTGCGTCTCCATTGCCACCTGAACGTTCCAGTGCCTTCGCCTCGTCCCAGTGACGATCCATGGTGGCCAGGTCGCTCGAGGCGGCATCCAGGCCGCTCTCGCGCAGACGGCGCTCCACATGCTGGAAGCGCCGTGTGACCTTGTCGTTGGTCAGACGCAGGGAATCTTCAGGGTGGATGTCCAGAAAGCGCGCCAGATTGACCACGGAAAAGAGAAAGTCCCCGAATTCCCCACGGGCCTCGGCCAGCCGTCCCTGGTCCAGGGCTTCCAGCAACTCGCCCGTTTCCTCCTGGAGCTTGGCTCGCGCCCCGGAGGCATCGGCCCAGTCGAAGCCCACGCCCGCCATCTTTTCCTGGATGCGCTGCGCGCGCAGCAAGCCGGGCAGGGTGCGCGGCACCCCATCGAGGACCGAGCGCTCCTGGCCTTTGTGCCCCTTCTCGCGCAACTTGATCGCCTCCCAGTTGCGTTCGACCTCGGCACTGGTGCTCAGCTCAAGATCCCCGAAGACATGGGGGTGCCGGCGGACCAGCTTTTCAGCGATGTGATCCATGGGATCCGCGCTGTCGAACTCCCCATTCTCTTCCGAGATCTCGGCCTGGAAGAGCACATGCAGCAGCAGGTCGCCCAGTTCCTCGCGAAGTTCCCGCGGGTCTCCCGAATCAATGGCCGCCATCACCTCGTGGCACTCTTCCAGCATGTAGGGCTTCAGGCTCTCGTGGGTCTGCTCCCGGTCCCACGGGCAGCCCTGCGGGGCACGCAGCAGCTTGAGAATCGTCATCAGGCGGGCACAGGCCCCGGCCGCGCGGGTGACCTGGGCCTGCTCTTCGGAAGACAGCCGCGCGAATCGTGCGGCGTGTCCATCCGGACTGGCGAACTCAGACATGGGGCCCCTCCTCCCCGATGGCTTCCGTTTCAGCCATGAAATGATAGATCACGATGCCCGCCGCCACCGACACGTTCAGGCTGTCCACACGGCCTCGCATGGGAATCCGGACCAGGCTGTCCAGTCTCTCCTGCACCCGATGGGCCAGGCCGCGACCTTCTCCGCCCAGGACCAGACAGACCGGCAAGCTGGCCGGTGTCTGATTCAGAAAGGGGCCGGCGTGGCTGTCCAGTCCGATCCGGTTGAACCCCAGAGGCGCCAGACGATCCAGGAACCAGGCCGCATCGGGCACGCGCACCAGAGTCTGCCAGGCCAGGGCACCGGCGGAGACCCGGAAGACGGCCGCGCTCAGTGGCGCCACTCCGCGTTCGGGAAGAATCACCGCGTGTACGCCCGCCGAGTGCGCCGTGCGCAGGATCGCGCCCAGATTGTGGGGATCCTGCACTCCATCGAGCAGCACCAGGCAGAGCTGGTCCAGCTGTCCGCCGGATTCCTGATGACGGGAAAGGAATTCATCCCAGCTCAGCGGGCTGGGAAGCTCGAGGCGCAGCGCCATGCCGCGATGCTCGGGACTTTTCAGCAGGCGGTCCATGCCGCCTTCGTCCAGTTCGCGCACCGGAATGTGGCGCACCTGGGCCATCCGGCGGGCCTTCTCGGGTTGAGCGCCGGCCAGACCCTTGCGCAACAGCAGTTCCTCGGCTCGCAGTCCGGCCTGCAATGCTTCCAGCACAGGATTGCGCCCCGTGATCCAGATGCTTTCCCGGACAATTTTCGTCTCGTCGTTCATGAATCCTTTCCCGGCAGTGGCCGTGTGGGGGCGAACCCGGGGTCGGGGCAGCGCAAGGTCGATGCGCGCACTGCCGATCCACAGGCCAGCCGGCTTGCATTATATTGAAGCCCACTGAAACCAACACCGCCACCATACCTGTGGGGATCTCATGCAGAAATTGAACACCCTTGGCGCCCGGGACACCTTCGAAACTGGCTCCGGCCCTGCCTACATCTACCGACTGGACGCCCTCGAGCGTGCCGGCATGGGCCAGGTCAGCCGCCTGCCCTACTCCATCCGCATCCTGCTGGAAAGCGTGCTGCGCAACTGCGATGGCTACGTGATCCGCGAGGAGGACGTGCGGCGTCTGGCCGGCTGGAATCCCGCCCGGCCCGAGGCGGCCGAGATTCCCTACCGCCCGGCCCGTGTGATCCTGCAGGACTTCACCGGCGTGCCCTGCGTGGTCGACCTGGCCGCCATGCGCAGCGCCATGCAGCGCATGGGCGGCGATCCGAATCGCATCAACCCGATCGTGCCCGTGGACCTGGTGATTGACCACAGCATCCAGGTCGATCACTTCGGCAACGCGGGCGCCCTGGCCGCCAACACGACCATCGAGTTCGAACGCAATCTCGAACGCTACAGCTTTCTGCGCTGGGGCCAGCAGGCCTTCGCCAACTTCCAGGTCGTGCCGCCCGCCGTGGGCATCGTACACCAGGTGAACCTCGAGTATCTGGCCAAGGGCGTGCTCGAGCGCCCCGAGAGCGGCGGCACGGTGATCTTCCCCGACAGTTGCGTGGGCACCGACAGTCACACGACCATGATCAATGGTCTGGGCATCGCGGGCTGGGGCGTGGGTGGCATCGAAGCCGAAGCGGTGATGCTGGGGCAGCCGATCTACATGCTGATCCCCGAAGTGGTGGGCTTCCGCTTCACGGGCATCCCGCGCGAAGGTGTCACGGCCACGGACATCACCCTCTGGGCCGTCCAGATGCTGCGGCGCAAAGGTGTGGTCGGCAAGTTCGTCGAGTACTTCGGCGACGGTCTGGATCACCTGAGCCTGCCCGACCGCGCCACTCTGGCCAACATGGCCCCCGAATACGGGGCCACCATGGGCTTCTTCCCCATGGATGCCGGCACCCTGCGCTACCTGCGCCAGTCGGGCCGCGAGGAAAAACTGGTGCAGTGTGTCGAACGCTACATGAAGGAGCAGAACCTGTTCCGCATGGAAGGCAGCATCGACCCCGTGTACACCGACACCCTCGAACTGGATCTGTCCAGCGTGGAACCCAGCCTGGCAGGGCCCAAGCGGCCCCAGGACCGGGTCAGCCTGCATCATGTGGCACAGGAGTTCCGCAAGAGTCTCTCGGCACCCGCGGGCACCCAGGGTTTCGGCCTGGACGGTGCGCGCCTGGAAGCCCGGGCCGCCGTGTCCGGCGGCAAGGATCTGACACACGGCGACGTGGTGCTGGCCGCGATCACCAGTTGCACCAACACCTCCAACCCGGGTGTGCTGCTGGCCGCGGGCCTGCTGGCCAAGAAGGCCGTCGAGGCCGGGCTCAAGGTCTCGTCCCATGTCAAGACCAGCCTGGCTCCGGGCAGCCGCGTGGTGACCGACTATCTGGGCAAGACCGGCCTGCTGCCCTACCTGGAAAAGCTGGGATTCAATGTGGTCGGTTATGGCTGTACCACATGCATCGGCAACTCGGGCCCTCTGCCCGACGCCATTGAAAGCGCACTGGCGGGCAGCGATGTGGTGGTGGCCGGCGTGCTCTCGGGCAACCGCAACTTCGAGGGCCGGATCCACGCCCGGATCAAGGCCAACTATCTGGCCAGTCCTCCGCTGGTGGTCGCCTACGCCCTGGCGGGCAGCGTGTCCCTGGATCTGGCAACCGAGCCTCTGGGCATCGGCAGCGATGGGCGCGGAGTGTTTCTCAAGGACATCTGGCCCAGCAACAAGGAAATCGACGAGCTGCTGGGACAGGCGATGGACCCCGAGACCTACCGCCGGATCTACTCGGGCGTGGGCGCATCCAACGCCGACTGGAACGCGATTCCGGTCAGCGGCGGAGACCTGTACGACTGGAACCCGGACTCGACCTACATCCAGGAGCCGGATTTCTTTGACATGCCGCGTGAGACATCCCCGATCGGCTCGATCGAGAATGCGCGCACCCTGGCCTGGCTGGGCGACAGCGTGACCACCGATCACATCAGCCCTGCGGGCGCGATTCCCGAGGAAATGCCCGCCGGTCGTTTCCTCAAGGCCGCCGGTGTCACGAAGAAGGACTTCAACAGCTTTGGCGCTCGCCGCGGCAACGACCGCGTGATGACCCGCGGCACCTTCGGCAACATTCGCCTGCGCAACCTGCTGGCCCCGGGCACCGAAGGCGGTTGGACCAGACACTTCCCCGACGGCGAGGTGATTCCGATCTATGACGCCAGCCTGAAGTACAAGGAGAGCGGCACTCCCCTGGTGATCTTCGCCGGCAAGGAGTACGGCACGGGCAGCAGCCGCGACTGGGCCGCCAAGGGCACCTTCCTGCTTGGGGTGCGCGCCGTGATCGCCGAAAGTTTCGAACGCATCCACCGCAGCAACCTGGTGGGCATGGGCGTGTTGCCCCTGCAGTTCCTCGACGGCCAGAGCATGGCCAGTCTGGGATTCGACGGCACCGAAATCTTCACCATCCCGCTGACCGACCAGCTCAAGGCTGGCCAGAAAGTCACCGTCAAATGGGTCTGTGCCGAAGGCAAGGGCAGTGGAGAGTTCGAGACCCTCTGCCGCATCGATACGCCCGTGGAAGTGGACTACTACCGCAACGGCGGCATCCTCCAGACGGTGCTGCGCAACTTCCTGGCGGAGTGAGCCAGGTCCACTGTCGATTCTGGAACCGGAGTCCGGCCTGGCCGGGCTCCGGTTTCTGCCATTCGGCATCTCCGCGTGCCGGACTGCCGGCAGAGCCCGCAGATCCGGCTTCCAATTCCAGCACTTTCTGCTTAGGTTGGCACGGCACGTCGAGTGCCAGAGCGGCCCGCAGCCGCCGGGGCGCCAACCGGTCGCGACACGTCACAATCCAGGGAATCCATCATGTCCAGGCTGTCCGCTCTGACCGCCCTGCTGCTGTTCGTCCTGCTGGGACTGGGTGTCCTGCCCTCGGCCCTGGCCGCCCCCGATGAGGCGGTCTTCGGACGCCTGAGCTGGTCCGTGGGCGATGTCTACTACCGGGAAAAGGGTCAGAGCGACTGGACTCCGGTGCAGGCCAACATGCCTCTTTCCCGCAACTTCGAACTGCGCACGGGCAAGGAAAGCCGGGCCGAACTTGAAGTGCTGGAAAGTGTCCAGCGCCTGAATGAGATGACCGAAATCAGCCTGGCCGAGCTGGACACCTCCGAGGACGGACTCCTGGAGGGTGTGCTGCAGCTGATCGAAGGCAGCGTCTACACGGTCTGGAAGAATCTCAGCGGTGCCGGTGTGCGGGTCCGCAGTTCCAACGCGGTCATGGCGATTCGCGGCACCACCTTCCGTGCCGAAGCCGGCCAGTCCAGCGATCTCTCGGTCTGGGTCTACGAAGGCCAGGTGGACGTCAATGGCGACCCCGGTTCGGCGGTGCCGCCGCCCGTGATGGCTCCCAGGGCCTCCAACGGTCCTCCCAAGTCCAAGGGCGGTCCCAAGTCCGTGGCGGGTCCCAAGTCGGTGAGCCTGAAGGAGTGGATCCAGATCCGCGAAGGCATGCAGCTTGTGGTACACCCCGATGGCCGGGCCACCCTGCAGACCATCGACCGCGTCAAGGACCGGGAATCGGAGTGGGTCCGCTGGAATGAGGAGCGCGACCTGACCCTCCCCCGTGACTGACAAGGGGCGCTGGACCCATCCTCGCTGGGTGGTGGCGATCGCGGCCACCGCCGTGCTGGCCTGCCTGCTGCTTGACTGGATTCCCCTGAGCTCGCGTCTCTTCAGCAACTGGGAAGCCCCTCTCCAGGACCTGCTCTGGCGCGCCCTGCCTGCCAATCCCCGCCCATCCGACCAGCGGATCCTGATCGTGGACATCGACCAGCGCAGCATCAACCGGCTGGGACGCTACCATTCATGGCCCCGCAAGCGCATGGCGACTCTGCTCCACCAATTGAAGGATGCCGGCGTCCGCACGGTGGTTCTGGACATGCTCTTTGATCCCAGCCCCGAGCCGGAAGCGGACAATCCCCTGGTGAACGCGGCCCGGGAGTGCGGCAACGTGGTGCTGGCCTGCCAGTTCAGCAATGCGGATTCCAGTGCATTCCTCTACCCGATGGATCGCATGCCCGACGAGCTGCGGCAGGATGCGGGCCTCTCCTACGAAGGACCTCGAGACGCACTCTGGACTCTGGACAGGGTGGAATGCGGGATGCCCGAACTGCTGGCGGCGGGTGCGGCCTGGGGCTTCGTCAACGGCACTCCTGACCCGGGAGGCGTGTTCCGGCGCAGCCAGTTGCTGGTTGAATTCGCGGGAGGGGTCTACCCCTCGCTGGCCCTGGCGGCAACCGCCCAGACTCTGGGCTGGCCCGAGCTGGGCATCCGCCGGGACCCGGGACAGCTGACGATGTTCTCGGGGACGGGCGACAGCCTGGCGGTGCAGCTGGACCGGGAAGGCATGCTGGTGCTGAACTACCGCGGCCCTTCGTGGACCTTCCGGCGCGTCTCGTTCTACGATGTGCTGGAAGGGCGACTGGACCCGGAATACCTCAAGGACAAGCTCGTGCTGATCGGTTCTTCGCTGCCGGGCCTGGACCTCAAACCGATCCCGCTTGAAGACTCCTTCCCCGGAGTGGAAATCCAGGCCACCGCCATCTCCAACCTGCTCAACGGGGACCCGGTGAAACACCTGGGCGGCCAGGGGCTGGCCTGGCTGCTGGCTCTGCCAGCGCTGATCTCCGGGGCGGGCTTCGCCCAGAAGCGTCTCTGGGTGGGCAGTCTGGTGCTGGGCATGGTTCTGGCCGCGATCTGGATCCTGGCCCTGCTGGCATTGCGCAGCCAGGGATTGCTGCTGCCGCTGTTGCTGCCTTTGCTGGCTGCCCTGCTGGCCGGTGGCGGAGTGGTGCTGTTCCGGCTGCGCGGCGAAGTGAATGACCGGCACTTCATCACCGACGCATTCTCGCGCTATGTGTCCAGCGACGTGCTCACGGAGCTGCTTGAGCATCCCGACCGTCTCCGGCTGGGCGGCGAGCGCAGCTCCCTGAGCCTGCTGTTCTCCGACATCCGCTCGTTCACCCAGTTGAGCGAAGGCCTGAATCCGTCGGAGCTGGGTGGCCTGCTCAACCGCTATCTCACCGCGATGAGCCATGTGCTGCTGGACCACGGCGGCACTCTGGACAAGTACATCGGCGATGCGGTGGTGGCCATCTTCGGTGCCCCCCTGCCTCTGGAGAATCAGGAGCGCCGGGCCTGCCAGGCGGCCCTGGACATGCAGCTCCGCCTGGTGGAACTGCGGCGTGAGCTGGCGGGAACCGCATTCGCCGATATCGCCATCGGCATCGGCGTGCATACCGGGCCGGTTCTGGTGGGCAACTTCGGGTCGGAACTGCGCTTCTCGTATACCGCCATCGGCGATGCCATGAATCTGGCCAGCCGCCTGGAAGGGCTGACCAAGGCCTACGGCACCGGGATCCTGGTCTCACGCCAGACACTGGATGCCACCGGCGGGGTCTTCGCCTCCAGGCGGCTGGACCGGATCCGTGTGATGGGCAAGCAGGACCCGGTGGAAATCCATGCGCTCTACCTGCCACACCAGTTTCCGGATCTCGCCTGCAGGGACAGTTACCAGCGCGCCTGGGACCTGTACGAACAGGGAGACTTCTCCAGCGCCCTGGCACTGTTCGAACGCCATGTGGAGGATTGGCCGGCTGACGGCCCCGGTGCGACCCTGCGCCAGCGTTGCCGGATTCTGGTGGGCAGTCCGCGCCCCAACTGGGACGGGGCCTGGCAGATGGACCGCAAGTAGGACCGATTCCATCCGACCGTCACACGCTGTACGCCCGGAGTCCTGCCCGCTCGCATTTCCCAGCTGGAGAACCCATGGGTCGGCATGCTGAAGACCCCATCATCGACCGCTCGCTGCAACACTCCGTGAAGGACGGAGTGGCGTATACGGTGCTCAGTGGTGGCACGGAGAGCTGGTTCTCGGCCTGGGCACTGCATTTCCAGGCCGGGGCCTCCCAGATCGGACTGCTGGCCTCGCTGCCTCCCCTGCTCGGCAGCCTGAGCCAGCTGCTGGGGGCCTGGCTGGGGCGACGGGCCGGTCGTCGCCGGGTGATCATACTGACCGGTGCCGGTCTGCAGGCCGCTGCACTGGTCCCGATGGCCCTGCTGCCCCTGCTGCTGCCCGCGCACGCTGTGCCCCTGATCATCCTGAGCGCCGTGATGTACTTCGGGGGCGTGAACATGGCCTCGCCCCAGTGGAGCAGCCTGATGGGCGACCTGGTGCCCGAAGACCGCCGTGGCCGCTATTTCGGCATGCGCACGCGCCTCTGCTCGATCACCGGTTTCAGCGCCCTGGCCATTTCGGGCTTGACCCTGGACCAATTCACCCGCTGGCAGCTGACCACGGTCGGCTTTCTGCTGATCTTCGCCTCGGGGCTCAGCGCGCGGCTGATCTCGATCTGGCATCTCAGCCGCATGCATGACCCGCCCGGCTCGGTGGCCGCGCTTCGTCTGCCTCCCCTGGGGCAGCTCTGGCAGCGGGTCAAGTCCTCGCCTTTCGCGCGATTCTCGCTCTTCTTCTCCGCCATGCAGTTCGGGGTGGGCATCGCCTCGCCCTTCTTCGTGCTGTTCATGCTGCGCGACCTGAGATTCAGCTACCGTACCTTCATGATCGTCAGTGCCGTGTCGGTGTTCGTGCAGTTTCTGACCCTCAACCGCTGGGGTCAGCTCAGCGACTCACTGGGCAACCGCAGGATCCTGCTGGGCACCGGAATCCTGCTGCCGCTGCTGCCCGCGCTCTGGCTTTTTTCTGGTCACCCGATATACCTGATCATGGTCCAGGCTCTCAGCGGCACGGTCTGGGCCGGATACTCGCTGAGCGCGGGCAACTTCGTCTATGATCTGATCCCGCCCGAACGCCGGGTGGTCCTGATGGCCCTGCACGGCATGGCCAGCGGGTTGGCGATGTTTCTGGGGGCTCTGCTGGGCGGGTGGCTGGGGGACTGGCTTCCCGTCTCGATCGGGCTGGCCGGGCTGCACTGGACAGTTGCCAGTCCGCTGGTCTGGTTGTTCCTGATTTCGGGGCTTGTGCGCCTGGCCATCGCCGTGTTGTTGCTGCCCCGCCTGCTGGATTCCAGCGGAATCCCGGATGGGGCGGCCACACCGCTGGTGTGGCGCGTGACACGCATGCTTCCCCAGGCAGGTCTGATATTCGACCTCATCGGGCGGAGACCGCTCGAGAAGGAACCGTCCCGCAGGAAAGGGTCGGTTCGCGATTGAGTCCCGGAGACCCCGGACGCAGAAGCGTCCGTGCCGGCAGAGGCCGGAACCGGGCCGAAGCAAGTTGCAAGGCACGCATTCGCAATTGCTTGCGGGCTCCAGTGGCCCCGCTGATTGCCGATTCGTACTATTGCGCGATTCTGAAATCCACCTGTTACCTGGAGTCCAGCATGAAACAATGGATGATACCCCTGCTGCTTGCTCTGGCTGGAGTGAGCCACGCCGAACATCAGATCGACTTCGATCCGAATCTGTTCACCGGCAGCGCGGCACCCGCGCACGTCTATGCGAACATCGGTTTTCCCACGGGCGTCGACTACGAGGCCGATCTCAGTGGTCCCTCAGGCTTTCCCCTGATGTACCACGCGGTCTGGACGCGTGACGACGAGATTCTCAATGCCGCTCCGATCAATTCGATCACCATTGACTATGGGTGCAGCACCGAAACGCTCACCCTGAACCCTTTCACGGTGTTCTACATCCCGGGTCCGGCCAATCCGCCCTCGGGACCGACCAGCTTTCCCACCATGCACTGTGATGCGGTGAACCTGCCCCCGATGGGCTTCGATCTGCTGAGCCCGGCCAACGGCAGCGTGGATCAGGCCAGCCCCGTGACGTTGAGCTGGCAGGCCAGCAGCGATTTCGAGATGGAGGACCTGACCTATACGGTATACGTTGCCACCTCGCCCGATGGGCTCGACGGCTTTCCCGTGTCCTCGGGCATCGACCTGCTGAGTTATAGCTTCAGCGGTGATCCGGGTGTCACCTACTACTGGACCGTCTCCGTGGAGGACACGGCCGACCACCTGGTCTGGGCCGACAGCACCTTCAGTTTCACCTTCTTCGATCCGGGCACGCCTCCGCTGCTGAATCCGGTGAACGACCAGTCCACATTCGAGGAGACACCGCTCCAGATCTATGTGTCCGCCAGCGACAACGAGGACGGTGATTTCCTGGACTTCGAAGCCAGTTCAAGCGATCCGCGCGTGTCGCTGCAGATCGAAGAACCGGTGGAGTATCAGGACTGCAACCTGACGCTGATTCCCGGTCTGGATTTCTACGGTGAGGTGACCATCACCTTGAGCGTCACCGACAGCGACGGCAACACGGACCAGGGCTCCTTCCTGCTCACGGTCAACAATGTGAACGATCCGCCCAGCGCTTTCAGCCTGCTGCTGCCCGAGGACGAGGCCGTGCTGAACGTGACCACGGCCCAGCTCCTCTGGCAGTCGGGCTCCGATCCCGATCCCGTGGACGACTTCTACTACAGCGTGTTCCTTTCCACCGACGAGAACACGGTCTGGGATGTCGAGAACGAGGTGGCCAGCTGGATTTCCGACACCACCCTGTACCACGAGATCCTCAGCCCGGGCCCCTGGTACTGGGGTGTGCGCACCTACGACTCCAGCGAGAGCGAGACCGACAGCCCCGTCTGGAGTTTCACCCGCAATCTGCCGCCAGTGCTTGACGCCGTGGACGACCAGGTCTTTGACGAGGACACCGGCGTGGACCTTGAGGTGAGCGCCACCGACCCCGATTCACCCACGCTGGAGTTCCAGTTCGCCAGCAGCGACCCCAATCTGGTGGTCGAGCTGGTGCCCGCGCGCGACTCACGCCTGATCAGCCTGACCCCCGCAGCCGACTGGTATGGCGAGGCGGACGTCACCGTGACGGTGACCGACCTCACCGATCTGGAAGACAGCATCAGTTTCCATGTGACCGTCAGCCCCACCGCCGATGCCCCCCAGGCCTTCGACCTGCTGGCCCCAGCGGATGAGGCCACCATGGTCGCCTTCCCCGCCACTCTGAGCTGGGAAGAAAGTGTGGACCCCGACCTTGAAGACACCGTGACCTATACGGTATACGTCGCCGAAGATCCCGAGTCCGTCACCACCAGCCCCGTGGAAGGTGGTCTGTTCGATACCAGCGTGACCGTGGGCGGCACGCCCGGTGCCACCTACTGGTGGACCGTCAAGGCCGACGACGGCAACAGCGCTCCGGTCTGGGCCACCAGCGTGTTCTCCTTCACCTATGATCTCGAGAACCAGCCTCCGATCCTGAATCCGATCGGCGCGCGCCAGACCAACGAAGACACCCAGACAAGTTTCGTGGTCACCGGATATGATCCCGAAGAAGCGGGTCTGACCTTCGACGTCTCCTCCGATACCAGCGGCGTCGTGGCGGAATGGCTGACCCTGCGTGAGTCCCAGTGGCTCACCCTGAGCCCCGTGGCCAACTGGAACGGCACGGCGCACATCACCGTGACCCTGACCGACCCCGAGCTGCTCGAGACCTCGGAAACCTTCACCCTGACGGTGCTGCCGGTGAACGACCCACCCACGGTGAGCGAGTTCAACATGTACACACCGGAAGACACGCCCGCCACCATTCCCTGGGAAGGTGAGGATGTGGACGGCGATGAGCTGACCTACGAGACCTTCGGTGCCGCCCATGGAATCGTCGAAGGCAATACCTACATCCCGTTCCCCGACTGGAACGGCTTCGATGCCTTCGCCTATCGCGCCTTCGACGGCACGGTCTGGTCCTTCTGGACGGCCATCCAGGTCAACATCGAGCCGATCAACGACGCCCCGCTGCTCGACCTGCCCGCCAGCCTGACCATGGCCGAGGACGATTCGCTGGTGCTTGACTTCACCGACTTCATGTCCGACGTGGACATGGACAGCCTGGTGATCAGCGTGGCCACCCCCACCGATCTGATCGTGAACATCACGGGCTACGATGTGGTGGTGGGCGCGCCCGCCAACTGGTCCGGCGAGGAGACGCTGACCTTCACCATCGACGACCGCGCCCTGCGCCTGGTCGCCAGTGACACCCTGCACGTGAGCGTGAGCGCCGTGAACGACGCCCCCACCGCGGGCAGCCTGAGCCTGGACACCGACGAGGACACCGCGCTGGACGTGACCCTGCCGATCGCCGACGTGGAAGGCTCGCCCTTGACCGTCACGATCGACACCGCCCCACTGCATGGCCTCTTCGCCGGCAGCACGTATACGCCTGCCCCCGATTTCTTCGGCAGTGACTCCATGTCCTACCACGCCAACGACGGCGAACTGGATTCGGAGACCGCCTGGATCTTCTTCACCGTGAACCCGGTGAACGATGCTCCGCTGGCCGACTCCCAGGTCCTGGAGACGCCCGAGGAGACGACCCTGGCGATCACCTTCAGCGGCAGCGACGTGGATGGCGACGAACTGACCTTCGTCACCGTGGACATGCCCCAGCACGGCAGTTTCCTCGGCGGAAACTACACGCCCGTGCTGGACTTCTTCGGACTGGACTCCCTGAGCTTCCGGGCCGACGATGGTCTGGCCCAGTCGGATCTGGCCTGGGTCGTGATCACCGTGCTGAACCAGAACGATTGCCCGGTGCTGGTCACTCCCTTCGAGGATGTGAGCATGCCCGAGCCCGATGAGGACATGGTGTACACGATTACCGGTGCCGAACTGATCAGCCACTACATCGACCCCGACGGGGACGTGATCAATGCCGACGACGTCTCGGTGAACGTGCCCGCCAACTTCAATGGCACCCTGGCCGTGAACTATTCGATCACCAGTGGCGAATGCAGTGACCAGGGCAGTTTCGATCTGCTGGTCACGGCCGTGAACGACGCGCCCGAGTACAGTCTCTGCGGCATCGACTGCGGCGAGATCGAGGACCTGGAAGCCTTCGCCACCGCCTTCGCCAGCGCGGGCATCACGCTGAACGACATCGACGGCGACAGCCTGAGCGTGGTCTGGTTCGTCAACGACGAGATGGTGTGCACCCAGGCCTTTGACAGCACAGCCGATTGCGCAGCTTTCTGTCTGGACCTGACGCCCTGGATTGAGGACCCGCAGGACATCACGGTGTACGCCGAAGTGCACGATGACAGCACGGTGGTCAACGCCGGCGGTGTGGACTGCAGCTGGTTCCTGGGCTTCCTCGATCTGGCCGATGCGGCTCTGCCCGACCGCTTCCAGCTGTCGCCCAATCACCCGAATCCCTTCAACCCCAGCACGACCATCTCCTTCGGTCTGCCGCGCGAGATGCGCCTGCGGGCCGAAGTCTTCAACCTGCGCGGCCAGCGCGTGGCCGTGTTGCAGGACGGGCCGCTGCCCGCGGGCAACCATCGGATGATCTGGAACGCCGGCGATTCCGCCAGCGGCATGTACGTGCTGGTGCTCTCCACCGAAGACGGCATCAAGCGTCAGAAGATGCTGCTGGTGCGCTGAGCCCCGGAGCTGACTCACACAACAAGGGGGCGTGTCCGCGGACACGCCCCCTGTGCGATTCCAGACTGTGAGGCGCCAGCGCGCCGGTCAGAAGGCCAGCGAGATGCCCGTGCTGAAACCCGAGTACTTGGCCAGGCTGTAGTCCAGGTTCCAGTTGACGATGCCCAGCCGCAGATTGGTGCCCAGCACCAGGCGCGAGCTGTTCTCGCTTTCGAGGGTGATGTCCACCTTCTCGGTGTACACGCCATCCGGGTAGAGAGCGCTCACCGGTACCGGCACCATCAGGTCGTAGGTCACGCCCATTTCGGCGGACTCGAGCAGGAAACCCGCATAGGGCGTGAGATTCAGGAAGCGCCAGCCCCATTGCTTGCTGGCCGTGACCCCGAAGGCGGTGGCCTTGCAGTCGAAGAGGTTGCCCACCTTCATGCTCTGGGTGAAGAAGCTGAGCGCCAGATCCACGGGCAGCTTGCGGTCCATCCAGATGGCCGGATTGTGCTGGATGCCGAAGCCCGAATACTTGTAGTCACCCAGCTCGGGACTCAGCTCCACCGCGGGCAACCAGCGAACCGTGAAGTTGGTGCCGTAGAAGGTGCCCACCGAGAACTGGGGCACGGTCAGGGGCAGCAACGGCACATCGGCCAGATCGCCAAAGCCACCGAAGGGCAGTTTGACCGCGGCCGCCGGGACATCGTAATCCAGCCCATAGGCGGAATAGGTGGCTCCGGGAAAGGCGATGGTCACGCTGTCGCTGGCCGCGCCGATCACCGTGGCTCCCGAAATCCCCACCGACGTGTACTGGCTGGTGATTTCCTCGATCAATGCATCCCGCACGAACGAAGGCAAAGCTCCACCCTGCTGGTTCTCCATCTCATCCAGCAGGAAATTGGCCTCCGAAGAGCTCAGCCGGAAATCACCATTGACCGAGAAGTGGCCGGCGTCCGTGGGAAAGAAGGATCCCATCAGCACCATGCCCGCTTCGAAACTGAAACCAAGCTTCTTGGCCTGGGGCGCCCGACGGAACCAGCCCGAATTGAGGTTGGCTCCGAAAGCCGAACTGATCGGCGAGAGATAGGAGGCCGCCGCATCCGCGGAAAGGGTCTCAAGGGTTTCCTCCAGACTGCCCGGTTCGGCCGCCTGCGACCGGGGGCACACGAGCAAGGCAAGCAGGCCTGCGCTGGCCAACCACCCCAGGGGGCGCATCATTTTCGATTCTGGCTGCATGAAGCCTCCGCTTTTCCGTGAAACAGGTTGATTGGCGACTCTTCCCACGAGGACGTTCCGGCGCATCCAGGAGAGTGCAAGTGCATGAAAACGCTGGTCCGATCCCACCGGGCGACGATCGACGCAGGGAGTATCGTCAGGATGGAATGGCCAAAAAAGGACTTTTGACGGTCCGGACCGCAATTCGTGCGGACCCGCATTCCGGGCTACCGGCACGCTTGTGGCTTTGGTAGCTTCAATCCCGGCAAGACCCAACCACGTTGCCGACCAACAACCATCCAATCCTGTACCTGCCAAGGAGTCGTCCATGTCCAAGGCTCTGTCCTTTCTCACCATTGCCGGAGGCCTGCTGGCCCTGGCACCCGCGCTGCTCGCCTGGAGCCCTGGAACCACGCCCTGTCAGGCGGGACAGGTCCTGCTCCGCTTCGATCACCATGTCGCCAGCGACAGCGAAGGCCGCTGGTTGCTGAACGAGCCACGCATCAGCAGTCTCAAGCCACTGGTGCCGCGGCTGGACATCTGGCTGGCGACCCTGGAACCCGGGTGGAGCGTGAGCGAAGCCCTGCTGGACCTCGAGCGCAGCCCGGGTCTGCGCTGGGCCCAGGCCGATCACATTCTGGAGAAGCGCCAGACCTTTCCCGATGACCCCAGCTTCGGCACCCAGTGGGACATGCACAACACGGGGCAGTCGGGTGGCACGGTGGACGCCGATATCGACATGCCCGAAGCCTGGGACCTGGGCACCGGCGGGCTGGATGGCAATGGCAACCAGATCGTGGTGGCCATCGTCGACGGCGGCATGGAACTGACTCACAGCAACATTGCCCCCAACCTCTGGATCAACGCGGCCGAAGCATCGGGCACCCCCGGAGTGGACGATGACGGCAACGGCTATGTGGATGACATCAACGGCTGGGATGGCTACAGCAACGACGGCACGATCCCCAGCGACGGACACGGCACCCACGTGGCGGGCACCGTGGGCGCCCGCGGGAATGACAACAGCCAGGTCACGGGCATCAACTGGAACGTGAAACTGATGGCGGTGGCCGCCAGCAGCGGCAGCACCTCGGTGATCAGCGTGGGCTATGGCTACGTGCTGGACCAGAAGACCCTCTGGATTTCCAGTGGCGGCAGCGGCGGTGCCAATGTGGTCTCCACCAACAGCAGTTTCGGAGTGGACCTGGCCAATTGCGCCTCGGGCAGCTACCCGATCTGGAATGATCTCTACGATGCCATGGGCGCCGTGGGCATTCTCAGCGCGGCCGCCACGGCCAATGCCAACTACAATGTGGACACCCAGGGCGATGTGCCCACCAGCTGTTCCAGCCCCTGGCTGATTTCGGTGACCAATACCACGCGCACCGACACCAAGTACAACGGGGCGGGTTACGGCGCCACCACCATCGATCTGGGCGCACCGGGCACGAACGTGCTCTCCACGTATACGGGCAACAGCACGGCCACCCTCACCGGCACCTCGATGGCCACACCCCATCTGGCGGGCGCAGTGGCCTTCCTGCACAGCGTGGCCGGCCCCGGATTCACGGCGGCGTACGCAGCCGATCCTGGTGCGGGCGCGCTGCAGCTCAAGCAGATCATCATGGACAGCGTCGATCCACTGCCCGCACTGGCCGGGATCACGGTCAGCGGAGGCCGGCTGAACCTGTTCTCCGCGGCCCAGCTGATCTCCCAGATCGGCGGTGCCCTGCTGGAAGGCACGGTGAGCGCGGCCAACGGCGGTGCCCCTCTGGCCGGAGCCAGTGTCGTGGCCCAGCCCGGCGATCACGGCACGCTGACCGACGAAGCGGGACACTACAGCCTGGCGCTGCAGCCGGGCCTGTGGACCGTGAGTGCCGAGGCTTTCGGATACGCCGCGCTGAGTCTGCCGGTCGTGCTGCCCGAGGACGGCACCGTGATCCAGAACTTCGACCTGCAGCCCGGAGATGTCGCCCTGCTCAGCGGGACTCTGCTGGACGGCGCCGGACTGCCGCTCGCGGGTGCCGAGGTCGAGGTGCTGGATGTGCCCCTGCCCGCCCAGCTGACCGGCATGGATGGCGGATTCTCCTTCATGCTGCCCGTGGGTGCTGAGTACACGGTGGTCAGCCGCGGCGCCCCGGGAGTGATCCACGAGCCGCAGGCCGCCGACGGCCATGGCTACCGCGCCTTCGATGCCGGCGATGCGGACTGGACCGAGAGCGTGTTCACCATGGGCTCCGAAGGCCATGTGCTGGTGCTGCAGGGACACAACCGGGTGGTGTACGACTGGACCCCCATCGACCCCGAGCAGGGCGGTCCGGGCACGGCGCTGAACTTCACCGATGACGACCAGACCCTGCCCCTGGCGTTGCCTTTCGACTTCCCGTACTACGGACTGCCCTTCTCGAGCCTCTCGGTCTGCGGCAACGGCTGGATCGCGCTGGGCACCAGCAGTGCCACCGAATGGCGCGGCCAGGCGATTCCTCTGGCCGACAATCCCAATGCGGTGCTGGCGCCCTTCTGGGAGGACCTCAGTCCCCAGCAGGCCGCCTCCGGCAACGTGTCCTGGTGGCACGACGCGGCCAACGGACGGTTCATCATCGAGTATCACTCGATTCGCCAGTATTCGCCCGCCACGGATTTCGAGAGCTTCCAGGTGATCCTGCTGGATCCCGTGTCACACCCGACCCAAAGCGGCGACGGGGCGATCGTGTTCCAGTACCAGACCGTGGGTGAAACCGACAACACCACCGTGGGCATCGAAGACCCCACTGGAACCGACGGCCTGCAGTACTTCTACGGCCGCTCCGATGGTGTGGGCAACCCGGGCGGCGCGCTGCCGGCCAGCAATCCCGCCATCGCCGATGGGCTGGCCCTGCTCTTCACCACCGGCCTGCTGCCTTCGGCCACCGTGCTGGGCCCCGTGACCGACCTGCAGATCGCCTACCAGACCAACTACCTGCTGCTGAGCTGGAGCCCCGTGAGCGGCGCCCTGCAGTACCGCGTGGAAGGTGCCACGGATCCCACGGGCCCCTGGACGCCCATCGCGACCGTGGGCGCACCCGGGCACAGCGTGGCACTGACGGCGGGCGTGGGCCTGTTCCGGGTGATCGCGCTCAACTGACCCGGGAGTGCCGGCCAGGCCCGGACTCCAGGAATCAGGCAAGGGGACGGAATCCATCCGGGAGTCCGTCCCCTTGTGCATGGTTTGATCCATGTCGGCCCGCCCCAGCTCCGCAGTCCACATCTTGTTGGCCGCCGAAACCGGGAGAACGATGGCGCAAACGCTCGAATACAGACTGCAGGAACGGATCAAGGAACTGCGTGCCCTGCACCGCACGGCCCTGCTGCTTCAGGATGACGGGCAGTCGCCCGCGCTGATCCTGCAGACGGTCGTGGATCTGCTGCCGGAGGCGATGCAGTATCCGCTGGAGACCTCCGCCCGGATCGTGCTGGACGGCACACGCTGGTGCAGCACCGGAGACCGGGACGAGGGGGCGCTGCTCGCGGCCGGGTTCGGAACCCAGACTCGGCGCGCAGGCCGCATCGAGATCCGCAGCTGGCATGGCGAGGCCACCGGCTGGGACACGCTCTTTCTGGACGAAGAGCGGGAGCTGGTGCAATCCCTGGCCCAGATGCTGGGCAGCTGGGCCCAGCGCCGGGAAGCGGAAGCCGCTCTCCAGGACGGGGTCGCCTGGCTGGAAGACACGGTACGCGAACGCACGCGCGAACTGCAGGAAGCCAACGCCCGCCTGCGCGGGCTGGCCCGTGAGCTGTGCCTGACCGAAGCCCGCGAGCGCCGGCAGATCGCCAGCGACCTGCACGATGAACTGGGCCAGACCCTGGCCCTGCTCCGGCTCAAGCTGGGGCAAGCCCGTGGCAACCTGGTCTTCAGCGGACTGGATCACGAGCTGGTGCCCCTGCAGGCACTGGTTGACCGCGCGATCCGCACCACACGCCACCTCACCACCACCCTGAGCCCCCCCGTGCTCTACGAGCTGGGGCTGGCACCCGCGTGCGACTGGCTGGCCGAGGAGTTCCAGCAGCGCCATGGTCTGGCGGTCAGCTGTCGCACGACCCCGGTTCCGGGTGTCTCGGAGGAAGTGCGGGTGTCGCTGTTCAAGGCCGCCCAGGAACTGCTGACCAATTGCTGGAAACACGCACGGGCGACACATGTCGAGCTGAGCCTCGCGACACACGCGGGCAACCTGTTGCTCAGCGTGCGTGACGACGGCCAGGGTTTCGACCCCGACCACATCCAGCGCCAGGATGCCTTCGGCCTGTTCAGCATCCGCACGCGCCTGCGTGACCTGGGTGGCGATCTGGAGCTGGAGAGCCGCCCCGGACACGGCTGCCTGGCCACGCTGCGGGTGCCTCTTGAGGAGACTCCGGCATGAAAGCGTTGATCCGGATCTTCATGGCCGACGACCACCGGCTCTTCCGGACAGGTCTGCGGCTGCTGCTGGAGCGCATGAGCGACGTGGTGATCACGGGCGAGGCCGAGGATGGGCTGCAGGCGCTGGACGCACTGCGCGCCGACCCGCCCGACCTGGCCCTGCTGGACATCTCGATGCCCGGGCTGAACGGCATCGAACTGACCCGCCGTCTGCGGGAATGCTGCCCCGCGTTGCGCATCGTGATGCTGAGCATGCACGGCGAGCGCACCTTCGTGCTCGAGAGCCTGCGCGCGGGCGCGGACGGCTACCTGCTCAAGGATGCCGGCTTCGAGGAGCTGGCCCGCGTGATCCGCGAGGTGCACCGCGGCAACAAGGCCGTTTCCAGTGGCGTGTCCACCCTGCTGGTCGAGGAGCTCTTGCATCCGGTGGCGACCCCGGAAGAGGGAGCCTGGAAGATTCTCACCGCACGCGAACGCCAGGTGCTGCAATTGCTGGCCGAAGGCCGCAGCACGCGCGAGATGGCCGGGACCCTCAACCTGAGCGCCAAGACCGTGGAAAGCCACCGCAAGCAGCTGATGGACAAGCTGGATCTGCACAGCGTGGCCGAACTCACCAAATACGCCATCCGCGAAGGCCTGACCCAGCTCTAGCCGCCCCGCCAGCGCGCCGACACGCGCCAACAAGGAATTCCCTCCCCTCCTTTCAGGAAATCCCCGATGGGCAGGCAGGCTGCGCTGCCGGACCTTGGGGCATCCATGAGCCCGGACCCCCCGGGCCGGAAATCACCAAGGAGCGAGGATGTTCGACACCGGCAACACGGGCTTCATGCTCGTGGCAACTTCCCTCGTGATGCTGATGACTCCCGGGCTGGCCTTCTTCTACGGCGGCCTGGTGGGACGGCGCAACGTGCTCAGCATCATGATCCAGAGCTTCGTCTCGATGGGCGTGACCACCATCCTGTGGTACGCGGTGGGCTTCTCGCTCTGCTTCAGTGGCGGAGAGGGCGGCATCATCGGCAACCTGGACATGGCCTTCCTGCAGGGCATCGACTCCACCACGGCATACGGCAATGGGGCGATCCCGATGCTGGTCTTCGTGGGCTACCAGATGATGTTCGCGATCATCACGCCCGCCCTGATCACGGGCGCCTTCTCCAACCGGGTGCGCTTTCCGGCCTACCTGATCTTCCTGGTGCTCTGGCTGCTGCTGGTGTACTTCCCCTTCGTGCACATGATCTGGGGCGGCGGCCTGCTGGCCAGTTGGGGCGTGCTGGACTTCGCCGGCGGCATCGCGGTACACAACATCGCGGGCATGGCGGCCCTGGCCTCGGTGCTCTATGTGGGTCGGCGCCGGGTCGAAGATCCCCAGCCCCACTCGATTCCGCTGGTGGCGCTGGGCACGGGCCTGCTCTGGTTCGGCTGGTACGGATTCAACGCCGGCAGCGAACTGGCGGTGGACCGTTTCACGGCCCTGGCCTTCTTCAACACGGACATCGCCGCCTCCTTCGCGGCCATCACCTGGCTGATCGTCGAATGGACCTCCACGCGCAAGCCGCGCTTCGTGGGCCTGCTGACCGGCGCGGTCGCCGGCCTGGCCACCATCACCCCGGCGGCGGCATACGTCTCAACCGGACACGCCGCGCTGATAGGCGTGGCGGCCGGCCTGGTGTGTTACGCGGCCGTGGGCCTGAAGAACCGGCTGGGCTGGGATGACGCGCTGGACGTCTGGGGCGTGCACGGCATGGGCGGTGCCCTGGGCATCGTGATGCTGGGCATTCTGGGCAGCACCGTGGTGAATCCCAATGGCGCCGACGGCCTGATTTACGGTGGCAGTGCCTTCTTCGGCAAACAGCTGGCCGCGATCGCGATCTCCAGCGTGTACGCCTTCGTGTTCACCTGGGGAATGCTCTGGCTGATCAATCTCGTCACTCCGGTACGGACCACCGAAGTCGAGGAAAGCCTGCTGGACGAGTCCCTGCACGGCGAAAAGGCCTACGAAACCAACACCCTCTAGGAGACACCATGAGAAACCTGCTGCTTCTCAGCCTCTGCGCCGGAAGTGCCCTGGCCCAGGTGGACCTGTCGGGCTTCGTGGACGCCAGCCTGCGCTACGATGCCGATCCCCGGGCCCTGGCCTTCAGTACCGATCAGGTGGAACTGGACCTGGTGCGCCAGTCGGACGATGGTGTCCTGCTGCGTGCCGATCTGGACTTCAGCGATGATGGCGCCGGGGGCTGGGCCGCCGCCGTGGAACAGGGATACCTGTCCCTGGGACTTCCCGGATCCTGGGACGCCCGCCTCAGTCTGGGCCGCTTCAATGCACCCATTGGCTTCGAATCGCTGGATGCCCCGGACATGTACCAGTACAGCCACTCTCTCGTCTTCGACTATGGGTTACCCACCAACTTCACCGGAGCGCGCACCGATCTGCAGCTGCGCCCCGGGCTGGATCTGGTGCTGATACTGGCCAACAGCTGGGATGCGAACACGGAAACCGACATGGAGAAAACTTTCGCGGGCCGCCTGGGGGGCCAGCTGGGAGACTTCTCCGGCGGCTTCTCGTGGATTGCCGACCCGGAAGTCACGGGCGACGATGGCCAGCTGGTGCTGGATCTGGACGCCCGCTGGGAACACGGAGCCTGGCTGCTGGGACTGGAAGTCAACACGGGCAGCTACACCGATGCCGCAGGCAACGATGGCAGCTGGACCGGCTTTCTGCTGATGAGTCACTGGACCATCAATGAGACACTGGGCCTGACCCTGCGGGTGGACCAGTTCGACGACGCCGACATGCTGCGTCTGGGCGAGGCCTTCATCGACCCGGTCAGCGGCGCCATTTCGGGCGTGACGCGCAGCTCGCTCACCATCGCTCCCACATTCACTCTTGGCGAAAAGCTGGGCGCGGTGCTCGAATTCCGCCTGGACAGCGTGGATCAGAAAATCTGGCTGGACGAGGACGGCGCGGCCACCGACTCCCGTTTCGCCATTGCCGCCGAAATGACCTACGGTTTCTGACCCCTGGCCAGCGAAACCTGCGAACACCCGTCCAGCTGGGCGGGTGTTCTGTCTCCAGCCCGGTCGACCGGCTTTCCTGCTCCTGTGCAGGCAGCCCCGACGCCATTTTCCAGAGGGGTGATTGCCGATCGCCCTTCCGCTGGATCGTTCCTACCTTGCAGGCGCCCCTGGCGCGAACCTGAACTTCGCGGCGCGAGTGTCCGATAAACCGGACCACACGGCAAAGAACAAACACCACAGCAAAGACCCGATCCGTCTGCTCCGCGCTCCCCGGGAGCGTCCTGTCGCATACCCTGCCTGCGGGCAGCCCATCGCTCTGTCGGGTACAGGACTCCCGACACCACACCGAAAGGAACGTGCGCATGAAACGACCCTCGATCCTCTTCCTGCTGCTGGCGGGCAGCCTTCCGGCCCTGGCCAGCTGGCAGGCAGTGAACACCGGGCTGGGCAGCATGGATGTCCGTTCGATCTTCGCCTATCAGGACACCGTGATGGCCGGCACGGCCAGCGGCATTTTCCGCAGCGAGGATGGCACCTCCTGGAGCGCGATCAACGGCAACATCGGCAATACGAGCATCCGCGACCTGAGGGGCGGAGGTGGACCTCGCGTGATCTGGGCCAGCACGGACTCCGGCGCGTACTTCACCCAGGACCAGCAGGAGTACTTCCCCTGCGCCAGCAGCGGCCCGGGAAGCGGCGCGATCAACTACTTCTGGTTCGGCGCGGACAGCGAGGAATTCAACTGGGCTCTGGGCACCGAAGGGCAGGGGGTCTTTGCCGGTCCGGAGGTAGATGGTCCCTGGACGGCCTTCAACAATGGTCTCAGTGGCGATGCGCTCTTCGTCAACGACCTCAGCGGATACGATGACGACGAGATCAGTCCCCGCGTGATCGCGACCGATGCAGGAATCTTTCTTTCCATGGACAACATGGCCAGCTGGACCGACATCAATGACGGACTCAGCGGAGCCGAGCTCCAGGCGCACCGGGTGGTTGTTCTGGGCACTCTGATCATGGCGGCCACCGATGGCGGCCTGATCGCCACACCGGACTACGGCATCACCTGGTATTCCCTCGTCGAGAATCCCGGCGTGTTTCTCACGGTCGCCCTGTATCCCTTCTCCGGCATGGCTCTGGCCTTCGGAGATGCGGGCTATCAGGCGAATGACTTCTTCACCTACAACCCTCTGGACATGAGCGGTGTCAGCGGCGGCCCGATCACCTGTGTCGCCATGACCACAACCCATGTCTACGTGGGCACCCGCAGCGGCGGTGTCTTCCGCGAGGAGATCCAGAATCTCAGCGACATCGCGGACCACCTGCTGGCCGGCCCCCTGGACTACAGGTTGCTGGGCAACTTTCCCAACCCCTTCAATCCCGGCACCCGCATCGACTACTCGCTGGCACAGGCCGGGCAGGTGCGGATCCTCGTGCACGATCTGCTGGGACGCGAAGTGCGCGTCATCGACCGGGGGCCCCAGGCCATGGGTCCGCACGGCTTCTCCTTCGATGCCGGTGCGCTGCCCAGCGGAACCTATTTCTACTCTCTCGAAGTGAACCAGCGCGTGCGTGACACACGCCGCATGACCATCGTCAAATGAACGCCGACCGCCCGGAATGCCTGCCGCATTCCGGGCGGTCTCTCTCCGGACAGCCCACCGGGAGCCTTGCCCGGGCTCTCACCTGACATCACTCCTGTCGTGGTGCCGAGTTCCTTCATCCATCCTTTCGGTTGGAACCGTTTTGCGGGAATGATACTCTTGTGCGCCCCAACAGGAGACTCCCATGACGACCGCGTTCTCACTGCTGGCTCTGGTCAGCCTGCTGGCCGCTCTCCCGCTGCGGGCAATGCCCGGAGGGACCGACCGGCACCCGGTCGAGAGGCAGGCCATGCTGCTGGTGAAGGGCGAACACAATCCACATTCTGGCCCGGGACTGGCACGGATCCTGCTGCCAGACCTGCGGGGTCGCGCACGGCGCACGATGGATGTGGGACCACGGGCGTGCACGAAGGCCGCAGCGATGCCGGCCCGCTGGTCTGCGACAGCTGCCTGTACGCTCGGGGAGTGAGCCGGCGCGCGGAATACAGGCCGGATGACCCTGCAGATGTGATGCACGCCCCCGGGGAAGGTTCCTGGCCTTCTCCCGCGTTTCGGGCCGAAGCCAATCAACGGACACCTTGCCCCATGCTGCCATCACGCCCACTGATCAGCGTGATCATGCCCATTCACAACACTCGGCCCTTTCTGGAGCAGGCCATCGCCTCGGTCGTGGCTCAGACTTGCCCGGACTGGGAACTGATTCTGGTGGATGATGCCTCCACCGATGGCTCGGCCGAGCTGGCCCAAGCCTGGGCCAGGCGGGATGCCCGCTTGCGCTGGGCACGCAATGGCTCACGCCTGGGTGCCGCCGCCACCATGAACCATGGGATCACGCTGGCGAGCGGGGAGTTTCTCTGCTTCCTGGGCAGCGATGACGTGTATCATCCCCGCAAGCTGGAACTGCAGCTGGAACACATGCTCGCCCATGGCTGCAGTTTTTCGCAGACCGGCCACCATCGCTGTTCGGAGGACCTTGGACTCTGGAGCCTGCCCATTCTGCCAGCTGAGCGTGTCGTCCATGGGGATCTGACACGGATCAATCGCATCGCCAGTGCCACGGTGATGCTCAGGGCGGCGGCATATCCTGACCTGGCGTATCCGGATTGGCCAGCCAGAGCGGACTACGTACTCTGGCTTCGCCTGCTGTCCGCGGGTGGCAGCGTGTGCGGCATTCGCCATTCGCTGTACGGCTACCGACAGCGCCCCGGTGCCATCAGTCGGTCGAGCTTGCTCAGGTACCGTCTGCAGTGGAAGATCCTTCGGGAGGAGCTGGCACTGTCTCCTCCGAAGGCCGGCTGCGGGTTTCTTGCCTGGCTCGTCGCCGGGGTGATGCGGCGAGGAGAGCAGCGACTGCGGGCACACGCCCCGGCGGACTACGACCAGGTTTTTCGGAAACTGGCTCCACCAACCGACTCGCCAGGCTGAGCGGGCCTGTCCCGATTCAGCCGCGGGACCTGCGGAACTCTGCGTCCAGCCGCTCGCGTGCGGCCAGCAGGTCGTGGTACAGTGTGCGTGTCCTTGCCAATTCCGCTCGCAGCTGCTGCACTTCTTCCGCTACCGCCAGGTCCAGAGCCTGGTCCAGATCGTTGACCTGATGGGACCACGTCAAGGGGTGAGTCAGAAACTGGAAGCTGCGCCTCTCCTCGATCCACTCGAGGGGAGTGGCCTGTCTCCAGGCCATCAGGGAATCGGAAATGTAGCCCATTTCCTTTCCCATGAAGGGCTCGCGGTAGGCTTCCCGCCTGATCAGGTCGCCCGGATCGAAGCGTTCGGTGGAACTGGGAAGGTGCTGTGAGGCGGTGTGGATCGGATGCCCCGCCAGATCTTCAAGCAGCGCCAGATCCAGTCGCCAGCGTCTGGCACCCTGTTCCCCACGATAACGTCCGGCCGAAAAATGAAGACCGATTTCATGCCCTCCGGACACCAGTTCGGCAACCAACTCGCGGCTTTCCGCCGAAAGCAGATTGTAGAAGCTGCACTCAACCTGCACGAAGTATGTGGAGCAGACTCCCAATCGGGTTTCGGTGTCGGCACTGACAAGGGCCGCGCGGATGCTGTGATCCAGATCGTGACGCAACAGGAGTCGGGGCGCATCACGGCCGGGCAGAAAATCGCGGAAACACTGGATCCGATAACCCAGCTCGAGTGCCCGTTCAAGAATGCGTCGATAGCCGTCCGGACTGAACCAGGGAAATCCCTCAGCCATCTGGTTCTCCTTGGGATTTGATCATTCGGATCACCGAGATTCGCTTGGTGATGGTGAAGTCGGAGTTGCTGCGGAAGTGCTCGCGGATGCAGCGGCAGACCTGCGCATCGCGGTCTGGATCATGATAGATGTTGCTGCGCCAGTAGGCCTGCAGGCTGTCGGCATCGCCAATGACCACCGGATTCGACAGGCGGTGCTCTTCCACCGTCGCGAACAGCTTGCGCCCCGCGACGGGCAGACGGCGGTCCATGAACTCTTCCGTGATCCGACGTATGCCTTCGGGAATCTCCAGTCCTGCGGATTCCAGCAGCTGAAACCACTCGCGATTGTTGCCCTTGCAGGGTCCCGCGACCAGCAGGAGTCCACCGGGCGCCAGCCGTGAGTGCAGTGCGTCCAGCAGTGCGTCGGGGTTTTCGCTGTAGTACAGCGCATAAGCTGAAACCAGATGGGTCAGCTCGCGGAGCTCCGGTTGGCAGGCCGGGTCGACCAGGCGGTCCATGGACAGTACCAGCGGCCTGATCATGGGAAACTGCGGCACCAGCGTGCGTTCCAGCTCATTCAGGCTTTCGCGTGACAGATCAAGTGCCCAGCAGCATCCGCCCACGCCCAGGTCCCGACAGCAGGCACGCAGCAGATGCCCGGTTCCGCACCCCAGATCCAGCAATCGGCTGGTGGGCTTCAGGGCAAGCTGGGAACGGAGGTGCTGTCCCAGGTCCAGGTTGCCCCGTGTCTCGTTCAGACTGGCCCGGGTGCGCAATGCCCCTGCATCTTCACTGCGGGTGTTCGCCATGCGGAGATTCTCCTGAAGAGGATGAGGGATCTGTGACACGGATCATGCCACCGCTGGCATCCCGCTCACGAATTGTCATCTTGGGCCCCATGGCTGTTCATCAATCGGATCTTTCCAACGCCGCGCCCCAGGTCGTGCCGCTTCCTTCGGGCTGGTACTTCCACTGGGGCAAGCGGACCCTGGACAGCCTGCTGGTCTTGCTGACCCTGCCGCTCTGGCTGCCCCTGCTGTGTCTGCTGGGCCTGGTGGTGCTGCTTGACAGCGGCCGGCCCGTGCTGTACAGCCAGGCCAGGATGGGACATCAGGGCAGGCGCTTCATTCTCTTCAAGCTGCGCACCATGACCGCCGGCGTGAGCGCGCCGCCGGGCGCGCTCTTCGAGGGCTGGACCTACCACGCGGATCCACGGATCACACGCTGCGGCCGTTTCCTTCGCCGCTTCCGGCTGGACGAGCTGCCCCAGCTGTTCAATGTTCTCCGAGGTGAGATGAGTCTGGTCGGGCCGCGCCCCGAGCCATGGGAGATCGCCCGTGCGCTTTCCGCCCAGATCCCTGGCTATTCCCGTCGCCATCTCGTCAGGCCCGGCCTGACCGGCCTCTGCCAGCTGTCGCCACGCTATCTGGAGTTCGGCACGATCGACCAGTCACGCCGAAAGGCCGAGCTGGATCTGGTGTATGTGGACACCCTCTCCCTGGCCACCGATCTGAAACTGCTCTGCCGGACTCCGCTGGCCATGCTCCGACTGGGAGGAGTGAGCTGACCCGCCTCGCCGGGTGCACGCAGCACAGCGCCCATCACATGCCCGGCACGCTGCCCAGCAGACTCCTCAGCTGGCCGCCCCGCAGGAAGGCCGCTGTCTCCAGCCCCGTGGCCAGCGCGCCTTCGATGTCCATGTAATCCCAGCGTCCATAACGTCCGATCGGATGCACGTGCCTCTCGCGCAGATGCTCAAGAATCCGCCGGACCCTGGCCACGACGCCGGGCTCGAAGAGCACATAGCCCGCGGGAATCCGGCGGACACGGTAATGCACCACCCGGGTGCCGGCCAGCATCCCCACGCGCCTGAGCGCCCCTTCGACCTCGTCCCTGACAAGAGGCTGGGCCGCGGAGCTTTCAAGCAGCAAGGCCGAATGCCCGGCCGGGCACAGCTCGGGTGAGACATGCTCCAGCCGGGTCAGCCGATAGAAAGGAATGTCGGGGTCGGGAAAGTAGCTCCACTGGCCGGCCAGGGCATGTTCCTCGCCCTCGATGCCCACCTCGGCCACCTGGAGGGGCACCGCTTTAAGGCTGCGCCCCAGGGCCGCGATCTCGTGATCCAGATCCGGAATCAGCGCCAGCAAGCCCGGCAGAGGGATCGAACTGACCAGCTCCCGATAGGCATAGCGCTGGCCGGAGCTCACCTGCAGCACTCGCTGAGCCAGGTCCAGGTGGACCACCTGCTGGTTGACGAGGATCGGCGACTCGGCAAGCCCGACCGCCCCGTGGCAGAGCGTCTCGATGCCCAGGGTGCCTCTGGGATAGGCCAGCTGGCTTCCGGCCGCACCCGCCGCCACCGTGTCTCGGCTGCCTTCCAGCACCCGCTCGCGATCGCCATCGGGGATCAGCCAGGTCATTCTCTCGCCCTCGAGGCATTCAGGCCCCACCCCGTAGAGCTTGAGGTTGTACGGGTGGAAGAAGTGCTCGTAGAAACCGGGACCGAAGTTCTTCAGCAACCAGTCTCGAAAGGTCCTGGTATCCTGGGCGGTCGCCCAGGGGTTGTGGATGTACCCCTCCAGGCAGGCCTTGCGGATGGCTTCGGGCAACTGCCCCGCGTGATACTGGTACGGGTAGTCGAGCTGGACTCCGGCCTGCCAGACATGGTTGATCCGCGGGAAGTGGTGAAAGCCGTCCGGACAGAGCAACTGCGCGAATCGCCAGAGTTCGGGATCGCGGAAGCGCAGCACATGGACGACCGAATCGAAGATGAACTCACCCACGCGGAACACACGGGTCAACCCGCCCGGACGATCGGCCGCCTCGAGCGTGAGGACATCCCGCTGATCCTGCAGAAGCGCGCGGCAACCCAGCCCACTGATGCCGGTTCCGACGATCAGGACATCAGTGGATGTCATGACTGAGCGACAGCTGCTGGATCATCGTGGCACGCAGACCCTCGTCCAGGCCGACGTGTGGTCGGTAGCCCAGAATCTTCTTCGCCCGGCTCAGGTCCGGCGTGCGGTGCCAGGTGTCGTCGAATGCGCAGGAATAGAAGTCCGGGCACTCCACGATCGGCAGGGCCGACTCGAGGCAGTCCAGTTCCTGCGCGATCCGGATCAGCCGGGCCGCGAGCTGGCGGATGCTGAGGCCGTCTTCCCCGCCGATGTTGAAGACCCAGGGCTGATCCGCGGAGCCCTTGCGGGCATGCTCGAGCGCCAGCAGAATGCCGCGGATGGTGTCGGAGTAGTGACAGAATGCCCGGATCTGATCGCCGCCACCGTGCAGCCGGATCGGCTCGCGGTGGCGAATGTTCTCGATGAACTGGGGCACCACGCGGCGCGGGCCGGGAATGTCCATCTCGGGGCCATAACAGTTGAAGACCCGGATGATGACTCTGCGGCAGGCGGCAAGGGCGATCAGATTTTCTTCGAGCGCCTTGATCTTGGGATAGATCCAGCGGTTGACCAGAGGATGCTCATAGACCGTCAGCTGCTCTTCTTCCATCGGTCCCGAGTACAGACGGGAATGCAGCCCATAGATGTCGGCCGAGGAGGTGAAGAGGATCACCTGTGACGGCGACAGCGCTTCCGTCACACAGAGGGTCCCCTGAAGATTGAGCATGGTCGGCACGACCTGGCTCATGGTCCGCTCCACGCCCACCACGCTGGCCAGATGCAGGATGGCATGGTGTGACCTCACCAGGGACTGGCAGAGTTCCCGGTCAAGCGTGGATCCCCGAATGCAGTCGATGCCCGCGTGATCCAGTTCGGGCACATCGAAGCGGCTGCTCTCGGCCGACAGATCGTCGAGTACCGTGACCTGCCAGCCCGCCTCGGCGAGCGCGCGGCTCAGATGGCGTCCAAGGAAACCGGCGCCGCCGGTCACCAATGCACGGTCGTTGATCTTCATGCAGTCTCCAGCAGGATCGCGACTGGGGCCCTGCCGCCGTCCGTCGTGCTCAAGAATCGGGGCCGGGACTCGAGACCATATGGTACGCATCCTGATCGCTTTGACAAAAGAGAAACCGCAAGGCCAGAAGATTGATCGCCGGGACTGCTCAACAGGGTCGGGCCAAGGTCCCCGCTGCCGACTCCGGACATTCGCGTGGCCGATTCGTGCGGTACTTCCACAGACAGTTCGCCGTCTCACAGCGTGTCCGGACTCCGACCACCGCACTTTGAGTCAGCCCGCGCTCCCGGTCAGCGTGTGGGACACACATGCCAGTGGTCAGCATTATCCGGAATATCGAACTGTCTGTCATCGATTCGGGCGGAAATTTGTCCATTGAACGGTCTTCAACAGTCACTTCCGCGAGAAGGGAGCGTGGGACTTGCGAATCATGATAACCGGGCTATCTTGCAGTCCCCAACCAGACACACACAAATCCGGAAGACTCCATGACACTGCTGACACGCACTGCCAGTCTGATTGTGCTGCTGATTTTCATCACGGTTCCGGGCCACAGTCTCTCCCGGATCACATTCACCAACTCCATGGGCCAGACGCTGGGAACGCCCGTCGTTGGCACCCTGAACTCCCTGTTCACCTACTCCTATTCAGGCAACACGATTTACGCCACGGCCCCGGCCGGCGCAAGCAAAGCCCTGATCGAAGTCCTGGATGAAGAGCTCATCGAGTCAATGGTGGATGTGCGGGTGGGCAAGCTCAACATGGACCTGGTTTTCGAAGGGCACTCCATCGGAGCTCTGATCCCCGCGCCCGGGTTTCCCGATGGTCAGCTGCTGCGCCTCTCCACGCCCCCGGAGGTCGCTCCGGCCAACCGGGTGCTGATGGTGAAGAACCTCGGCTTCGGTCGTGACGACTTTCCGGTGCCCGTGGGGCTGCTGGTCCGTGCGGCCGTGCATCCCTTCGCCCGGATTCAGGTGCTCAACTGCCATTTCACCGGGTTCAGCGCCAACGGCATCTATGCCCAGGACGCCGACACGGAACTCTCGATCAACGGCTGCACATTCGATTGCCTGGACCCGGAGACATCAATCAAGATGATCCGCTTCTCGGGCACCAGCACCGAATCCAGCCTCCGGCGTACCCAGATCCAGAACTGCCAGTTCACCGTGCAGCTGCGCTCTCCGGGAAGACTTCAGCCGATCACGGGCATCTATGCATACGGCGCAGTGCCACGGCAGCTGGCGTTGATGAACAATGTCTTCCGTGGATTCTTCGCCAACGCTGTCTACATCAATCAGCTGGGGCTGGGCTCCGCATGGATCCTGGGCTGTGATTTCGAAGGTCTTCCGGTCGGGGAGCTGGCACCCGATCTGCCCGCGTCGATGGTGCGTGCGGTGTCGCTCTCCAGCCTCGAGGAAGGGCAGGTGCAGTACTGCCGATTCCATGCCGTGGCCGAGTGCGCGGTTTACCAGAATGATTGCGTGAACGCCCTGGTGCTGAACAATGTGATCACCGACTTCGGCGTGACCGATGCCGACGTATCGCTGCCCTCCGGATTCGAGATCCGCAAGGTCAATGCCGGCCATTGGAATCCCGATGCGATCGAGAACCTGTTCGCCGAGTATCATCAGAACCATGTCAACGATGATCAGGCGGAAAACGCGCTGACGAACCTGTTCTACGAGCAGACGGCGATTCTGATCACGGGGTCGGGTACCGCATCCTCGCGGATCGCGGACAACAGCGTGATCCGCTCGGCGGGCATGGCCATCAACATGCAATGCGGCGTCTCGGAGACCCTGAGAACCTATGCCCACATCGTATCCGGAAATCTGATCAGTGATGCACTGAATTCTTCCATCCGTGTGATCAGCAGCAATACCGAGGTATCGGGGAACACGATCATCAGCGCCATCGACCCCGAGCTCTACCAGCGGCTGCTCGATCGCTGGGGCTGCGATTCTTCGGGCACTCCACGTACCTTCAATGCACTGTTCCAGAACTCCTGCCTGATCGTCGTCCCGTCCGAGGATGGGACCCGGCATGTGCGAATCGCGAACAACGTGATCCAGCGGGCGGCGACGGCCATTCTGGTCGAGGGACACGGTCTCGAGCCCAATGAGATTCCGCTGGGTCTGGAGATCCACGACAACATCATCGACGTGACGCTCGAACCCTACATCCGCAACTACGTGGTCGACAACCAATGCCAGGACAGCCTGCGGATGACCTTCTCGGAGTGGCGCGGCATCTGGGTCAGTGACGCCCAGGATGTCAGCATCCTGCGCAACCGGGTCCACAATGGCCATGTGATTCGCTCGCATGGAGAGGACTGGTACGTGGGGGGCATCGGCATCCAGATGGATGGCGTGTCCTATTCGGAGATCCGTGACAACCTGGTCGATGGTGTCACATGCGCCCTCGCGCTCGCGACCTACATCAACTTGTCGGGGCATGTCCCCAACATGCGCAATCTGAACTGCGCCGACAATGTGTTCCACAACATCCAGGGGCACTCCCTGCCGGCCCGGACTCCCACCAAGACGCATTACCTGCCGGCCTTCAAACTGGGCATCTTCGATGGATCCATTGATACCGGCATGCCCACCGTCTGTGATTTCTCCAACCTGACGGTTCGCAACAATCTCTTCATCTGGAATCTGGACGATGACCCCCACGCCTCCAGCTCGTTGGCCCAGCAGCATTTCAACATCGGCTATCCTCTGCGAGGGCCGCTGCCCGAATGCAGTCTCCCAGATGCCCCGGAGCACTCGGGCTTCAGCTTCAGGGGCAACAAGGGCAATCTCGGCGGCCGCGAGGACCTGCCGCTGATTGACAATCAGTCCCTCCTGGTACGCGGTCAGGACACCTGCAACATGGATTACCCCTCCTACACCCTGGCCGAGCAGAACCAATTCTGGGCCGAACTCCAGTCCTGGAATCCGGGATCCATCGTCAACTCCCAGCTCAACCGGCCGGATTCCGAGTTCGTGCGTGTGCCGTCCCATCCGGGCTTCGACGAGGTGCGCATCGTCAACGCGATCGGCGGCCCCGAATCGGTCAGGATCTCGATCCCGCCCTATACCAGCGTTCTGGCACCCTGAGTTCAGCGATCACGGATGCATCACAACGAACTGCCGCACATCGAATGAGCACCGGATTTGCCACGATTGCTGTGATCCAGAACGTTCCACGCGCGGAGACGGCATCCAGCTCAGAGCAGGCCCAGCTTGCGGGCCTTGTCGATGGCGGGGATCCGGCCGCTGACCTCCAGCTTGCGGTAGAGGTTTTCGATGTGCTTGCGCACGGTGGCGGGCGCGATGAACAGGTTTGACGCGATCTCGCGGTGGGTCAGGCCGGTGGCCAACTGGGCCAGCACGGCCAGTTCGCGCGGGCTCAGGATGGACGTGTCGGCAGACTGCCCGGTCGGCACGCGCGTTGGATCACGCAACAGCGCCAGGGTGCGTCCGGTCACGGCCGCCGAGAGGGCGCCCTCGCCGCGGGCCACCGCTTCGATCGCCTCCAGCAGGCGATCCGGCGGTTCGTCCTTCAGCAGATAGCCTGCGGCTCCCGCGCGCACGGCCTCCGAAATGCGGCGTTCATCATCGAAGACGGTCAGCACGAGCACCCGGATGTGCGGGTGGCGTGCCACAAGCTTTTCGGTGGTCTGGATGCCATCCAGCACGGGCATTTCGATGTCCATCAAGACCACGTCCACGGCGGCATGCTCGGCCAGGCGCTCCAGCAGCAGGGCTCCATTGGCGGCATGAAAGAGGCAGTTCAGCCGTTCGGGAAACAGCGCCAGCTTCTCCAGGATCAGGGCCGCCAGACTGGAATTGTCTTCGGCCAGTGCGATGCGCAATGGGTGGCTCACCGTGGGTCCTTCTGCTTGTTTGCCGACAGAGTGCGTCACAGGTCAACTTCCGGTCTTGCCCGCTCCCGATCAATACGCCGCTTGCCCCATACGATGGGAAACACGCACCGAATCCGGGTCCCGTCGGCATCGCTGGTCAGCCGGAACTGCCCGCCATGTTCCTCGCAGCGCGCGCGCATGCTCATCAGACCACTGCCCTGGGTGCTGAGTCCCGGGTCAAAGCCGCTGCCGTCGTCGCATACCTCAAGCCAGATGCCTTGGGTGTCGCTGCCCAGCGCCAGTCGGATCCTGGTGGCGTGCGCGTGCCTGAGGGCGTTGGAAACCGCTTCCTGGGCCACGCGCAGCAGGGTCAGCGCCTGAGCCGCGCCGATCTCGCAGTCGTCCAACGACTCCGGCAGCTCCGGCTCGGCCAGCTCGATCCGGGTCAGGCCATCACGGTCGGAGCGCTGGAAGAGCTCGGCCAGCCGATCGCGGACCTGGGTCAGACTGGTGTGTTCCCGCTGCATGGCCCAGACGGTTCCCCGCAGTTCCGCCAGTGTGTGACGCCCATAGGTGCTCAGCTCCTTCAGGCGTTTCGCGAGTGGGTCAGCGGGCATGCGCCACCCCAGGGTATCCAGCGTGCCCACGAGAAAGGTCAACTGTGAGCCGATGTTGTCATGCAGTTCGCGGGAAATTCTCAGGCGCTCGGCCGCCAGTCTGCGCTCATTCTCGGCCCTGCGGGTCTGCTCCCTGAACGCCAGGGCCTGCCGCTGTCGCTCACGCTTGAGTTTCAACTGCCAGAGCCCGACAAGGAGCAGCACAACACCCAATAACAGCAGGCTGACCAGACTGACCAGCAGACGATCGCGCCGGGCAAGCGCCAGAGTATTCTCGGCCAGCAGGCGGTCCTTCTTCTCGGTCTCGAATTCCAGTTCGAGGGCAGATATCCGGGTGTCACGTTCCAGGGTCTGCATGCTGTCACGCCAGACCTGAAAGGCTCGCTGGCTGTTCAGCGCTTCGCGATAGTCTGCTTTTTGCTCATGGATCTCCGCCATTTTACCGTAGCAGTAGCTCATCAGGTATTTCTGTTCGCTGGCCCCGGGAATGGCGATCGCCTCGCGGTAGCGCGCCAGCGCGGAGTCCGGCTGGCCTTCGGCCAGCCAGGTGTCACCCCAGAGTACCGTGTTCTCGATGCGTCCATACTGGCCGGATTCACCCCGGCGCAGGCGGTCGGACCGGGTCAGACGCGCCCGGGCCATGCCGAAGTCACCGGCCAGCGCATCCAGGCCGGCGAGGTGATTCAGGCAGAAGGGCACGCCGCTCGAGTCCGGGCGCAGAGTGGCCAGGTCCAGCGCGCGCTGATAGAACACGCGTGCGCTGTCCAGGTCGCCCTGCATTTCCTGCAGTACCCCGTAGTTGTTGTAGAGGGCTTCCAAGGCTAGGGAATCCCGATCCTGCTCGGCGATCCGGATTCCGTTGCTCATGTACTGCAGTGCCCGCGGCAGATCCCGCTGCTTCTGACCGTAACCCAGTGAGCCCCAGATGCGGGCCAGCGCGTGGCGATCCTCGAGCTGTTCATACAGTCGAATCGCCTGCAGTTCCGCCTCCACACTGGCGTCCAATTGCCCGGCCAGCCGCTGGGCCAGCCCCAGACTCTCCAGTGCCCGGGCCTCGCCTTCAGGATAACCCAGCTCCCGGCTTTGCTGCACCACGGAACGATACAGCTGGATCGAGGGCACGATCCGGGCGAAGATCCGCTCGGCACCCAGGGCATTGCAGGAATCCACGAATTGGCGGGAGGGCTGTGCGGCAAGGGACCCGGCCAGCAGACAGAATCCGGTCAATGCCAGCCACAGGGTTCCGGAAGATTTTCGATTCATGCGCGGCAAGGTATCGAATCCAGCCAGCGAGGCCCGCGCCCAGAATACGCCATCTGCCGAATGTTGCGGAAATCGCCCGGGAGTTAGGTTTGGCCAAAGCTGAAAACAGCGAGTGGGCCAGCCCTCTCGAATGCTTCTGAACACCCGATCGAAAGGAATGCTCCCATGTCACCCAAATCCTTGCTGCTGTTGTGCCTGCTCTGCTGTGCATCCTTCGCCGGCGCCAAGAATCCCGAGAAGGACCTGACAGGCAATGACCTGTTCGACAAGCCGGACAAGCAGTTCGAGTTCATCAATCTCAAGTACCTGAGCAAGGGCGAGGCACTGATCGTGCCCACTCTGTACCTGGACGTTCTGACCTATGGCAAAGGCACGGCCAGAGCCGAGACCTCGGGCCTGCAGGCCATGCGCGGGAAAGAGCAGAGCACGGTCAAGGCCACGGCCGAGGCGATCATTCCGCTGGATGGTGCGCTCTACCGCCAGCTGGCCAGCCAGCTCTACGACGATTTCGTGACCCAGTTGCGCGCCCAGGGCTGGACCGTCTACACCCAGGAAGACGTCAAGGACGACCCGATCGTGCAGAAGATGAAACTGCACACGCCGGACAAGGACTTCGGCGAGCCCTCGGTCAAGTGGACCGACGGGATCACGAAGAAGGAGTACCTGCGTTTTGCTCCCGAAGGCTTCCCCGTGTTCGAGAACAATCTGACCGGCCCGCTTTTCAAGCTGAAGAAACTGGCGGCGCAGAAATCCGCGACTCTGGTGCTGCCCACTCTGGGTTTCGACCCGGCCCAGTTGCAGCTGAGTGCCGAGCGCGGCTACTCGTCGCTCAGCGCCAGTGCGGGCGTGGCCCCGGAACTGATTCTGGCCAATGCCTCGTACGCGTTCCTCAATCCGAAGAACGCGGGCGGTGCGATCTACGGAAAGGAAATCTGGCAGGTGCTGAATCCGGAGGCGGGAGTCCTGGTCGAGCAGAAGGATGCCTCACCCGAGTTCGCCAACGCCCTCAGTGCCGCGTTGAGTGCGCTCAGTTCATCCGGGTCCATTTCCAGCAAGAAGGGTCAGTATGTGATCCAGCCCGACAGGCAGGTGATGACGACCGAGATCCTGCGGGCCGGGGTGGCGGCCAACGACATTGCCGCACGTGCGATCGGACTGTATCACTGATTCCTGGTACAGGTCATCGGCCCCGGGCACACGCCCGATCCAGCCCGGGGCCGGTTGCCTGCCCGCAGGAATATCTGACCGGACCGGGCGGATCGATGCGCACGGACAGCACTTGCCTGAATCACTGAATAGTCATATAGTAGGCGGCCTCTGACGGGAGAGGCCCCAACCAGGATGTGTCATGCCTCGATACGACTATGTCTGCCCGGAAAACGGCCGCACGCTGGAAGTCAGCCATGCCATGAGCGAGCACCTGGACACCTGGGGCGAGCTGGCCCGCATGGCCGGTGAAGATCCCGGGGACACTCCGGAGACCAGTCCCGTGGAGCGGGTCTTCAGCATTCCCATGTTCACCACGTCCGGCAGCTCGGGCTCCGGATCCTGCGGTCCCAGCGGATTCTCCTGAGGCTGAGACGGCGCCCGTCGGGCGCTCTGCTCCACTCTCCGGACATCACACCATTCCTTGCCGCGGCGAACTCCCACCAGGTGCCACCTGTCACAGGTGTCGGCAAAGTCAGCTCCCGATCCTCCGATACTGCGGACAGGCTTTCACAGACGAAAGCCTCCCTTCAGCCATGAAGGGCCTGCAGAAAGGAGTGTCCCATGTTTCGCATCCGTCCCACCCGGATCTCCCCCCCGCTTGGCCTGTTGTCCTGTTGCCTGCTGCTTGGAGCCTCTTCCGCGTCGGCACTGAGCCTTCAGATCCTCGAGGAGTCCCGACCCCTGCGGGACACGGATCTTGCCCTCACCGGGCAGTACGCACGCGACGAATGCATGGCGGTACTGCTTCAGGGCGACACCCTCTACTATGGAAGTGGCAAGGTGCTCGAGGTCAGGCTCCTGCTCGCGAACGGCGACAACCAGGTGCTGGGCAGCCGCCAGTTCGAGGAAGGCATTCGCGAACTGATCCTGGACGGGGACCTGCTGGTGGTGAAGACCCTCAGCACCGTGCAGCTGCTGCGCAACCAGGCCCCCAATTTTCCCCGCCAGGGCGTGCTGGAAAACTGGAGCGGGTTCCCCTTCACCATGAAGGTTCACGACGACGCGCTCTACCTGGCCACCTACAATGGTGTGGATGTGTACGACATCGGCAATCTGCAGTCCCCTGCGCTGGTGACCACACTCCACGGTGGCCAGCCCTGTTTTGACCTGGAAGTCGGCGACCAGACCCTGTTCGTCAAAGGTCGCCTCGAAGGCAACCAGTATGGGCTGTCTTCCTTTGATCTGGGCAATCCGCTGGACCCGGAACCTCTGGGCATGATCCTGACCGATCCGGCCAACCTGCAGGGTTTCTGTCTGCGTGACTCGATTCTGTTCTCGCTGGCTGGCCTCACCCTGACCAGCTACGACATCAGCCAGCCGGGCGAGTTCCAGGCCATCGGCAGCCTGCCGCTGGGCAGCATGAGCTACATGGTGAATGCCGCGCCCGACCAGCCGCTGGTGTTGCTGAATGACTATCTCAGCGGCGCGAGGCTGCTGGATGTGAGCGATCCCATCGCGATCCAGTCCCTGCCGCCGCTGGGCACCGATCCCATTCTGGCGATCTCGGTCTCCTGGGAAAACCAGCGCCTGGCGCTCTCCTCCCAGAGCCGTGACCTGGCCATCCTGGACGTGAGCCAGCCCTCATCGCCCCAGGTGACACATCTGGTGGATCACGGGGGTGGCACGGCCCGCGAGCTGGCCCTCTGCGGTCCGGTGCTGGCCGCTTCCTACCAGGGCGGCACGGTGCGCCTGCTGCAGGGTGACAGCCCCGACGCCCTGGCGGCCCGCGAGCGCCTGACGGGCTTCTCCTGCGCCCCCCTGCTGGCGGCCTCCGGGACTTTGCTGGCGGCAGCCGACAGCCAGCACGTGGCCCTGTTCCGGGTCGAGAATGATGAGTCCTCCGCGCTGCTGGCCAACCTGAACCTGAACGAGATGCCCAGCGACATCGCCCTGGGCTCCAACTGGCTGGCCGCGGTGAACCCCGCCGGACCGATCCAGATCTGGAACCTGAGCATCCCCGAGACCCCTGTGGCCTTGCCGGAGGCGGCGCGTCCGCTGGCTGGCGTCGCAAGACTCGCGGCCTGCTCGCAAGGTCTGCTGGTGTGGCAGGCGTCCAGCCTGTTCCTGCTCGATCCGCAGGATGGCAGTCTGCCTCCGCTGGGCCTGGCCCTGGGCAGTGCGATCCTGGACCTGGCCGTGGACGGGGAGACCGCCCTGCTGGCCCTGGCCAATGGCCAGAGTCGGCTGGTGTCACTCAGCTCCGATGCGCTGGTCGTACTGGGCAGCGCCAGCACACCCGCCGTGCAGCGGGTCGCGCTGTCCGATGGCTGGGCCTGGATCCATACCCCTGATCATCGCTGGCAGCTGCTGGATGTCAACGACCCCCAGGCACCCGTGTGGCACGAAAGCTGGATCGATCCCGAAGCCTACATCGGTTCGGTGGCGATGTCCGGACACACGCTGTTCAGTACCAATGTCAGCATGGGCATCCTGCGCCTGCGCAACACACTGGCCAACCATGCTCCGCAGTGGAACGCCCCCGAAGAACTGTTCTTCGAGGAGGACGGCACAGGGTTCCTGTCCCTCGCCGGCAGCCTGGTCGACGCGGACCTGGATCGCTTCACGCTCCAGATATCCCCCAGCGAGAACCTGCAGGGCCAGCTCGTGGGTGAGCAGCTGCAACTCACGGCAAGCGCCGACTGGAACGGGCAGGAGACTCTCGAGCTGCTGGCGTTCGATGGCTACGGCGAGGACGCGGCCGTGCACCCGCTGGTGGTCACGGTGAGTGCGGTGAATGACAGCCCCCTGCTCCAGGCCTGCGGGCTGGACTGCAACACCGAGCTGGCTCCGGAAGAACTGTCCGGTCTGGGCATTCTGGCCGAGGATGTGGATGGCGACAACCTGGAGCTGGTCTGGCTGGCCGATGGCGAGCCCTTCGCCCAGCAGAGCCTCTTCCCCCAGGACCTGGGACAGTGCCTGGAGTTTCCGCTGGATCTGCTTCCCGCGGGGGCGAGCGTGATCCATGCCCAACTGGCCGACGGGGAATTCGTGGTGAACGAGAATGGTGAGCTCTGCGCCTGGACCCTGACGGCCACGGGCGTGGAGTCCGCCGTGCTTCCCGGCAGCTGGCGCCTGGACAACGTGGTGCCCAATCCCTTCAATCCCAGTACCCGGATCGTGATCCGCGCCGGTTCCGCCGGCTCGGCCCGCCTGGCCGTGTACGACCTTCAGGGCCGCCTGCAGGAAGTCCTCTGGCAGGGCCCGCTGGCCAGTGGCAGCCATGCCTTCGTCTGGCAGGCCGGCTCACGCGCCTCGGGCATCTACCTGGCGGTCCTCGAGACCAGCTCCGGACGCCAGGTCCAGCGGATGACGCTGCTCAAATAAACCCGGCTTCTTCCTGCTCGACACAGAAACGGGCGACCGGTGCAGTACCGGTCGCCCGTGTGTCTTTTCCGCGCATCGTCCGGGGAATCACCGAGATCTGGACTCCCCCGCTGAGCGTGTCACTTGACCAGCAGCATGCGGCGCGACTCCCGCTGGCCGCCGGCCTCGAGGGAGTAGATGTAGATCCCGCTGGCCAGGCCCGTGCCATCGAATGTGACACTGTGGCTGCCGCCGGAGAGCATGCCGTTCACCAGCTGCGCCACACGCGTGCCCTGCAGTGAATACACATCCAGGCGCGCCGGCCCGGTGTCGGCCAGGCTGAAGTCGATGCGCGTCGAGGGATTGAAGGGGTTGGGCCAGTTGGGAGCCAGCTCGAAGGCCAGCGGCAGATCTTCGGTGGCCGCCGCGGCCCCGGGCTCGATGCCGAACTGCGCGCTGAAGATCAGACCACCGGGCCCGCCCAGATCCACCGCATTGATGTAGAGCCAGTTGGAGCCGGGCTGAAGCATGCCGCTGACATCCAGCGTGTGCTGGAACTGCCCCCCGAATCCCCCGCCGTTGCTGCCGGCGACCGGCAGTTCGTTGAGATACACTCCCACATTCGGACCCCACCCGAGGGTATTGTCCACCGCATAGTGCAGCACCAGCTGGCTGCTGCCGATGGACGCGGTGGACACGGTGAATTCCACCGCATACAGCGCGGTTGCGCCTTCACCGGCCCCACCGAAACTGGTGGAAATCCAGCGTGCCTGCGGATCGGCGGGCAAGGTGGAAATCCAGGCCCCGTGGTTGGCGATGATGCAGCCCGGGTTGCCCTGGCGTGCGGATTCAAAATCCGCGGCCGTGAAGAGATTGGCAAATCCCGTATCCGCGGGGCCGACCAATCGGCTGACCTGGCTGTCAAATTCCCCGATGTTGCCGTTGCCGCTGCGGACCGTGATGGTTTCGGTGGCGAAGGCCGCTGTGGTGCCGATCAGGCACAGAACGGCTGCGCGCCCCAGAATGCTGGCCATTGACATAGGTCTCCCCCTTGATGCCTCGTGTTGTTGTGCTGTGTTGTTGATCTTGCTGTGCCCTGTGAAGGCCTGCACAGGATCAAGAACTCGGCCAGGAATGGCAAGCTTTTTCTGGGTCCTGAAAAAACACCCGCTCGTCCATCGCGGGGCCCGGTGCCACCCGGGGTCCGGACTCCGGGGCACAGCGGGACAAACCCCACCAGGCGCCGGCCCGGCCACTACCAGGGATTGGTGGCCCAGACGCTGAGTTCGGGAATCATGCCGCGGTCGTCCATCTCAAGCACGCTGCGGATCGCGTGGGCGATTTCGTCCGGGGTCAGTTTCTTCTCCGTCAGGGGGCGCTCGACGCGGTCGTCACTGGCGAAGGCGGTGGGCACTTCGCTCGGATTGACCAGCATCACGCGGATGTTCTCGCGACGCAGCTCGGCCTGCCAGCATTGGGTCATGGCGCGCAGGGCGAACTTGCTGGCGGCGTAGATGCTGCCGCGGGCGAAACCGTTGAGCGCCGCGGTGGAACCGATGTTGACGATGTGGCCGCGCCCCTGCTCGCGAAAGAAAGGCAGCACGGCCTGGGCCATCAGGGCGGCTCCAAAGACATTGACCCGGAAGACCTGCTCGAAGTCCTCGAGGGTGAGCGCGTCCAGCGTGCGGAACTCGCCGATGCCGGCATTGTTCACCAGCACATCCAGCCGCCCGAAACGCTCGCGGATCGTGGCCACGGTCTTCTCCACATCCTCGGCCCGGCTCACATCGGCCACGATCGCGGTGGCGCCACAGTCGGCAGCCGCCGCGGTCACGCGCGCCGCGTCACGCCCGGTGATCAGCACCTTCGCGCCCGCTGCCACCAATGCCCTGGCTGTCGCCTTGCCCAGACCGAGGCTGCCCCCGGTCACCAGAATCACGGAATCCTTCAGTGTCATGATCTGCCTTTCTGTTGTGTGTGCCAGAAGTACAGAAATCCCGAGCTGGATCCCGCAGGGAATCCCGACCGAAGCCGATCCCTGAGAGAACTCAAGGTGCAATTCCAGTGCTGGCCCTCCATGTCAACCCACGCCCCAGGGGGGAAAGATTTCCGTTGCGTCCTTCGTGAGATCCTCGAGAAATCTCGTCAGCATCCAGTCCGTGAAGCGGACAGTGCTCGTCATCACGGTCGGGTCGAACTGGTGGCTGTTGTAATGACGTGAGTAGGCAATTCGCCCGGCGCGATCGACGATGCAGATCTGCCCGCCAATGACCATGGTCGCCGCCTTGTTCCTGAGGATCTCGATGAAGACGAACCGATCACCGCTCAACGAGTGTTCGCGGACCCATCTGGCATGCAGGCGATCGCTTCGATTCGCGTGGCGCAGCTGGTTGTGTCCCATCGGCTCGAAGGGGATATCGGGGATCTCCCATTCCGCACGGGCCAGGGGAGACAGCTCGTGTTGCAGGAAAGCGACGGCGGCCAGGCAGGCCAGCGTGTCTGGATTGGCTGCGGAACCGACGCGGCTGGTCTGCGGGGCGAAGACCAGAATCGAACTTCCCTTGATCTCCGTCTTCAGCGAGGAGAAGGCCTCCCGGCTGACCCTGAGTTCCGACTCCTTGGCACCCCCGAAAGCACGCGCCAGAGGATAGAGCAGGACAGAACACTCCGCAGACGTGGAGATCAGGAGCAGCAGCAGGAGCCATCGATTGAAGGGACGCATGATCATTCCTCCCGGAGTTGAGTACCGAATCACGGCTGCCGGACAGGTCATGGCGCGTGTCCGCACTCGTACGGCATCCCTGACGGACAGTGTCAACAAGCCCCCGGCGCGGGAATGCAGTGGCGAACACCGTGAACAATCTGAGTTTCACCCAAGTGTCGGACTGGCGCATGGCCACATCGGTATCCTTCGATGAGTGTCATCTCCGATCGGATCCCTGGGATGAGCCACTCTTCTCCTGCTTGAATCTCGAACCGTCAATGCTGTGTTTCACAACATCATTCTCCGCCCCGGCCCCCCGGAGCGCGCAGGAGCCAAGCAGTCAGGCGTAAACCAGAATCAATGCCAGGCTCGGAGCTCCACAACGGATCGAAACGCGGTGAGCAGCTGACCTGACCATGAACCACTCCCGGCATCAGATGCCCGTCGCTGTGTCTGACGACCACTGATCCCGCCGTTGCGACTGCGGCTGTCCGACACAAGTGGTAGCTGGTGGCGGTGTTTGCCGACACGAACTCATAGCTCACTGTCGGGCGTACATTTCACTGTGGAGGAATGGAATCAAGATCTCAATGCCACAGTCGAAATCCAGCGACTGGTAGAGGATTGCAGGAGCTCGCACTGAAGCAACCCGGGAGGCAACCCGCGGTCCGGGGGCAGGCTTCCGGGGGCCCGGGCATCTGTATCACCGAGCAGCACCAGACCCGTGGCGGGTGCGGGAGTGCCCTCACGGAAGAGTTGGGATCCGACAGCTTCGGGAACGGGTGTCCACTCTAGCCACGCCGACGCCCGGGCAAGATCGACCGCGATGCTCAGCAGCACGCTATCGAGGGGATCGACGGACCGGGCAATGGTGCAGGCATTCTTGCAACCATGGTGTGTCCGGACAGTCTCAGCCCAGCGGGGCATCGGAGGTGGTGGAATCCTGCGCTCCGGGGCCGACTCCATAACTCTTGAGCTTGCGGTAGAGGGTTGCCGAGCCGATCTGCAATTGGGCGGCCGTGCGTGTCTGGTTGCCCTCGTTGTGCTTGAGCGCGGCGAGAATGTAATCGCGCTCCAGATCCGCCAGCGGGCGCACCGAATCCAGCGAGGCGTGAATCAGTGAATCACGCTGGTGAATTTCCTCGGGCAGGTCCTCTTCGCCGATGCGGGTGCCCCGGGTCAGGGCGACGGCGCGCTCGATGGTATTCTCCAGTTCGCGCACATTGCCCGGCCAATCGTAGCTCAGCAAGAGGTCGGCGGCCTCGGGGGACAGTCCACTGATCTTGCGCCCCAGGCGAGTCGCCGCACCTGTCAGCAGAATGCGCGCCAGCGGGAGGATGTCCTCGCGTCGGTCGCGCAGGGCCGGAACCCGCAACTCGACGACTCGCAGCCGGTAGTACAGGTCCTGGCGAAATGCGCCATCGGCCACGCTCAGCGAGAGATCGCGATTGGTGGCGGCCACGATGCGCACATCGATCGGACGGTTGCGGTTCTCGCCCACACGGCGGATTTCACGTTCCTGCAACACGCGCAGCAGTTTGACCTGCATTCCGGGTGACACATCGCCGATTTCGTCCAGCAGCAGAGTTCCGCGGTTGGCCGCCTCGAACAAGCCCGGCCGGTCCGAGCTGGCCCCGGTGAAGGCGCCGCGCGCATGGCCGAACAGCTCGCTTTCCAGCAGTGTTTCGGTGATCGCCCCACAATTGACGGCCACGAAGGGGCCCGCGGCACGGGTCGACTCTTCGTGCACGAGGCGCGCGATGCGTTCCTTGCCCGAACCGCTCTCCCCCGTGATCAGAAGTGAGGCGTCCACTTTCGCCACGCGGCGAGCCAGGTCGACCAGTTCCAGCATGCGCTTGCTCTTGGCAACGGTTCCCGAAGGTTCCACCACGTGGCGAGTGACACCGCGCAGCGCCCGATGGCGTGCCTTGAGCTTCAGTTCCACGGCCTTGAGGGTTTCGGTCACCCGGTGCAGCGATACATCAAGACAATCCTGCAACCGCCCCGCCTCGAAGAATGTCAGTTCATCGCGTCGTTCGTCACCCCATTCCGCGCGCGTGCGCCCCTGCAGGTGACAGCCCGCCTGCCCCCGTCCCAGGCAACGATCCTCAAGCACGAAGATTTCCTCGCCCTCGATGTGGCTGGCGTATCCGCTCATCAGGCCGGAGATCGTCCAGCAGACGGGCGACTCCGCTCGCCCGAAGTGCAGAAGGTGTTGTTCGGCTTCGTAGGATGAGAGCAGCATGGCCCCATCGCGACTGCGGGGATCTTCGCTGCCATGCTCCACCTGGAAGAGGCCTTCCAGCATGCAGAGTCGTGGGCCGGCGCGTCTCCAGTCCAGTGAGCTGGTCCAGGTGAATTCGCGCCGCATCGCATCGGCCATGCGCCAGCCCTGGGCGAATCCGAACTGGGTCAGCACCGTGCGGGCGGCTGTCTCACCGAAGTTTTCAACCAGATACTTGCGCAACAACCCCATCGCGGTGGCATCAAGCAGCACCGCACGCTGGCCTGCGAAACGAATCAGTCCGCCCTCGGGATCCAGCTCGAGGAGTTCCTTGTGGTGCAGCTCCTCGACACGCATCGCTCGGCCCTTTCCATCAGATTGATTGACCACCGCGGTCAATATGAATGAAGATGAGCAGGAATCCCTCCTGAATCTCGTCAGTTGTTGCGTGATCAGCTTGGCTGACGCTCTTGGCCTGATTGATGCATGTGATGCACGAGTGCACCAGCCTCCGCGACACTCGGCAACCAAGCGAGAGCCCGGCTGGCAAGACGACGCGGCACTTCGGCCGCATCGTTTCCGAACAGGCTGACTCAACCATCAGGAGGACATCATGGAACACACGTGGAAAGCTGGATTCGGTCGATTGGCGCTGATCATCGCGGCGGTGGGGCTGCTCGCTGCGTGCTCAAGCGTACCGCTGCGCAGTGAGAAATCCACCTCGGCGATCAGCGCCGCGGAAGCTGTGGGGGCTTCCTCGGTTCCGCAGGCCGCACTGCACCTGCAGCTGGCCAGGGAACAACTTGAAAAGGCTCGCAGCCTCGCCTCCAGAGGCAAGGAAGAGCTGGCGGAATCCATGCTGCAGCGGGTCGTCGTCGACGCCGAGCTGGCGGCATTGCTGGCAACTGAAGCCACCCAGAAGGAAGAAGCCCGCGCCGCGATCGAACAGGTCAGGCAGCTTCGGCAGGAAAACAAGCTCGCCCCGATCATTCGCTGATCCTGTGCGACACTCATCATCCAGATCATCACGGAGACTCCCATGCATATCTCGAAGACCTTGCTCATGGTCGCTTGCGCCGCTCTGCTTGGCAGCTGTGCGGCGACCGTTCCCCAGGAACTGTCGGACGCCCGCAGTGCGAATCTGAGGGCCAGCAATGGCCAGGCCGCCGACGTGGCGCCCGTTGAATTGCATCAGGCCGCGGAAGCACTGCAGAAAGCCGAAGCGGAATTCAAGGATCATCCCAAGTCCGCCGAAACGCGCGACCTGTCGTACATCGCCCAGCGTCGCGCGGAAATCGCCGAAGCGACTGCGTCGCTGGAAGTCGCGAAGAAACACCAGGCCGATGCCCAGGCGGATCTGCTCGCCTCGCAGAGCGAAATCGCCAGAACCGCGCAGCAGGATCTGGCCCAGGTCAAGTCCGAACAGGCAGCCACGAAGCACAGTGATGCGCTGGCCGCAGAACGTCGTGCCCGCACCGAAGCCGAACAGAATGCCGCCGACGCTCTGGCGAAGCTGGCGGCCGTCAATGAAGATGCCCGCGGCATGGTGATCTCGCTGACGGGCAGCGTGCTGTTCACCACCAACCAGTCGACCCTGCTGCCGTCGGCGACCGCTCGCCTTCAGCAGGTGGCGGCCGTGCTGCTGGAATCACCCGAGCGCAACCTGCTCATCGAAGGGCACACCGATTCACAGGGCAGCGACAGCTACAACCAGACTCTGTCTCAGGCTCGCGCCGACCGCGTGCGTGACCTGCTGGTACAGAGCGGCTATCGTTCCGCACTGATCAAGTCCAGTGGAATGGGCGAAGCCAGACCCGTGGGCGACAACGCCACCGCCGAAGGTCGTGCCAACAATCGGCGTGTCGAAATCGTGATCGTGCGCCCGGACACAAGCCAGCGCTGATCCTGCGTGATACGTGCGCCTGCGTGCGGGTCAGCACCGCGGAAATGTCCGCTGCACCGGGTTTCCGGTGCAGCGGCGCGGTGACGCAAGCGCTCCGCGAACTGCAATCCTGATCCAGGACACCCGGGGAGAAAAGCATGTTGATGACTCTCGCCATCATTCTGATGCTGCTGTGGCTCACGGGACTGATCACGTCCTACACGCTTGGCGGATTCATCCACGTGTTGCTGGTGGCTGCACTCGTCGTGATCATCGTGCGGCTGATCCAGGGCCGGCGCGTGATCTGATTCATGCAGCGTCCGTCCGTCACGCACACAACCGACACACCAATGGAGAACCTGATGACATACCCGATTCAAGCACTGATGCTCGGCATTACCTTGGCACTCATGCTGGGCTGCTCGTCCGGCGACAGCAAGCCCGGCGCAGTCACCGTGCCCCCCGAGACCACGGCTTCCAAACTGGAACTGGCCAATCAGGCGCAGAAGGAAGCCGACGTGGCCATGGCGGACTATACCTATGCGCGGAAGGCCGAATACATTGCCCTGATGAAGCAGGAACTGGCCGTGATCCAGACCGAACTGGACCGATTGGAAGCCAAAGTGGATGCAACCACGGGCGCGGAAAAAGCCGCGGCCAAAACTCAGCTTGCCGCCGTGCGCACGCAGTGGACTGCGGCACAAGCACGGCTGGATGAGGCCGAAGCGGCCAACGAATCGACCTGGAACGACTTGAAGCAGGTCTTCAGCACCTCGTATGATGCATTGAAGACGTCCTTCGAGACCACTCGCCAGTGGATAAGCGACACGATCGAACCCTGATCAGCGGAGGCTGGACACCCGCGGTGTGCACTGGACGACCAGCATCACGACACCGAGGGGTCCGGCTTTCGACAGGCGTTGAGATCCAGACCCGACAACAACCGGCCAGCGGCCGAACCAGCCGTGGCACTGAGCACGAAAGAAGAAGACATGCGCACCAAAACAATCTGGCTGACTGCCCTGGTGGTTCTGGCCACCGTCAGTGGAGCGCGGGCCGTTGACGGATTGGGCGTCGGCCTGATCCTTGGCGAGCCTTCTGGCATCAGCATCAAGAAATGGATCACCAACGATCGCGCCTTCGACGCCGCGGCGGCCTGGTCGATGTCCGAGCACGAACGATTCCAGTTTCACGCGGACTACCTGATTCACACGTTCGGCTGGTTCAATCCGGGCGTCCAACCGGGGAAGTTGCCGTTCTACTACGGCATTGGCGGACGGATCAGGCTGGCCAACGACAACTATCGCTACTGGCACGATGAACGCTACCACTCGGACAGAACCTCGGTCGGAGTGCGCGTGCCGTTCGGGATTGAGTACCTGGCCGCGTCGGCCCAGCTGGAGTTCTTTCTTGAAATCGTGCCGGTACTGGACCTGGCCCCGGATACTCATGTGGGGGTCAACGGCGCGATCGGTTTCCGCTACTATTTCCGCTGATTCACGGGCCTTTCCGGGCCGCCATCCATGACCCCAATCGCGCAGCGCCCGACCCTGCACCGGCTGTTGCAGCCAGGAGCACGACATGAGCATCACAGTTCGAGCCGGACGATCGCCGGCACCGAACACCCCGGGGCCTCTGGAACCTGAGGTGCCCCTTCGGACCGACCAGACGATTCCCGTTGCCCACGTTCGTTCACACGGAGGCTGCCTGCTGCAGAACCGCGCACCCCGGCGAGGAGCTCCCCGATGATGATGCTGCGCCGGGCCGAACAACGGTATCACGAAACCACTGCCGACCGTAACTCCTGGTACAGTTATGATCCCCGGCGCCTTGCCCCTCTTCTGGCGCTGGGCATGGGCGAGCTGCCGAAACTTGCCGAAGTCCTGCTGGCCCCGGGTGCCCGCATGCCCGCCTGGGCCAACGGGCCAGCCGAGATCCTGACTCATGTCCTCGAAGGGACTCTGGCGCAGGCGGACGCAAGCGGACATACCGGTGTACTCCAGACCGGCGAATTTCAGCGGATGAGCATCGATGCGCAGACCAATCTGGCAGAACGCAACGCCTCACCGACAGCGGTACTGCGGGTTCTCCGCCTCTTCATGCAGCCAGCGGGACCCGAGCTGAGCACGCGCCGCGAACAGCAGCGCTTTCCCTTCGCCACTCGCCGCGGAGTGCTGCGGCTGATCGCATCCGCGGATGGACACAAGGATTCCCTGCAGATCCGACAGCCCGCGGACGTCTATGCCAGCACGCTTGACGTGGGGCGCAACCTGATCCACGCCCTCTCACCCGACCATGTGGTCTGGCTGCACATCCTGCGTGGCGAAGTCACTCTGGACGACCTGGTACTGGACTCCGGCGACAGCATCGGTGTGGCCCTGGAACCGGCAATCTCCTTCCGCGCACTGGACCTGAGCGAGATCCTGCTGCTTGATCTGGGTCCCGTTCCATCGGTGGCGTGACGGGAAGCCGACCGCCTCCGACACACTCAACGGTCCTCGGCATTCGCCTGCCCACCCCGCGACCGATCCAGCAGCTTCCTGGATTCCAATATTTCCGCGTGTGACATTCCATGGATCTTCGTACAGACAGCCAGCGAACGGCGGGCAGGTTCCTGCGCATCCGCGAACTCCCCCTGCGCCTGATGGAAGCAGGCCAGATCGTTCAAATGGCGCACCAGATCCGGATCCTCCTTGCCCAGTGCATCCTCCTTCATCGCCAGTGCCCTGGCAAACAATCCATCTGCCTTGTCCTTCGTGCCCAGGGACAACGGATCATGGCCCAGTTCGAAGGAAAGAGGTCACCCCGAACTGAAACACTCCTGACGGATGCGACAGTCGGTCAGTAGGTGAGATGGAACTGAGGATCTCCCGTCAGCATCTGCAGCACGACAAAATGATGGACCAGATCGGATGACAGCAATGCCCAGCCCACGATGGCCAGCGCGTTGGATTTCCAGGAAGCCGTGGACGAAAGCAGGATGGAACAAAGGATCATCATCAGGCCCAGATAGCCATGATGCACCCTCAGGCCGCATGTGAACGACGCAAGAAAGGCCGTCTCGCGCTGGCTTTGCAGCTGCAGCCCGAAGCGCAGGTACACGGTCAGCGCTTCGATCAACGCCCCCCAGAACAGGCCGTAGGCCAACGCGCCCGAAGCGCTGAAGGCGGCAAGTTCCGCCCGCAGGTCGGTCGGGGACCTGCCCTCGGCGAGCAGATGGAATTCATGATCCCCCGTGCTCCAGCGCAGCACGAAGACATGGTGCACCAGATCGGACAGGATCGCTCCGAAGAGGAACGCGGACAGGTGCACGAAGACCCCGGTCGAGGGTGAGATCACGGGGACCGCGGCCAGCGCCAGCATCGCGGGAAAGGCGTGGTGGATCCGGATGCCGGCCGTCAGCGCCCCGAAACGCCGGGCCCGCGAGCGCATGCTCAGCCTGCGGCCGAATCGCAACCAGGCCGTGAGACCTTCAAGAAGTACCGTCCAGCCCAGTGCCAACAGGACGATCCGGGGAATCTGCTCACTCATCCGCTGTGCTCGCGGTGTCGGGATCCCTGCCCACTCTGCCCGCCGTCAGGAACATGACCGCATTCGCCAGCAGCAGGGTCGACAGCAGAATCAGATTGCCGAGTGTGACAAGTGTGGCCTGCTGCGGCAGCACTTCGCACGCCCAGAGGTGGGCCTGGCGGACCGAAAAGCCAATCAAGAGGAAGACCGTCAGCAGTGCCGCGCTGGCGATCAGCAGGTTGCCCGCCGGCAGGCCCTTCAGGGCGCCGGAGGTTCTGGCGATCCGGCGCTCGCGCACGATGCGGAAGAAGCCGATGCGGAACTCGATGCGGCGTCCGTTGTGGCTCAGCGAGTGCACTGGCTCCAGCGCGGAGCTTGCGATGGAATCCATCCAGGACTCGCATTTGCCCAGATAGCGCTTGATGTGCTTGATCCGTCTGAATTCCAGGACCATTGCCAGAGTCAGCGCCAGCAGGATCGGAGGCGTCACCAGGAAAATCCAGCGGTTGGCGGCCGACTGGTTCAGGATGCCGGCCGAGCTGGCCAGCAGCATCAGCGTCAGCACCAGCAGCCGCGGGTAGCTGTCCGCATGGGTTCTGAAGTCCGTGCAGCGTTCGGCATGGTCGGTCTCAAGAAGTGACACGGTCAGCCCAGGACCCAGCTCATTCTCGCTGGCCTTCAGCAGGCTCAGGTCCAGACACGCTGCCAGCATGTGCGCCCGCTCCTCGAGAACATCGCGCCGCAAGCGGACGAAGAGCAGCCCCCCAGCCAGCGGAAGAGCCACCAGCAGCAGGACCAGCGGAATTCTGAAGGTTGACTCGCCCAGCACCGGACTGGCCAGGCCCGCGAAGACGAATCCAGCCAATGCCAGCGAGGTGACGAGTCCCCCTGCGATCGCGGCGAGGACGAAGCCATGCCGGCCCCGGCCACTGCGAGAACAGGCCTGTCGCCACAGCGTGCAGCCCAGCGCCAAGGTCGGACCGGTCTGGCCGTCCACGACATGGCGGGCGCAGGACGGGCTGAACAGGGCATTGAAGCGCACCTCGATGCGCATCAGATAGCTGCGCATCAGTTCACTGGATCTGTAGACGAAGATCAGCATCAGGGCCGCGGTTTCGATGATCAGGCCCGCGAAGGGCAGCAGATGGACCGGTGTTTCCGCGCCTTGCGAGAACAGAACCCAGCTCAGCGAGGTGAACAGCACTCCCAGGATCAGGGAGAAGCTCTGTCAATGACAGGCCGTCTGCCGCCCGAGATCGGCCGACCTCTCGGCATGGTCGGCCCGCAGCACGTTGACCGCGTGTTCGAGCATCCCTGACCCCTCCGCAACGTCACGCGTCCTGAAGGGGACAGCCGCCGCGACGCTCCGCCCCGTTCACTGTCCTGCCCTCTCCGGCCCTGGTGCCTCGCCCCGGGCAAAACACCGGATTCTGCCCGAAAACTCCAGTCATGAATCGACCTGTCAACGGGAGGCGGCAACCGATCCTCAGCCCGGGTGCCGGGCCGCAGCCGGGCGCACCGATTCTCGACGTGACTCAGTTCTTTGATGACAAATCTGTGACCTGCAAGAATTCTACGGGCAGCAGGGGCCCCTTCGGAAATCGTTGGCCCTTGGAAAACAGCCAGATAGCTGCCGCAGGCCGGGGAAACCCGGGTTGGTACGGAAATTGTCATGTCCCGTGCACACCGGACAGCGCCGCCAATCGAGGTCATGCCCTTGCGGGCAATCCCCCGGGTCCCGCGGGCCGTGGGCGGCGCGAGGACGGCACCGGCCAGGATCCGATCCCTGGCGACGTGGCGGCGGACCCGCGTCCCCGACCCCCGAGTGGCCGCGACCGGCCAGCCCCTGAACGAAATCAATGATTGATCACGGAGCATGAGAAGGAGAGTCTATCGTGAGAAGAAATGCGCTTGCCTTGCTGGGACTGTGGCTGACACCGGGCCTGCTGCTGGCCTATCCCGTCGGCGAAATGGTGCCCTTCGACCTGGGCGGAGCCAATGTCGCCGGCGTGACCTCGGATGGCCTGAAGGTGGCCGCCTACTACTATCCCTGGAGCGGAGTCGTCTACTGGACGGAAGCGGAGGGACTGGTGACCGTCGACACGGACGCCGAAGCCGGTGACATCAGCGACGATGGCCGGATCTTCGGCTCCAGGCTGGACACCAACCTGGGGCACGAACTGCCCTGCTGGTGGGATACGAACAACACCTACCACGAGCTGCCCCACCTGTCCTACGGACAGAACAGCGACAACTTCTTCAGCAATGTCTGGTGCTGCAATTCGACCGGCACGGTGCTGGGCGGTCTGCAGTGGATTTCCACCTCCCACACCACGCCCGTGATGTGGTACCAGGACGGCTCCGGAAACTGGCAGGTGCTGGACCTGTTTCCTGAAGACAGCAGCCGTGATGGCCGGATCAATGCGGTCAGTGAGGACGGCACACAGCTGGCGGGCTGGCTGGCGAGCATGGATGGCGCCTGGGTGCCGACCCTGTGGACGGTGGACGAGAATCTGAACGTCAGCCACACCACCGTCGCTTCGCCCCCCGACTGGGTCAACGGCGAAGTCTGGGCCTTCAGCCAGAACGGCCAGCACATGACCGGCTACATGAATGGCTTCGGCGCTCTGTGGAACGCGGACGCCACGGCCTATGAGGTCGTCCAGCCGGAGAATCCCAGCTTCTGGATGAGCATCACTTGCACGGACGTGAGCAACGACGGTCTGGTCGTGGGCGTCACGCGCGACTTCGGCAACGGGGGGCAGTGGGGGCACGTCTACAAGCCCGGAATGGGCTACATGCAGGCCGACGACTGGCTCAACATGTTCGGTGTCGTACATCCCGAGGACTATCAGTACTCCGACATGATCTTCTGGGTCTCCGATGACGAGAGCATGGTCATGGGCTCGTACATCACCACCGGATGGCAGGCGCGGACATTCGTGCTGGCGCTGCCCGAGCTGGGCCATGTGGAAGGCACGGTGACGCTCAATGGCAACCTTGGCGCCGTCGAGGATGTACTGATCCAGGCGGCCAGCACGGGGACCCACCCCGATGCCAGCGGGTTCTATTCGCTGGACATCGGAGCGGGCACATATGACATCAGCGCCAGCCTGCCGGGCTACCTCAGCCAGACCCTGAGCGGCGTGGTCGTGGCGGAAGGCGCCACCATCCAGGGCCAGGACTTCGTTCTCGAGCAGATTCCCAATGCCGGCTTCATCGAGGGCACGCTGACCCAGATCTACAACTGGGACCCCTTCACCCAGGCGACGATCACGGCCACGGACGGAAACTCCCAGTATGTGACCCATGGAACGGCCGCCGGCAGCTATCAGCTGATTCTGCCCGCGGGGACCTACGAGGTCCAGGCATCCCAGAGCAACTGCTACGACGTGATCGTCCAGAATGTCCTGGTCGTGGCCGAGGAAGTCACCCCGCTGGACATCGAGTTCTTGAGCGTGAACGCGCCCTCGTACATCCATCTGGATCTGGTCGTGGACTCTCCCGAGACCTTCGACTGGTCCACCGTCAAGATCAAGGTGGGCAACAACAGCAGCGTCTCACAGTACGACATCTGGGAAAGCAGTTACACGGGCGAAGTCTGGACAGCCGGCACCTACACGGTCAGCGTCTGGGCCCTGGGACACGAGATCTGGACCCAGGATGATGTGGAGTTCCTGCAGAACCAGACCACCTCGCTGACCATCGAACTGCAGAAGAACCGCTACCCCGTGCGCCAGCTGTCGGTGGCCTCGGACGGCACGGCCAGCTGGGACCACCCGCTGCCCGTGAACGCCTATTTCCAGGACCACGAGCAGTTCCAGACGGGCATGGATGTGACGGCCAACATCAGATACTGGTATACCCCCTTGTGGCCGAACAGCAATGCGTTCACCACCGAGGATCAGGCATTCGAAGGAACCAAGTCCCTCAGGATCGATACGGTGGACGGAACCCCGGGTGATATCTACTGCGATTTCGGCTGGCCGTATCCTACCGTTGGGTCGTACGTATTCGAAGCCGCGCTGTATGTGCCATCCGGACACTGTGCCCATCATGGAATCATCAGGGAAGGCGTCTGGGGAGCCATGTTCGCGATCGAGATCTTCTACCGCGCGAATGGCACCGTCAACATCATGATCGGTGGCAACGAACTGACTCTCGCGTATCCCCAGGATCAGTGGTTCAGCTTCAGGCTCGTTGCCGATCTGGACAACGATCTGGTCCAGTACTGGCAGGACGGATCGCTGCAGGCCAGTGGCCCCTACAGCCTGGACGCGTACACGGGCGAGCAGGCCGTGATTTCGCTGGGTTCCTACGACCTGTCGGCGGAATCCAGGCCCGGCTTCGCCGAGGACGGCCTGTTCTACATGGACAATTACCTCAACTATCAGAACGGCGGCAGCCCGGCGGCAACCTACTCGGTCAGCCTGGATCAGGCACTGCAGACCAGCGGGCAGAGCCAGACCGGCCATCTCTTCCAGAACCTGAACCCGGGCCAGGCCTACAGCGCCGGCGTGGTGGCCGATTATGCCTGGGGTGCTTCAGAAGAGATGCTGGCGGGCTTCACCTTCATCCCGCCCTTCGGTGCTCCCGTGAACCTGAGCATCTCGGTCTTCGGTGGCAACACGGTGCTGAGCTGGGACCCGGTGACCGATGCGACCGGCTACAGGGTCTGGTCTTCCAGCAACCCGTATGGCGGATTCAGCGAGGACCAGTCGGGCAGCTTCGACGGCGAAAGCTGGAGCACGCCGCTGGCAGGAGGCAAGCGATTCTTCGTGGTGACCGCCATCGGAAACTGATCCCCCCCCACGAACAGTCCTGATCGACAACGCTCAGGCCAAGGGACGTTGCCTGCCATTCGGCAGGCAACGCTCTTCTGGGCCTGTGTGGCGGGAATCTCGCCGGTGCGCTGTCCGGACCGGCCTCAGTCGCCGGACTTGCGCAGTCCGGCCATGCGGTTCAGCGTGGCCCTGGCGACATCCAGAGATCGGGCCGCCTTGGTGATGTTGCCGTCGATGCGCTTGAGTACCGTGCGCGCGATGGTGGCCTGCATGTCCTCGAGAGGATGGCCTTCCTCGGGCAGCTCCAGCACAATCCGGTCGTGCTGGCCCAGGTCGTTCTCGCGCTCCACTGTCAGGCCGAGATGGCCGGCAGTCAGATGCCGGCCATCGTGCTTCAGGACCATGCAATCGATCTGGCTCTTCAGTTCCCGGACATTGCCCGGCCTGGTGTGCTCTTCCAGCAGATGCACCGTGTCACGCGTGATGCTGGCGAAGGACTTGCCGTAGCGGGCGTTGGCCTGGCAAAGAAACAGCCGGGCCAGGGGAAGGATGTCACACAGGCGTTCGCGCAATGGCGGCACACGGCTGTAGCCGGTGTTCAGCGGGAAGTGAAGGTCGCCGCGGAAGAGTTCGCTTTCGAAGAGCGTACGCGCCGACCGTGGCGTGACCGGGCGGGCCAAGCAACTCTCAGGATTCTGCGAATCCTCAGATTCTTGTGTGCGGGATCTGTTCCTCAAAAGCCCCTGCGGGGGCCACCCAGGCAGCCCCGTGAGTCAAGCTCTTGATTGACAACGGGATGCCCCCCGGGCCGGAGCTGGCCGCGATTGGCATGCAAGCTGCATGACCGCCCGCAGTCCTTGAGGGAGCATCATGGAAATTCTGCTGGTCGATGACGACGAGCCAAGCCTGAGCAGTCTGGCACGCTTTCTCCGTTCGGAAGGCCATCGGGTGGACTCCCACAAGAGCCCGGCCAGCGCTCTGGGCGTCTGTCAACATCGCCGCTTCGATCTGCTGGTCTCGGATTATCACCTGCCCGGGATGGATGGCCTCAGCCTGATCCGCGCGGTCCGGGGCCTGCAGCCCCGCATCGGAACCATCCTGTACTCTGGCCTGCACTCGGCGGACACCCTGCAGCAGGCGCACAACCAGGGAGTGGACACCGTGCTGGGCAAGCCCCTGAGGATCCGCGATCTGCTGGCCGCCATCCAGAATCTGCCCCCCGTCGCCCCGGGCCCCGGACCGGCCAGTTTGGCGGCCAACACCAGACCGGATGAGCTGAGCCCCTGACCCGCCAGCGGCGTGCCGTGCACCTGGCTGGACCTCGGGCCCGGCCGGAGGAACGCCTCCCGTGTGTCATTGCCGCGGCAGGCGCGGACCTATTCCGCAGCATCCCGTGCGCGCACCTTCCAGAAGCCCTTTGGCGCACCTTCCGGCACCTGCATCAGCGCTCTGGGCTCCGTGCTGAGCGCGACCAGATGGGCGGGGTCACAGGGAAAATCGGGCTCGCTGCCGTAGTAGAGCTGGTAGACGATGAGCCCCAGTTCCGGGTAGCTGTTGCCGTCCAGGGTGCCCGTCGTCACCGGGTTCCAGCGCAGCGGCAGCTCGGAGCCCGCCAGCAGGCCCGCGTGGAAGCCGGTCGGCGCGTCCGGCGGAATGTTGTCGACGCTGCTGGCCGAATCCGGGGCGCTCTCGCTGACATGGCTGCTGCAGTGCCAGCCGACCTTGAGGCTGGTCGGGTGCGCGCCCGTGGCTGAGGAGTCCTGCAGCGTGGCGGCCACATAGCCATAGCCCGGAATCCGCATCGCGGGCACGGTCGTCACGAAGCTCCAGACGCTGCCATCGTCGCGCTGCCAGCGCAGCCCCTCGCGCGCCGAAGGAGTCACGGTCTCGAGCTGCGCCAGGGCCCGGATCACGGGACCGCCCAGGGAGCGGTTCGCCGCCAGCAGATCCTGACGCCAGACGGAATAGAAGCCGTACTCGCCCAGCGCCGCCACATCCATCGATCCCGCCTGCCAGGCCAGCTGCAGCCGCCGTCCCTGGTCGCCCGGCACATCCTGCAGAGTGGTCAGCACGGGCACGCTCTGGTCCGCGGGCACGGCACCCATGTCGACGCGCGTCAGGTCCGGGTCAAGACCGTCCAGCGAGCTGGCGGCGTCCACGCCAAGGGAAGCGGGATCCAGTTGCCACTCTCCCGCCAGCAGCAGGGCTTCACCGACCAGGTTGCCAGGGCCCAGCGTCACGCTGGAATTGGGATCTGCGATCACTGGAACCGCGCTGTTCATCAGGTTGTGGTGGTAGAGCAGCTCCGCGTTCACCGGCTGGATGCGGCTGAGCCCGTCGGCCCCCAGAAACACGCTGTTGCGGATGGTGCTGGCGCCGTGGACGTTCAGCTTCGCGAGCCCGTCAAGGAAACGGAACGTGCAGTAGTCCACCAGGACGTCGCCATTGAACTCGGAATCGGCGCCGCCCATGCCGGTGACAGGCAGGACGCAATGATGGAGGCTGATCGTCCCCGTCAGTTCGAAGGTCGGCGCGTCGAGCGAGACCTCGCCTTCGACGGACACTCCCGAGATCTCGGAAGGTTCGGAGGCATGGACAAACAGCAGTGGAACGTTCAGCCCCTCGCTCGGGCAGTCCTGGAAGACCAGACCGTCCACCTCGACGGAGCTGCCGACCAGAAAGGCCCGGCGGTGCGAGCCATGGCAGTCCTCGATGCGGACGTTCCGCAGCACGACCGGCGCGTAACCGCCCGTTCTGATCGCGCCGGTCGTGGTTCCGGGAGGATTCGCCGAATAGATCTCGTGGTGGCGGGCTCCGGCCAGCACGGTGTGTGACAGGGAAACGGGCGCGCCCTCATCGCCGAAGATGCCTTCCCAGCCCAGCTCCGCGTCGAGCGCCGTGAAGAGCACGGGAGACTGCTCCAGCCCGTTGACGACCAGCGCGCCGGCGACTTCCAGCGTGTGGTAGCCTTCCATGGTCACCTGCACGCCGGGCTCGATGGTCAAGGTCTCGCCCGCGGGCACCAGGAGGTCCCCGTCAATCAGAATCTCGGAATCGGCAAGCCAGGTCCCGGAGACGTGGCGCCGCAGGCCCGACAGGCGTATCACGGGCAGCTCGGACGAGGCGGTTCCCAGAAAGGTCGAGCAGGCGGTTGTGCCTTGTGCCACAATCGTCGAGTTGGGGCGCGTCCACGAGGCCAGCACATTGTCCGCGAAGGCCGGGGTGTCGCTGTGCACGCAGATGTCCACCAGCAGGTTCTCTCCCCTCGCCAGCGCCAGTCCCTCGTAGCCGTAGCAGGTCAGCCAGCCGGGAGCGGCCGGGTCCATGAAGGTGGTCCAGACCGGCACAGCGCTGACCTGGCGGAAGAAAGGGGTCGTCAGCAAGCTGTCCGCTGGAGGGAGGGCCTGGAGCTTCATGGTGAAGGTGAAGTCCGGTGAACTGGCCTCGGTGAAAAGCAGGTCCAGAGTGACCAGCTCGCCTTCCGCGTCGATCTGGCTGCCCGGCACGATGAACTGGATCCGGGCATCGTTGACCCAGCCATTGAAGGGGTAGTACTGCAAGCCGGTGGGCTGGCCCACCTGAACGAAGGCCGCGGCGCGCGATCCCAGGCACAGTGTCAGGACCAGAATGGCCAGGGTCCTGTTCCAGCGGTGACGAATCGGTTCTGCGTGCATCTGCTTCCTCCCGGTGGGCGCCTTGGCGCGGTGTGGGCAATCTCCGGACCCCGTGCAGAGGAACGGCAGGCTTATGGCTTGCGGGACTGTCGCGCACGGCTGGGCTGAGCGACGGTTCCTGTGGGTGATTCGGGTCCAGTCATCTGTCGCGGACCACGGCGCGAACCTGGTGGCGGGTCCACACCGGCGTCGCGACGGCTCTAGGGCCGGAACAGCCGTCCATCGCCGCGCGTGCCCGGGATTTCGGCCTCGTGACGCCAGGGCAGCTCGCCCGTGCTGGCGACCAGGCTGCCGTCGGGCGCCACCGCGACCAAGTGAAGCCAGGCGCTGGCCAGCCAGCCCAGCGCGTCGAAGGTCAGGCCGCCCTCGCCGTCCATGTAATCCGGCGGCAGAATGTCGATGTAGGGTGAGACAAGGTTGTAGGGATCCTGCTCCACGGCGATGATCAGGTAATGGTCGACGACAAGCGGTTGGCCGTTGACCGTCGTCGTCACCGGCGTGAAGGTCATGTGCACCCGGGCGTGCCCGTTGCTGAAGTCGGTGGGCGTGATCGCCAGGTCGGTGATCCGCGCCGGCCGCGGATCACGGGTCGTGATCCAGTTGGTCACGCCCTGAGCCAGCTGGCCACCTGCGCCGTCGAAGGCCACCTGCAGCGCCTGGCTGCCGTCGGCGTTCTCGATGCCCGCGGTGGCGCTGCCGGTGTCGTCCAGCAGGCCATAGCCGAAGACGATGTCGCCGCTTGCCTTCAGCTGCGCCTGGAAGGTGTAGGGCCCGCGGATACCATCGTAGTGGTGGACATTGGTCCACTGGACGATGACCCGCTGGTGCGCCGGATCGTCCAGCCAGTGCACGGCGCCGCCCAGCGCCAGGTTGAAGTCGTCCCACAGCGGGCAGATCAGGTTGTTCGGCGGCTGCCCGTCGCCGAGCGGCTGGTTGAAGTACTGGGCCGCCTCATCGTTGAAACTGAGGTAGCCATTGGTGCAGACCCAGAGCTGCGTCTGCGGAACGCCGAAGAAGGGAAAGGCGAAGGGCAGGGCCTGCAGCACGGTCTGGTCGTCTCCATTGAGCGCCAGCTGGACGCCCGTGGTGGAGATGTCCTCGAAGAGGTCGCTGGGGCCCGCCGGATCCAGCGAGTTGATCCAGGCATGACCGGCACCTTCGCCGCGCGTGGGACGGGTCGCCGGTAGGTCGATCCGGATCGCGAAGTCATCCTCCAGCGTGACGCCCCGGCCATTGTAGCACACTTCCAGGCCATCGCTGCCGTCCAGGTTCTCGATGCCGATGGTGCAGGAGGCCAGCTGCGCCTCGGGCAGGTCAACGTACTGCAGCTCGATGGAGCCATCGGCGTGCAGGACAGCCTGCACGGTGCAGGTCTCCGTCTGGCTCCAGTAGAATCGCGCCTGGTTCCACTGCACGATCGCGCGCTGGTGGGACGGGTCGGCCAGATAGAGCACGCTGCCGCCCAGATCGGGCACCAGGTCGTCCCAGAAGGCGTAGACGGCGTTGTGAAGACCGTACCCCTGCGGCGAAGGCAGGGGCTCGTTGGACGAGAAGGCCAAGCTGTTCGCCGTGAATGCCAGAAAGCCGTTGCTGCAGACCTGCATGCTGGTGTAGGCGTTGCCGTAGAAGGGGAACTCGAAGGGCAGGCTCACGGTCGCCATGTCGTCATCGCCCAGGCTCAGAGTGACCGCGCCGTCCATCGAATGCTGGATCGCCAGCGGCCCCCCCGCCATCCGGCTTGTGATCCAGGTGTGACCGAAGAGATCCGGGCCGCCCTGGTCGGGCCGCGGCGGCGTGAAACGGAGGGCCGTCTGGTCGCCCAGCGGTGCCCCGCTGCCGTCGAACAGAACCTGCAGGCCGTCGGTGCCGCTGGGGTCATCCAGGCCCACCGTGGCGCTGTTCAGCCGGTTCTCGTCGAGGTTGAGGTACTGCAGCAGGATGTCACCACCACGCGCCAGGATCGCCTGGAAACTCATCGGTGCCGAGCCGCCGAAGGCCGGCACATCCGTCCATTGGACGATCATCCGCCCGTTTATGTCCAGCTGATTCCAGTACGTCACCTGACCGCCGGCCGAGGGGTCCAGATCATCCCACCAGGGGCAGATCACGCCGCGCGGACGGCTGGGCCCGTCGTCGGGCAGCGGTCCGTTCTCGAAGACGCTCATCTTGATGCCGTCGAAATTCAGCAGGCCGTTGGCACCGACGTACAGCGAGCCGGGCAGTGATCCAAAGAAATCGAAGCGGGTCAGACCGCCGCCGGTCAGCGGCAGCGGTGCCGACACGCCGTCGTCGCCCAGCGTCAGCACCGGGCCGTCTGACGTGTCAAGCCAGTGGAAGTCGGGGCCGTCGTCGGCCTGGGAATGACGCCAGCGATGCCCGAAGGCGTCGGGTCCGCCGGTGAGATCGGGAGCCTGCGGCGGACAGGCGGCGAAGTCCACCGTCAGGTCATACTCGCCGGCGAAGGTCGAGAAGCCGTCGACCACCAGATACCAGGTGCCCGGATCGAGGCAGCAGCTGATCGTGGACAGTAGGGAATTCTGCTGACAGAGGTCGTCGCGGCCCGCCGCCAGATCCAGGTTGCTGCTGAACAGGCCCAGGCGTGTGTCGTAATGCAAGGTGGCGGCGCAGGTGCTGGCCGTGACCAGGGTCGGCTCGCTGAGCGTGAAGACATACCAGGCGTCGTTGGCGGCGAATTCCGAGGTCTTGATGCAGCCCCTGTCGAGAGCCAGCGGCACACCATGGAGGTAGTCCGAGAGCAGCGCGGTGTCGCCGTGATCCTGATAGCTGTCGCCCGGGGCCGTGCCGTCGATCAGGAAGGCCGTCAGCGGCGAATCTCCCGCCTGGCGGCGTGTGTCATCGAAGGGCATGGCGACCAGACTCTGATTGAAGCGCGCGGCCAGCTCGGCCGGCAGCTCGCCCCCGCTGGCCTTGAACAGGGCGTAGGCCTCCTCCGCGGGCAGCTCGCGCCAGCGCGCGAGGCGCTCGTCCTTGCCCGCTCCCGGACGCAGCTCCGGCACGACCTCAGGCGAGGACAATGCCTGGCTGAGAGCCTGCTTGGTGGCCAGCTCAGTGCGGAAGGCCGCCTCCTGCCGTGCCCGCTGCTCGTCCGACAGGCGCGGCGCGCGGGCCAGCGCGTCCTGTGTCTTTTCAAGGGTCCACTGAGTGGTCGTCTTCTCGGATCCGGCGGCATTCGCCTGTCCCGTGGCCCAGCCAAGGCCGGCCAGAGCCAGACTCGCCAGCAGCAGCAGCTTGCGCATCGGTTGCCTTTCGTGAAGTCCGGCGCTGCGTGGAACACGGGCCGGCAGTGGTCGGAGTTCATCCCGCGCGCCCCATGGCGTCTGGGTGGCGGAAGCGATCGCCGCGTGGTTGCAAGGGGCGTGCCACTGGAAAATGGCGGACCGGCGAGCTGGCTGCCAGAATTCAACCCTTTGATAAACAGGGCTTTCAGAACTCCGGCACGAACCGGGTCATCCGTCCGGGCGAACAGAATCCGGCGGATTGAACGATTGGGGAGAGGTCTTCACCGGGCCTTCACAAGCGGGATGGCGGAAGAATGGGCAGGCAGACAGGCCACGCGTCTCGTTCCCGAAGGACAGAAGCTTCCGCCATGGTCCGCCTTGCTGGATCGCCGCCAGAACGTGAATCATGGCAGAGTCACGACCGGGACGCGCCCGCTGCCGATCTGGAAGCATCTTGTGGCCGGACACGCCGGATGCATCGGTTCTGGCGAGCGCAGGCAGGTCGATGCGATGGCAAGACAATGCACGCGTCCGCCTGTCCAGCGTCCCATCGTGTCGGCCACACCTCCTCCTGTCCACGCACGCGTGGTGGCGCGATGAGGAACCTGAGCCCGCTCAGCCATCGGGCTTGAATGCGGTCCCGTGTGCGACAGCTGGTGCCCCTGTCCTCGATGGGCAGCCCATCGATGATCCATGGGTGTCCGACTTCCGACTCCTGCAGATCTTGATGGGTATGGTCGGCTGGCCCGGGGGTTTCCGCGAACATCAGCGACGCTTCTTCGCCGGCATGGCTTTCGCCAGCGCCTGAAGCCTTGTGCGCGCTTTCAACAGCCGCATGCGTGTTCCAGGCGAACCAGCTCCGCCTCCACACTTCGGCACGCGGAATCCGCCCGGAATCTCGTGCCCGGGGTGCAGGCATTTCCGGCGTGGTCCGATCGACTCCCTATTGCATCTCCCACTCGACGGTCACGCCGGTGACGGACAGGACCCCACCGGCCGGCCAGTTCCCGTTGGGCTGGACCGTGACGACATACTGGTGCGTCAGATTGTCCACCAAGGGTTCGTTGATGGTCTGGGTCTCGGCCGAACCGTGCCCCGAAGACGTGTTGACCGTCAGGTTTGCCAAAGTCACGCTGGACGACGTGCCAAGGATCTTCCCGGCAACGATGGCGCTGAGGTTGAGCGCAGAGGTGTCGTAGACGTACAACTTGACCCGGGTGACGGTCGCGCCCTGCGGCAACTGGAGGGCCGCCACCAGCGGAACGTTGCCGCTGGACATGTAGCTGCCGCCCTGGCCCGAGGCATAGTTCGTGATCACCGTGCTGCTGCTGTTCATCGCGATGAAGTTGCCGCTGCCCAGGGTCACCACCCCGGAGGCCGATGCCAGTGCCGTGCCATCGGGGAAGGCGAGCGCGTCCACCGTGGCCGTGCCGGCCACTTCGAACTTCGTGTTCGGTGTGGTCGTGCCGACACCCACGTTGCCGGTCGATCCCAGCACCAGCTGGTCGGTCTGGTTGAACTTGCGCATGATCAGGCTGCCGACCTCGTCGTGGTAGAACAGGCTGTTGTAGCCCGCCTGGGTGATCCTGAGTCCCGATGCGTCGCCGACGGAATCGGCTCGAACATGCAGGGCCGCGTCCGGGTTCGTGGTGCCGATGCCGACATGGCCGTTCGATCCTTCGATGAACAGGGTGGACTCTTCGGATCCATGGCTTCCCCGGTAAAAGGAGACGTCCGGCTGGTAGCCGCCATCCAGGACAAGGCGCGTCGTCTGCTCACCAAGTTCGTCGGAGGTCGTCAGGTCCATGGAATAGCCGCTGCCCAGGTCATTCTGGGTGATCCCGACCGGCAGGTTCGCATTCAGGGAATAGATGCCCAGTTCGGTCGACGGGTTGGAGATGTTGATGCCGACTTTGCCTTCCGAGCTGATGTAGATGCCCTCGTTGTCCCCGTCACCGCTGATGCTGCGGTTGCCCAGAGTGATGTTCTGCGTGGCCGTGTGGTTGCCCATGTTGTCGCCGGCACCCGCCTGCAGCGCGTAGGGCACGGCGCCGACACGGACGCGGGGAGTCATCTCCGCATCGTCGCCCACCGTCAGGCCGATCCAGCGGTTGGGGCCGGAGAACAGCGAGGCGTCGAGAGGGCTGTACGCGCCCAGCAGGACATGGAAGAGGCCGCCGACGACCTCCGTGACCACGCTTTCATTCCAGAGGGACGTGCCTCCCGTCTCCACGTCGTACAGGGAAAAGTGGATCGACAGAGTGGAATCCAGGGGACTCCCGCCGCTGTCCGCGAGGCGGCCCTGGAAGTCGACCCGGTCGGGCGCGTTGCCGGTGCGCTCGCCATCGCGCAGGCTGCCCGCGTCGGACGCCGGAGCCGCCTGGGAATCGGCCTGCCGCAGGCTGCGCCGAGGGCCGTCCGCCTTTGTCAGCGCGTCCGCCTGCGCCCCGCCCATGGCAAGAAAGTTCAGCAGCAGGGCGCCAAGGGCGCATCGGATCGTCATTGGAATGGAAGTCATCGTTTCTCCTGTATCACATCTTCTTGTTGCGTTCTGTCCGCCGTGACGCGGAAGCGGGCTCAGTACACGGCTGCCACATAGAAGAAGCGCTTGCCCACCGCTGCGGGAGCGCTCCAGCTCGTGCCGTCGAAAGCGCCGCCGGTGTCGAGGCTGAAGCCGCTGTAGGCTTCGGCGGAGGAATACACGCGGTAGGAGTGCGCGCCAGCCACGGGCAGCCAGCTGATCGACACCGTGGACTCGTCCGCGGTGATGGACACGATCTCGGGTGGCAGGATGTCCCCATCGAGCACGCCCAGGTAATAGCCGGGCTTCAGGGTGGCCGTCTCGCTGCCCGTGTCCGCGCCGGAGAGGATACCGAGCGCGGAGCCTTCGAGCCGGAAGTTGGCTGAGACTGGCGGGTTCGCCGGATTGCTGCCGGCACCCAGGCCCCATTGCTGCAGGGTGAAATGTTCGCTGGCCGACGTGGCCGCGAGCCCGGGCAGCTGCGCGGCAAGCAGCAGAAGCGCTGCAATGCATGGTTTCATGGATCGTTCCCCGTTGGAAATGAAGCACGATTGGTAGTGCAGCTTCCGTACACACTGTTTCATATGAAGCGCCATCAGGAAGAGCGCCAGGACGGAAGTCAAGCGCGCGTTCATCGCAAGAACCGGGCCAGCCATTTGGTGAATCTCCATCAATGGGCAACAG